>JBLIBL010000013.1:0-59773 GCA_047633355.1 Polaribacter sp.
ACTAGAGAAGACTAATCATGGCTGCTTTTGAATATGTTGCGCTCGATACCGCAGGCAAGCAAAAAAAAGGTGTTATGGAAGGTGATACACCTCGTCAAATTAGACAATTGCTTAAGGAAAAAAACTTAATTCCAATTGACGTGGAAAGTATCAATAGAAATGAAAATAAGAGTGCAAATGCAAATCAGAGCAAATCAAGTAAGTTAAAATTAAGTGCTGCAGATTTAGCTTTAATTACAAGGCAAATTGCCACATTAATACGTGCCGCAATCCCAGTAGAAGAAACCATTAAAGCAGTCGCAGAACAATGCGAAAAGACTAAGCAAAAAACTATGCTTATGGGTATTCGAGCGAGAGTTGTTGAAGGGCACTCTTTAGCGGACGCCTTAAGCGAGTACCCAAAAGTTTTTTCAGAATTGTATCGCTCAATGGTGGCAGCGGGTGAAAAGTCGGGACATTTAGAATTAGTTTTAGAACGACTGGCAGATTATACAGAATCACGACAAGCTATTTCTCAAAAAATAACCGGTGCGTTAGTTTACCCTGTAATTTTGTCAGTTGTGAGCATTGGTATTGTTGGCTTTCTACTAGGTTCCGTTGTACCAGAAATTACAAAAAGCTTTACCAAGTCTGGACAAGATTTACCTTGGTTGACGGAAGCACTTTTGTCGTTAAGTGATTATGTACAATCTTGGGGGATTTTAACTTTTATCATGATTTTTGCGTTAATTTCAGGGTTTAAGTATTTACTAAAAACACCCAGTTTAAGGCTGAAATGGGACAAATGGAAAATTAACGCATGGGTTATTGGCAAAGTTATTCGAGGCTTAAATGCAGCAAGGTTTGCGAGAACTTTAGCAATTCTAAATGCCAGTAGTGTACCGTTGCTAGAGGGCTTAAAAATTGCTGGTGACGTTATGACAAACGCCGAATTAAAGGTTGCCGTGGCAGAAGCCGCTACCAGGGTAAGTGAAGGTGCGGGTATTAAAGTTTCTTTACAACAGTGCGGTTATTTTCCACCCATGATGTTGCATATGATTGCTAGTGGTGAAAGTTCAGGTCAACTTGAAGAAATGTTAGACCGCGCTGCGGATAACCAAGAAGTACAGTTTGATAATATGGTTAGCGTAATGATGGATTTAATTGGACCGATTATGATTTTAATTATGGGTGCTTTTGTTTTTATGATTGTATTAGCGATTATGTTGCCGGTGTTTGAGTTGAGTAATACTTTGGCATAATAAACCTTTAAGGGCATGAAAAAATAATTAATTTTTAATTTAAGAGGTTTTAAAATGAAACAACAATCAGGTTTTTCGCTTTTAGAAATACTAGTAGCAATGGCAATTATGGCGATTTTAGGTGGCGTCATGGTGGTACAGTTTGCGGGTAAAACAGAAGAAGCGAACCTAATACGTATTAAAGGTGATATCAAGGCAGTGCAATCTGCTTTGATCCAATACAGCTCAGATAATTTTATGTACCCAACAACAGAGCAAGGTATTGAAGCGTTAGCACAAAAACCTTCTAGTCGTCCTATCCCCAGTAATTATGCGAGGCGGGGATACATTGAATTGAATAATGATCCTTGGGGAAATCCCTATCAATATTCCTACCCAGGAGAGTTTGGTGAATACGATATTTACTCTTTAGGTGCTGATGGTGAAGAAGGTGGCGAGGGTCTAGCTTCTGATATAGGAAACTGGAACGTTGATGAAGTCATCAAAGCATTTAAAACGGGTGAGCAGTAGCTTTGCAACAAAGAGGCGGAGTTAAATTCGAAGATACAAGGTTAGAGTCAATTTAGAAAACGCTAGCCAAGTCATGAAAGAGATTGGTTAGTATAATATTTTGAGCTTAGATTCAGATAATTGACTCCGACCCCTTTTGTCCTGTTCTGTTAAATATAGAGATTATTAATTAGTGAAAGCACAAGGTTTTAGTCTATTAGAGATTTTAGTCGCGATGGCGATTATGGCAATTATGGTGGCCTTTGCATTGCCTAATTTGGGTGGTTCATCTGATAAGTTGGCCAAGCAGGAAATATTAAGGTTAGTTGCAGCTATCGAGCTAGTGAGAGATCAATCTGTTTTATTGAATCGCGAATTTGGTTTAACTATCGATGATAAAGGTTATCAATTTTTAGAATTAGTTGAAGACGATGACTCAGATAAAAAGTCAAAAGGAAAATCAAGCGGAAAGTCAAAATCCGGAGCTGGTTCAAGTAACAGCAGTGATAACTCAAATAATGATTTTGATGAAAACTCTAAAGACCAAAAAAGAAAACCTAAGTTAGCTAGTTGGAAAGAAATTTCTGAATTACCAGAATTAGGAAGGCATGAGTTTAATGAAGGGCTCGAAATAAACTTAACCTTAGATGAAGAAAACCTATTTAGTCAATTTGATGATGAGATTGATATTTTTGAAGAAGACGTTGAGATTTTTGAAAATGAAGAAGAATCTCAAAAAAAGTTCGAGCCACCACAAATCTATTTTTTATCAAGTGGAGAACAAAATCAATTTTCAATTGGAATTGCTATTTTGGATAAAAGTAGAATGGATAGTGATAGCCATTTTTTTCGTGTTAGAGGGTTTCTAACCGGAGAATTAAAATATGAAGGGCCTCTGGTAGGCAATTTATTTCAAGATTTAGATAAGAATTATGAAGACAATGAGCTTTAAAAAAGAGCACTAAAAAAACATGAAGTTTAATCAATCCAATCATCAGTTAAATCAATCTCAGCGTAAGCTGGGTGGGTTTACGTTGTTGGAAATATTAATTGCGCTGGCAATCTTTGGCTATGCCGCAGTTGGATTGATATCACAAGTTTCTAATTATCAGTTAGCACAGGTGAATGCCTCACAAAAAATAATTGCTCACTGGGTAGCGATGAATCAGTTAGCTGAAACTCGATTGAAAAAAGAGTGGCCTAATACAGGTGTTACGCGAGGCCGTATTGAAATGGCGGGCACACTTGAAGAGCCTATAACTTGGCATTGGCTGCAAACAGTTTCAAAGACCACTGAAAAAGAATTAAGGCAGGTCGAAATTGAAGTTAGATTAGAAGAAAAAGATGAAAATGCGACATCTCGCTTTGTTGGTTTTATTGCCAATAAGAACATTAAAAAATGAACCGTAACTACAAAACAATATTAGCTGCTATTACTTTAAAAAAGCAGCAAAAAGGTTTTACGCTTTTAGAAATACTAATTGCTATGGCAATTGCTGCAGCCATAGGCGTAGGAGCATTTACCTTATTAGATAGAGCAACGATTGCTAAAACAAGTATAGAAAATACAGGCAACCGTTATAACTCGATCGAAAGAGCTTGGTTATTTATCTCAGATGATATTCAACAGTTAGCACCGCGTAAATTTAGAGATGAATTTGGTGATAAAAAAGATAACTTATCAAGTGATGATGGACTTGGCTCACCGCATCTTAATTTAACTCGCATGGGTAGAAAAAACCCAGCAGGTTTAAAGCGTTCAAACTTGGAAAGGTTGACTTATTTTGTAGAGGAAAAAATATTGCGCCGAATTAGTTATGGTTTTCCTGATGGTATGAATCCTGAACAGGGTTTAAATCGACCGTTACTGGAAAATGTAGAGAGTATTAAATTTGATTTTTATGATGGTGAAGAATGGAGCGATTATTGGCCGGTGTATGGCGGAGGCGATCTTTTATCAACGGACATAAGCTCATCAAGTGTTGGCTCACAACGAACTTCTGCCAGCTCTAGTATCGGAATATTGCCGGTTGCGGTTAGGGTTACGTTAGAGCTAACTGATATTGGTTTAGTGAACCGGTTATTTGTTATTTCTGATCCGAGTAGTTAATCATGTTTGATCAAAAAATTAGTCAATTTAAAAGGCAAAAAGGAACCGTTTTAATAACGGTTATTTTAGTTGTTGCCTTTATTGCTTTGTTGATTGTAGAAATTAACAAAAGAGTCAATTACCAAAGTACATTAGCCAGAAATCTAATTCATCGTGACCAGGCATACTCTTACTTGATAGGCATGGAAGAATTAGCAAAAATTTATTTACAAAAAGGTTTTGATAAAGAAAAGGAAGATACAGTTCATTTGAATCAAGCTTGGGCACAAAGTGATATCACCTTTCCGATTGATGGCGGTGGTATGACTGCAACCATTAAAGATATGCAAAGTTGTTTTAATCTCAACTCATTGGGCGATAAGGATAAAAGTAACAACAATCAGCTTGGACAAAATAATCAGGCCAATCAATCTTTAGTTGGACCGCAACCAGTAAAGCCATCGGCAACAGGTAACCTGAATTATACTAATCCTAATAACCAAAATGAGAAAACCATTGGGGAAGAAATATTTGCTGATTATTTGGATTCTGTTTTAGTTGACTCAGTAATCAAACCCGAAGCACTTGCGGCTGAACTTAGAGATTGGATTGATGAAGATTATACCCCTAGTGGACCTGATGGTGTTGAAGATCTTTATTATCAAGGATTAGAAGTGGCTTACTTGCCAGCGAATGGTGAAATCGCACACAAGAGTGAATTGTTAGCGGTGCGTTCGTTTAATGGAAAAATAATGTCATTAATTGATGAAGATATTTGCGTTTTGCCAGACGCTAAGGCGAATCAAATAAATGTTAATACCCTGTCATCTGATAGCGCCCATTTACTACACGCGGCATTGGGAAAAAATGTTGTATTAACAAAGGTTAAAGAGTTAATTAGCTCCCGCCCAGACAAAGGGTATGATATGAAAGGTTTTTGGGATGAGTTAGGCTCAGGAGCAAAAATAAAAAGCGATTTAAAATCACGTCTGACAGATACAAGTCGCTTTTTTCAGATGAAATCAAAAGCACAAATAAATACAACAAAGGTATTTATGACAACTTTATTCGTAAAAGACGACAGCAACCGCTTTAAGGTTGTCTCACGATATTTTGGGAAAGACTGATGCAAGATTTATTGATATTTTGGGGTGCTAGTGAGCAGGTTTGTTTAAAATGGAAGCTTGATGATACGGCTAAATCAGGTGATTCCGATATTGTAACTAATCAAGGTGTAGAGCTTAATGCCGGCTATCTAATAAAAAGTGAAGAGATTCTAAAAGCTGATTTAAGCTGTTTAGCGGATATGGCTGAGTCTAAAAGAGTTAGTTTAATACTATCATCTCAAGATGTGGTCGCTTCTAATTTAGATATACCTAACCGAAATCCTAAGTTGATGAGAAAAGCTATCCCTTTTATGATGGAGGATGAAGTTTCTACCTCTGTCGATTCATTATTCTACGCATATAAGGATGTTGATAAAAACATACCAGTAAGCGTTAGAGGGATTGAACGAGACTATTTAGAATCGTTAATTTCTCAATTTGAATCCGCAGAAATAAAGCTCGAACAAATTTTACTGGAGCAGGATTTATTATTAGCACCTGAAGAAGGGATTAATATCTTACTTGAAGAGTCAAACTGCTCAGTCATAAATCACAATGGGCAAGTTTGGAATTGTGAACCTGATGATTTTAGCTGGTTAATGCAAAAACAACTTGCTGATATGCAGGAGAAACATAGTGAATCTCCGGAAGCAGTCAACGGAACTGTGAGTGAAGAAAGTCTAGCAATAGCAATTTCACTTAATATTTATTCAAGCGTTGATTGTTCAGGGTTGATTCGAGATTTACCTGTCGGCCGCTTTGCTGTTAAAACAATACCAATTGAAAGTAAAGAATCCTTACTCATGGAATCTTTTTCAAGTGCTAATGTTATCAATCTTATGCAAGATGAATATGAACCCCATAAAGGGCGATCGGAACTGGGTCTATTTTTAACTAAAATGTGTACTATTGCTGCAGGTTTATTTATCGTATTTATTATTTTTCAAACAAGCAAAATAATCACCTTAGGCGAACAAAAAGAGCAGTTAGATGCCAGAAAAATGACCTTATATAAACAAGCTTTCCCGACCCGTAAAGTACCGCCATCCTCTGCGAGAGCTGTAAAAAATATGCGAGATCATATGAAGTCACTTGGCTCGTCGTCGGACTCCTCAGGTTTCCTGAAAATATTAGAGTCGAGTAGTCAATCGTTAACCGATCTTGATAAAGTGCATCCCACTAATATTAGTTATGACATCACGCGAAATGAGTTAAGGCTAGATCTGATCGCCTCTAACTTAGTTGAATTAGACAAATTTGCAGATGCATTAAAGTCGAATGGACATCAAGTCGAACGCTCATCAGAGACGCAACGTGGTGAAGGTTTTTCAAGTCGTCTGATTATTAGAAACTAGCTATTAGAATCAAGATCTTAGAAACTGAAAACTAGAAATACAAAGGGTATTTAAAATGGATTCGATTAAAAACTGGTTTAATGAACTATCTGAGCAAGACCAAAAGATCACTTTGATTGCCGGAGCTTTGGTTTCTATCATTTTAGTTTATCTCTTGATTATCAGCCCTTTAAATGAAGGCGTTAACAAATTGGAAATTGAAGTGGCGTCAAGGATAAAATCTGACCTTTGGATGAGCCAACAAGTTTCAATTATTAAGTCAAACAGTTCCATAGGGAGTGCTGTGGGTGGCTCTTTACCTTTGACTTCAATCATCAATAGTACAACTAAAAAGTTTAATTTAGCTGTTTCAAGACGTGACAGTAAAAGTCCAAATGAAATGCAGGTCTGGTTTGATAATGTTAGTTTTGATAGTTTCTTGAGATGGGTCGCGGAAGTCGAGTCAAAGCATAATGTATCAGTTGCTAGCGTTAATATCCGTAGTAGAGAGAATGACGGTATAACAAGTATCAACGTAAAATTACTCAAGTAGCGTATTTGAGATAAATTCGATTTAGCGTGTTTAAGATAGACAACATAAGACAAATATAATGAAAAATAAAATTATACTTTTTACATCATTTCTGTTTCTTTTGATTATTTTTTTGATGCCGGCAAAGATCATCAAAAAATTTCTTCCAGCGAAAAGTGGGGTTGTTATTAGCGGGCTAGATGGAACTGTTTGGTCAGGTAAGATTGGCAATTTGCAGTTGCAAGGCTGGTCACTAGAAGATATAGATTTTAATACGAGAGTCTTCTCACTGATTACTGGGAAGTTAGGTGCTGATGTTGATATTTTTAAGGGCGATCTTATAGGCAATCTTGCTTTTGAGTTGCAAGATAGCAAAACTGTAAATTTGGAAAATGCGAATATAAAAACCTCACTTTCGCATTTCGAAAAATATATTCCTTTTAAAGGGATCGAGTTAAAAGGTAATCTTGAAACCAGGCATGTAGACTTGCATATCTTGGCATCAAGACTAACCTACCTTTACGGAAAAACGCTTTGGAATGATAGTGCAGTCACATTGAATGGAAAATTATGGACGCTAGGAAACTTTGAACTAGATTGGAAAACTAATGAAGATGGTTCTATCCAAGCAAAAATATTAAAAGGTGAAAATATATTAGATATTCAAGGAGATATAAAAATATCTAAACAAGGATTATTAGATTTTAGTGGCAGTATTTCAACTGGTGTTGATAAATCGATTTTTAATGCCTTTTTATTTTTTGCAGATGGTAAGCAATCCAATGGTCGCCAAGCTCTGAAATTCAAGAAAAAAATTTGGTAGGTATTTAATTACAATGAATACAAAAATGAAGATAATCAATTGAAACAATATTTTGAAAAAATCAATTTAAGTTGGTCTAAGATTGATACGGTGCTACTGGATATGGACGGCACTTTGCTTGATCTTCATTTTGATAATTATTATTGGCATGACTTGTTGCCACAGTTATACGCAAAAAACAATAATATTAGTTTATCGGAAGGGAAAAAAAACCTAATTGCATTGCAAGAAAAAGTAAAAGGCACATTAGATTGGTATTGTTTGGATTATTGGACCAAGACTCTAAAAATTGATATTAAAGCATTAAAACATGAAATTTTACACAAGATTTCTTTTAGACCCAACGCTGTCAATTTTTTGGGGCATTTAAAGAAAATACAAAATGAAAGGCGTGCAAATAAACAACCTGATTTTAAGATCATAATGGCGACTAATGCACATCCGGATACGATTGGAATAAAAATGATGAAAGCGGAAATGAATCAATATTTTGACCACATTTGTAGTTCGCATGAGCTAGGTTATGCAAAAGAGGAGCAGATATTCTGGAAATTGTTGATTGAGAAATATCAGCTATCCTCATCTAAATGTCTATTTATAGATGATAGTATGCCAGTTCTTATTTCCGCTAGCCAGTTTGGAATTGGTAGTATACTAGCCATTGATAAACCAGATTCTGAAAAAGAAAGAAAAGATATGACTCCATTTACTACTGTTAGCGATTTTTCGCAATTGATTTAATTATGAATAAAAAACCTAAAATTATCCGAGTAAAAGAAATTGCAAAAACGAGACTGTTTAAAGTTGAAGAAATAGGTCTTACCTTTTCTAATGGTGAAAAAAGAACTTACGAGAGACTTGTTGCGGGACCTCGTGGCGCAGTGATGATTGTTCCAATTCTGGAAGATAAATACTTTGTAATGATCAAAGAATATTCAGTTGGAACAGAAGACTATCAACTTGCATTTCCCAAAGGATTAATGGATGAAGGCGAGAGCATTTTTGAGTCCGCAAATAGAGAGCTTAGAGAAGAGGTCGGTTACGGCTCCAATAATTTTACTGCAATGAAAACAATGAGTTTGGCGCCAGGTTATTTAACACACAAAATGAATTTAGTTTTAGCAGAGTCGCTTTATAAAGAAAAATTAGAAGGCGATGAGCCAGAACCATTAGATGTAATGTTATTTCCAATAGATGACATTGACGCAATACTTAAACAAGAAAGTTTTACCGAAGCGCGATCTGTCGCGGCACTTTTTTTAGCCAATAAGATATTAAACAGAAAGTAAAAAGAAGAGAATATAAAGTGAAATATTTAGATTTAAAAGCTATTTTAAGTGATGTTATTAGCATCTCAAAAAAAGCAGGCAAAGAAATACTAGAAATATATAACAGCGATAATTTTGATGTTCAAATGAAAGGTGATAATACGCCATTAACACGAGCAGATTTGGCAGCGCACGATATAATAGTCAATTTTTTAGAAGAAAAATATCCAAACTTGCCTTGTCTGTCAGAGGAAAGTACAGGTATAGAGTTTGACGACCGTAAAAATTGGAGTCGATGTTTTATAATTGACCCTCTTGATGGTACCAAAGAATTTATTGCCAGAAATGGCGAGTTTACGGTTAATATTGCTTTACAGGAAAAGGGTAAATCAATTCTGGGTGTCATCCATGTTCCAGTGGCTGATATTACTTATTCAGCCGCTAATGGATTAGGTGCATTCAAACAGCATCAAGAGGACGCTGCGCAAAGTATTGCGGTAAGAAGTTTACAACAAAAAGACAATAAAAATCATTTTACAGTTGTCGCAAGCCGAAGGCATGGATTAGATAAAGTTAAAACGCTTTGTCAAAACTTTGCGAGTTACGATTTAACCAGTCGAGGTAGTTCGTTGAAAATGTGTATGGTGGCGGAGGGATCTGCAGACTTATACCCTAGACTTGCACTAACATCCGAATGGGATACCGCAGCTGCTCAGGCAATTGTAGAGCAAGCTGGAGGTAAAATAGTTCAACTTGATTTTAGCGATATGACATACAACCAAAAAGAGTGTTTACTTAACCCTTTCTTTTTGGTTTTGGGAGATCCTAATTTTGATTGGTTAGAAGAACTGGTTATACCCGATCTTGATTAGCGTGAAATTGATAAAAATTTATTTGATTAAAATGTAACAAGACGGAGAAGATGAATATGAAGAGAGTTATTAAACTAGGTATATTTATAATTTTATCGGTTATGATACAACCTAATATAGCAGAAGATTTAAAGCGTTCCTTATCTATTGAAAATGCGCAAGTTTATATTATTTCGCCAAAGAATGGCGCGACGGTTCCAACAACGTTTAAGGTGATTTTTGGTTTGTCTGGCATGGGAATATCGCCAGCGGGGTTCAATAAAGAGTTTACTGGACACCATCATTTATTAATTAATGGAGATATGCCTGACTTTCTTAAGCCGTTAGGTATTAACGTAAAGCACTTTGGTGGTGGCCAAACAGAGGATTTTGTAACACTACCGAAAGGTAAGCACACACTATCTTTAATACTGGGTGACTATTTGCATAGACCACATAATCCGGCAGTAGTTTCAGAAGAAATTGTTGTTTATGTTAAGTAAAAGTCTATAAAAGTATTTTTCATTAATGCTGAGATCTTAGGATGCCATGCGCAAATTTTTTTGCATGGTATCTGGATAAAGTGGTGATGATAAATTAATATTTTTTAGTCTAATTTTTTAACTCTTCTTTCATTGCATCAATAGTCGCTTTATAGTCGTCAGTATTAAAAATAGCGGAACCCGCGACAAAAGTATCCGCACCTGCATCCGCAATTTCTCTAATATTATCAATTTTAACGCCACCATCAATTTCTAAACGAATATCTCTTCCACTTAAGTCGATCAATTTACGAGCTTGATTCAACTTTTTCAATGCATTAGGAATAAACGATTGTCCGCCAAATCCTGGGTTGACCGACATAATTAAAATCATGTCAATTTTATCCATTACAAATTCAAGGCAATCTAGAGAGGTCGCTGGATTAAAAACCAAGCCGGATTTAATGCCACTTTGCTTAATGATTTGTAAACTTCGGTCGACATGCTTTGAAGCTTCAGGATGAAAGGTAATCATTGATGCACCAGCTGTTATAAATTGGTCGATCAAATCATCCACAGGTTCAACCATTAAATGTACATCAATAGGCGCTGTGATCCCGTAATCAACTAACGCTTTACATACAGGAGGTCCAAATGTTAGATTTGGTACATAATGATTGTCCATGACATCAAAATGAACCCAGTCAGCACCGGCATCAATAACTTTAGCTACGTCATCACCTAAACGTGCCAAGTCAGCTGATAGGATTGATGGAGCGATTTTGATGGGTTGTTTCATAGTTATTATCCAATTTAATTAAGATTTACAACCCGGCAGTATAATACTTAGTTGCTGGGTTGACTTTGTTGTAAATGAAAACATTATCTTATCAAAATACGTTAGCTATTGGTTCATCATTTTCTAACTTGTGGCTACTAAAGCGTTATAAAATAGATGAAGTTTTGAAATATAATAGAATGAGCAAATATCGTCGCCGTTGAGCTGGTTGTTAGAAATCACTAATGCTTATTACAGAAAAGAAGTGATTGTTTTTAGCAGCTCGTCAATCTTAATGGGTTTACCTAAATGAGCATTCATGCCGGACTGTTCTGATAGTGTCCTATCGACATCCATTACGTTAGCCGATAATGCTATTATTGGTAAATTGAGTTGCAGAGTTTCTCTAATTGTCTTAGTCGCTTCATAACCGTCCATTACAGGCATTTGAATATCCATTAAAATAAGGTCAAATATTCCTTCAGATGCTAGTTCGACTGCTTTTTTTCCGTTATCGGCAGTAGTCACATTAACATCGTAACCAAGCAAAATCTTTTTTGTGATCATTAGGTTAACTAAATTGTCATCTACAATAAGTATTTCCTTTTCAGTTAAAATAGATTTGATGTCCTGTTTTGCTTGGTTTGTTTTTACACTGGGATTAATCACAGTATCATCTTTTTTCGAAATATCACCTTTTACTTCCACTAATTGAACGCTAAAAGTAAATTTACTGCCTCGATTGAACTCGCTTTCTAATTGGATATCTCCATTCATCAAGCTACAAAGTCTCTTACAAATAGTTAACCCCAAACCTGTTCCGCCATATTCACGAGCAATGGATGATTCTGTTTGCGAGTAGGCTTGAAATAATCGATTTTGTTGTGATTTGGTCATACCGATCCCGCTATCTTCAACTGAAAAGATTAAAGTCGTTTTACTATCAATATAGTTGTCATTGAGGAAAGGTGTTTTATCCGAATGTACATAAAGCTCTATGCTGCCTTTTTTTGTAAATTTAATCGCATTACTTAATAAATTAGTAATAATTTGACCCAGTCTTTGTTGGTCACCACTAAATCTATTAGGTAACGATGATTCAACTTCATATCTAATTAGTATTTCCTCATTGGGATTATTGATGTCAGTTTGAGCAAATATATTTTTTAATAAAAGTGTTAAGTCGAACTCTTTTTCTTCTAATGCTAAATCCCCAGCTTCTATTTTGGAAAAGTCTGAAATATCATCGACTAATAGCAATAGAGAATTTGCGGAGTAATTAAGAGTTTCGATAAACCCTTTTTGTTGATGATCGAGGTTGGATTGTTCTAATAAGTGTGCGGTTCCGATTAACGCATTAATCGGTGTTCTAACCTCGTGGCTCATATTAGCAAGGAAATGTTCCTTATTTCTATTAGCTATTAGCGATTGATTTTTTGCGTATTCTAATTTCTTTTCAACCAATATTCTCTCGTTTATATTTTGTGAAAGACGTTTATTTTTGCCAATGATGTAAAACGCAAGAAGAAGCCCGAGAAAAACTACTGGACTCCATTTCAAAGCATAACCGACAAAGTTAGTTCCTTGTTTGACTTCCGAGCCTAGCCAAACCTTACTAATTTTCAATTTTTCTTCAGCGGTAATATGATTTAACCATTTATTTAAAATTGGGACTAAATCCTCTAAGCCTTTTCTGACCCCAAAAGCAACATCGATTGTATGGGGGATGACTGCTACAACCTCTAACTCGGTAAAAGTGTTTTTAATTTTTGGGCTAATGGTCACTAAATTAGATAAGAAAGCATCAAGTTGTCCATCTTGCACCGCTTGCAAGCCATCATTACTGGAAGAGGTGATTGTTAAGGGAATGTTTGGATAGTGATTTTTCCAAATGTCTTTTATAGGATTAGAGCGAGAGGCTCCAACCTTAAAGCTGATTAAGTCTTCAGGTTTTTTAACATAAACACCATTCTTTTTTACCACAATTACCATGGGTATTTGTAAATAGTTATCAGTGAAGTTAAGATAATTTTCTCGTTTTTTAGTCGTACCGACCGCAGATAAAATATCAATTTCTTTATTTTTTATTTTCGCGGTAGTCTCTGACCAACTAAGGCGGTGATCAAATTTAAAAGTTAAATCTAAATCATTTTCTAATCGCGTTAAATAATCAGAGCTGATACCTTGAAGAATTAGGTCATCACCAAAAAATTCAATAGGTTTCCAATACTTGCCAACCCCTAGTTTTAGCTCGCCAAGTTTTTCAAGAAATAATTGTTCAGTGACAGTCAAACCGATTGATTGAATAATATTATGACTACTGAAGTAAGGTAATTGTCCTGGAGTCCATATTTTTGCCAATTTAAATAGTTTGTCTTTAGGTATTTGCCTTATACCTTGGTTGATGATGTCTACTAGAAATATATTATTTTTTGGTACAAGAGCGTAAACATGATTTGAAGTTAACGCCTTTTTAGAATGAGTAACGAACTCTAGTGCATCGATTTTTTCAAAAGCTTTGTGTAATGGAAAAAACTCTCCAATGACAGCGTCAAACTCCCCGGTAATTAGACCATTTATCAAATTATCAAAGCTGTTAACGCGAATGAAATTAATTTCAGGGTACTTAAGCGGTAGAGTTTCTGAATGAGATGTATAGGGTTGTATTGCTATTCTCAAGCCCTCCATGTCTAGAATATTTTTAATTGCATTTTTTCTATTTCGCAAATAAAAGATATTGTTATCAATTCTGTCAAAAGGTATTGAATAATTAGCCCATTCATTTCTATTTTCAGTCGCAAATAGGCCGGAATGAAAATCGACCGAACCATTAATAATTGAGTGAATATTTTCATCATAATTACCGACAGAGAATTCGATGTCAATGTTGTTTGTTTCCGACCATAACTCCCAAAAGTCTACATAATAGCCAATCAACAGGCCATCAGCTAATTGATAGCTGTAGGGAACATTGTTATCCATTATGGATATCTTAAGAGGTTTTTTTAGTTGCTCTTGATTTACTTCTTGTTTCTCTTTTTGTTGATTTATACTAGCACTAGCTTTGACAAAGTTACAATTCAAAGTAAAAGCAATGATTGTTAGATAAAAGAGCCAGAAGCTAATTAAATTGACTTTATTGAATTGTCTAAACAAGAGCATTTGATAATTTCTCCATCAACTGTTCTACGATAATAGGTTTGCCTAAATAACCATTCATCCCTGCGTCTATTGCCCGTTTTTGCTCTTGTTCACCCATGCTAGCTGATAGTGCTAAAATAGGTATGTTGGCTTGATGACAACCACCTCTAATTGCTTTTGTTGTCTCAGGACCATCCATTTCCGGCATTTGCATATCCATTAGTATTAGATCAAAAGATACCTTTACTATTATTGCAAGAGCCTCTGCGCCACTATTAATTGTTGTAGCTTTCAATTGATGATTTTCTAGAGTTTTTTGCGCAACCATTAAATTAATCGGGTTGTCATCAACTATTAATATGTGTTTCCCTATTAAACTCTTATTCTTAGTACTTTCTTGATTGCAGGTTGAATAAGGTAGGTCAAAAAAGAACCTGCATCCTTCATTTACTTTAGACTCAACTTTTAATTTTGTACCCATTAATTCACATAAACATTGAGTTAGTTTTAAACCCAGCCCGGCTCCGGAAATACTTCTTGTTGATGATGTGTCGGCTTGATTAAAATCAGAGAAAACCCGATCAACTTGTTCTGGTTCCATGCCGACCCCCGTATCAGTGATTTCAAACCTAAGGTAGGAAAAATCATCAGTACTGCTGAGGGCGGTTAGTTCATTTTCGTTCGATGTTTTTATAGTTAGAACTACTTCTCCTTTATCAGTATAAGTTATAGCATTGAGCAAGAGGTTTTCAATCACTTGTTGTAAGCGGTGGGAGTCTGCGATGATTAGATGAGGAATGTTTTTATCAATTATTAATTTGCGATAAATTTTAGATGGTTGTTTTTCAGATGACAGGTTAGTTTTTGAAAAATCATTAGTTGATTGCAGCCCATCCATAATTTTTTTTGAGAGTTGCATTAAATCGAAAGGAATTTTTTCAATTTCAAGTTTTCCTGCTTCTATTTTTGACAAGTCTAATATGTTATTAATTAACCGAAGTAAGTTCTGTGCTGATGTATCCATGACACTAATTAAATCTTTTTGCGAGGTACTTAAAGAGGATAGGTTTAATAGATAGGCGCTACCGATAATAGCATTCATAGGCGAGCGAAGTTCATGGCTCATATTGGCCAAAAAATCATCTTTTGCCCTATTAGCGGAGTCAATATTCTTCTTTTGTAAACGTAAAGAATTCTCTTTTACTTCGCGATTATTGATTTCAGAAACCATCCTGCGGCTCAGAAAGGAAACATAAAATATTAGCGCTGCAATAGTGATAAAGGTTGGGATGGCATACTTAATAAAGGTTTCAAACTGATCGCTGATTTCGATTGTATTATTGCCTTTCCATTTATTGAGTATTGAAATTTTTTTGCGATTAGGAATGTTCGCAAGCGCTTTATTTATGATAGGAACCAATTGGCTGATACTTTTATGAACAGATATTTTTATATCTAGGTAATAATTAGTAAATAAACCAACCTTTAAATTGGTGTTTTTAAACTTATCTAATTGGTGATCGATTAAAAAATGGTTGCCGATAAAGGCATCAACTTCCCCCTTTTTTAACTTACTTAATCCTTGAAATGTGCTAGCTACATTCTTAAATTCAATGCTTGGAAAGTTAGTCTGTAGGATTGCTTTCAGTTGTCCGTCCATCACAGCGGAAACTTTTTTGCCTTTCAGGTCATAGATATTGGTCAAAAAGGAACTCTCTGGCCTCACCATTGCAACGATCTGAAATTGGATATATGGTTTTGTTAGAATTAAGTTTTCTTCCTTATCTTCAGAGTTGTCGCTCTCAGCAATGGCGGTCAATAATTTAATTTCACCACCTCTGGTTTTGTCAACCAACTCACTCCATTCAAATCCGTAAACATGGTTAAGCTTTATGCCGAGCATTTCTTTTATAACGTCTAAGTAATCAATCGCGACGCCTTGATACTTTCCATTATCTAAGTACACTATAGGAGACCAATTTGAGTTGCTTGCTATTTTTAGACTTGATATTTTTCTAATTTCATCAATCTCTGTCAATGTAAGGTTTGGCAATTTTGGATAAATAAATCTTTCGAAATAGGGCGGACTACTCGGTAGCCACTTTTTTTCTAAAGCGACGATTTCATCGAGAGGGATATTTTTTATACCTTGATTTATTTCTTCAATCAGGTGTTCTTTTTGTTTTGGAAACAACGCATAAACTAGATTTGTCATCAGAGGTTCTGTAATTTTTGATAGAAGTCCACCTGCATTGCGATAATTTAGTAAGCTATCAATATGTGGTTCCTGACCAATAAAGGCATCAATTTTATGCTCTAAAAGCTGATCAATCACTGCATAGTTATCGGGAAAAGGCACAAACTTAATTTCAGGGTATTTTTTTGTCAGTATATTTGCATGATAAGAGGCAAAGCGCACTGCAACTTTTTTACCATTCATTTCGCTTAGTGTAGTAATATTACCAAGTGGTTTATAAAAATAGAGGCTAGTGTTAACTTGGTGTATAGGTATTGAAAATTCCGCCCATTGATCACGTTGCTCACTTTTAAATAAACCACTATGGAAATCGACGGTCGCATTTTTGAGATCAGCAATGTTGGAAGTAATGTCACCATTAATAAATTCAACGGGGTGCTGGTTATATCTTGACCATAAACGCCAAAACTCAACGTAGAGACCAGTAGTACGCCCATCAGAAAGTTGAATACTAAAAGGAGGTGCGTCTTCAATTATACTTATTCTTAGAGGTTTCTCTGGTTTCAGAGTACTTAGATTTAGAGGTTGCAAGGCATAGTTCTTGTGATTGCCATTGCTAATAGATTGTTTGTTCTCAAATCCATTGGCGAACGTACCAACCGATAGCATAGAGATTAAAAGCAGAGCAAACATATACGATGTTTTAATTGTGCCAGAGATCAAAATTATTCCCCAATTTCCTTAAGCATAGCTGTTTTATTAATCATTTGTGAGTTAATAAACGTATTTCTGCTATCGATAGAAATAACGGTTTAAAAATAAAGAGAACTTAGGGTTGCACTTGCGGATTCCATTCTATACAATGCGCCTCCCAATTTGGTTAAACCCCATCTTGTGCGACCTTTATAAGGACGCAATAGCACAGTTATAAAAGGGTGCTAAAACAACCGACCTAATTTTGGTCGAAAAGAATTTTAATCCGCGTTCCTTATGATGTATAGGGAAGGTGGTTTTTAACTGTTTATTAATTAACTTTGGAGTTTCTTTGCTATGTCAAAGCAGCGAATCCGAATACGCTTAAAGTCATTTGATCACAAGTTAATCGATTTATCGACACTTGAGATTGTTAATACTGCTAAGCGCACAGGCGCCCAAGTTCGTGGGCCTATTCCATTGCCTACTCGTAAAGAGCGGTACACCATATTGGTATCACCGCATGTAAATAAAGATGCACGAGACCAATATGAGATCCGTACTCATAAGCGTATGGTAGATATCGAAGAACCAACAGAAAAGACAGTAGATGCTTTAATGAAGCTCGACTTGGCTGCTGGTGTCGACGTACAGATTAGTCTTTCTTAAAGGCAAGATTGAATCGTTTGAATTGATTTAGTTGTTTTTGATTAAGTCGGATTAAGCGGAATTTTAGTTGCGTTGTTTGTTATAAGATTTAAATCTTTAACTTAGAAACAAGAAATAGCAACATTAATAGAGGGTTTTAACATGACAATCGGAATTGTTGGTCGCAAATGCGGCATGACCCGAGTGTTTGATGAAAATGGTGTTTCTACACCAGTTACGGTTATTGAAGTAACATCCAATCGAATTACTCAGGTTAAAACAAAAGACAACGACGGCTATCAAGCAATCCAGATAACTACTGGCGAGCGAAAAGCAAATCGTGTTACTCGACCAAAAGCAGGACACTTCAAGAAAGCAGGTGTTGAAGCTGGTCGGGGATTATGGGAATTCACAACTGAATCTTTAGAAGGTTTTGAAATTGGTGGCGAAATTAAGTTAGATATCTTTGCAGATGGCCAACTTATAGATGTAACTGGTCAATCAAAAGGTAAAGGTTTTCAGGGTGGTATCAAGCGTTGGAATTTTACCATGCAAGATGCAACTCACGGTAACTCAGTTTCGCATCGTTCAAATGGTTCTATAGGACAAAATCAGTCGCCTGGTAAAGTATTTAAGGGAAAAAAAATGTCTGGTCATATGGGCGCTGAGCAAGTAACTACACAATCTCTAACTTTGGTAAGAGTAGATGCTGAGCGAAATGTTCTTCTAATTAAAGGTGCCGTACCGGGCTCTAAAGGCGGCGATGTAATTATTCGTCCTGCTGTTAAAGCTTAGGTTTAGGGGGATTAGAGAATGGAAATAAATATATCAGTTACCGGCAAAAAGAAAAGCGGATCAGTGGAACTGTCTGATGCAGCTTTCGGTCGTGATTTTAACGAAGCACTTGTTCATCAGGTAGTCGTTTCATACATGGCAGGTTCTCGCGCTGGAACAAGAGCACAAAAAACACGTAGTGATGTAAGTGGTGGTGGAGCTAAACCTTGGAGACAAAAAGGAACAGGCCGAGCAAGAGCGGGTACTTCTCGTGGACCACTTTGGAGAAAAGGTGGCGTTACTTTTGCTGCACGACCTCAAGATCACTCACAAAAAGTTAATCGTAAGATGTATCGCGGTGCGATGCAGTGCATACTTTCAGAACTCGTTCGACAAGAACGTTTAATGGTTGTTGAGTCGTTTTCAGTTGATGCACCAAAAACCAAAGAATTAGTTAAAAAATTAGCTGATTACGGTTTAGATGATGTGTTGATCGTGACTGAAACAGTTGATGAAAATTTATACTTGTCAGCAAGGAATTTACACAAAGTTGATGTGAGAGATATTGATGCATGCGACCCTGTAAGTTTGATTGGTTTTGATAAAGTTGTCATGACCGTTGACTCTATAAAGAAATTTGAGGAGTTATGGGGATGAATCAAGAAACCATTATAAGTACTTTATTAGCTCCAGTTGTTTCTGAAAAGGCAAGTTTTGCTGCTGACCGTGGCGAGTATGTTTTTAAAGTATCAAAACGAGCAACTAAGCTTGAGATCAAAAAAGCGGTTGAACTTATGTTTGATGTAAAAGTTGAAAATGTAACAACTTTAGTCGTCAAAGGTAAGAGCAAGCGAACTGGTCAAATTGCTGGTCGCCGTTCCGATTGGAAAAAAGCTTATGTCTCGCTTGAAGAAGGCCAAGACATTGACTTTGTAGACGCAGACGCGAAGGGGTAGAATCATGGCTTTAATGAAAGCAAAACCAACATCTCCGGGTCGTCGCTTTGTTATCAAAGTTGTCAATCCAGATCTACATAAAGGCGCACCGCACGCACCTTTATTAGAAAAGAAATCAAAGTCAGGTGGCCGTAATAATAACGGTCGAATTACCACTCGTCATATTGGTGGTGGTCATAAGCAACATTATCGAATTGTTGATTTCAAACGTAATAAAGATGGTATTCCTGGGAAAGTTGAAAGGCTGGAATATGATCCAAATCGTAGTGCTAACATTGCTTTAGTTTTGTATGCAGATGGTGAAAGAAAGTACATCATCGCTCCAAAAAGCATGAAAGCCGGCGATCAAATCCAATCAGGACAAGATGCCCCTATCAAAAGCGGTAATACTCTCCCGATTAGAAATATCCCAGTAGGTTCTACAATACATTGTGTCGAATTGAAGCCTGGTAAAGGCGCTCAAATGGCTCGTAGTGCTGGAACTTACGCTCAGTTGATTGCTCGTGAAGGTACTTATGCAACGCTTCGTTTACGAAGTGGTGAAATGCGCAAAGTTCTTACTGAATGTAGAGCAACAATTGGGGAAGTTGGTAACGCAGAACACATGCTACGTTCACTAGGTAAAGCTGGTGCATCGAGATGGCGTGGAATTCGACCTACTGTTCGAGGCGTTGCTATGAACCCAGTCGACCATCCGCATGGCGGTGGTGAGGGAAGAACCTCAGGTGGTAGACACCCCGTTTCACCATGGGGAACACCAGCTAAGGGCAAGAAGACTCGTAGTAACAAACGTACAGACAAGTTAATTGTCCGTCGTCGTAATCGTAAATAGAGGATTAAATCGTGCCACGTTCACTTAAGAAAGGGCCATTTATCGATCTTCATCTTCTCAAGAAGGTTGAAGACGCTGTGGCCTCAAATAGCAGAAAGCCGATTAAAACTTGGTCGCGCCGTTCAATGGTTTCTCCGGAAATGGTTGGATTAACGATTGCCATTCATAATGGCCGTCAGCATGTACCAATATCTGTCAGTGAAGACATGGTAGGACACAAGTTGGGTGAATTTGCTCCAACTCGTACTTATCGTGGTCATGTTGCTGACAGAAAAGCGAAATAGGAGATAATGATGGAAACTAAAGCTGTTTTACGTCACGCAAGAATCTCTCCACAGAAAGCTCGTTTAGTAGCTGATCAGGTTAGAGGGTTGCCAGTAGAGAATGCGCTTAACTTATTAAAGTTTAGCAATAAAAAAGCTGCTGAAATGATTCAAAAAGTTCTTAATTCTGCCATCGCCAATGCGGAGCATAACGACGGCGCAGATATTGATGAACTAAAAATATCAACAATTTTTGTTGATGCTGGACCTACTTTAAAACGTATCAAGACACGTGCTAAAGGTAGAGCCGATAGAATCATTAAGCGTTCATGTCATATCACCGTTCAAGTTTCGGATATTTAGGAGATAAACCATGGGTCAAAAAGTACATCCAACGGGTATTCGCTTAGGTATCGTAAAGAAACATAATTCTGTGTGGTATGCAGAGCGAAGCGAATATGCAAAATTATTAAATAGCGACATAGAAATTCGTGATTGGTTATTTAATAAGTTAGAAAAAGCATCAGTTTCAAGAATTGATATCGAAAGACCTACTAAGGCATTACGTGTGACTATTCATACTGCACGCCCTGGTATTGTTATCGGTAAAAAAGGCGAAGATATTGAGAAATTACGTAAAGCCATCGGCAAGTTGGCTGGCGTTCAAACTCAAATCAACATCGAACAAATTCGCAAGCCTGAGCTTGATGCAAAATTAGTAGCTGACGGAATTGCCTCTCAGTTAGAACGCCGTGTAATGTTTCGTCGCGCTATGAAGCGTGCGGTTCAAAACACAATGCGGGCTGGTGCTGAAGGAATTAAGGTTCAAGTTGGCGGTCGTTTAGGTGGAGCAGATATTGCTCGAGCTGAATGGTATCGAGAAGGTCGTGTGCCACTTCATACATTGCGTGCAGATATTGATTACGCAACAGCTGAAGCAAACACTACTTACGGAATCATTGGCGTAAAGGTCTGGATATTTAAAGGTGAAGTTTATGGTGATCAACCACAAGCGACAACTGAAGATAAGCCGAAGAAAAGACCTACTAGAGCTAAGAAGTAGGGGAATAGACCATGTTACAACCTAAAAGAACAAAATTTCGTAAACAGCATAAACTGCGTAATCGTGGTGTTGTAGAGCATAAAGTTAGCTTTGGTGAATTTGGACTTAAGTCTGCAGGCCGTGGCCGAATGACAGCTCGTCAAATCGAAGCGGCTCGTCGTGCTATGACTCGACATATGCGAAGACAAGGTAAAGTTTACATTCGTGTATTCCCTGACAAACCAATTACTAAAAAGCCATTAGAAGTTCGAATGGGTAAAGGTAAAGGCAGTGTGGAATATTGGGTAGCGCAAATTCAACCAGGACGTATGTTGTTTGAAGTTGAAGGTGTGCCAGAAGATTTAGCGAGAGAAGCTTTTGAACTTGCTGCAGCTAAACTTGCTGTTAAAACAACGTTTGTTAAGCGGACGATCTTGTAATGGGGACTGACGTAATGAATGCTTCCGAGTTGAGAGAAAAAAATACTGATGAGTTGAATGTTGAATTAGTTGAGCTACGTAAAGAGCAGTTTAATTTACGTATGCAAAGAGCGACTAATCAAACAGAACAATCTCATAACATGAAAAATGTACGAAGAAATATCGCACGTGTAAAGACGATTTTAAATCAGAATGCGCAGGCGGCCGGAGAAACAGAATGAGTGAGCAAAAAGTACAGCGTACTCTGACTGGTAAAGTCACTAGTGACAAGATGGATAAAACCATCACAGTTAAAATTGAGCGTCAGGTGAAGCATCCTTTATATGGGAAATTCATCAAGCGATCAACGAAAGTACATGCCCATGATGAGTCAAACACATGCAATATGGGCGATATAGTTAAGATAGCTGAGTGCAGACCACTTTCTAAAAGTAAGTCTTGGCAGTTAGTTGAGGTTGTTGAAAAAGTATAATTTATTTGTTATTTATTAATAACTTTTAGGTTAGCTGAATCAATTAAATGATGGTATACTCCCGCGTCTTTTTACTGGTGGTCTCGAACGACACTGATTTATGCGCGGTAAAAGTTGGAGAAAACCAATGATCCAAA
Organism: Polaribacter sp.; assembly: GCA_047633355.1. Classification (GTDB taxonomy): domain Bacteria; phylum Pseudomonadota; class Gammaproteobacteria; order Enterobacterales; family Kangiellaceae. Next base: position 22,589 of record JBLIBL010000013.1, read on the forward strand.
TGCAAACAACACTTGATGTTGCAGATAATAGTGGTGCACGTCGAGTACAATGTATTAAGGTTCTTGGAGGCTCTCATCGCCGCTATGCAAGAATTGGCGATGTGATCAAGGTCAGTGTAAAAGAAGCTATTCCTCGCGGTAAAGCGAAGAAAGGTGATGTAATGAACGCTGTCGTTGTTAGAACCCGAAAAGGCGTGCGTCGCCAAGATGGATCTGTGATCCGTTTTGATGGAAACGCAGCAGTTCTTCTCAATGCTAACTTACAGCCTGTTGGAACGCGTATTTTTGGACCTGTAACTCGTGAGCTTCGCGGTGACAAGTTCATGAAAATCGTTTCTCTAGCGCCAGAAGTTCTTTAGGAGACAAGCAAATGCAAAAATTAAGAACAGGTGATGAAGTCATAGTTTTGGCCGGTAAAAGTAATGGTCAAAAAGGTAAGATTTCTAAATTAATTGCTGACAAAGGTCGTGTGGTTATTGACGGCGTTAACATGATGAAAAAACATGTTAAACCAAATCCACAGGCAGGTATTCAAGGCGGAATCATTGAAAAAGAAGCTGCTTTGAATATATCAAATGTTGCTCTGTTTAATGCTAAAACTGGCAAAGCAGACAAGGTTGGTATAAAGGTTCAGGAAGACGGTAAGCGCGTTCGATTTTTTAAATCGAATGGTGAATTAGTCGACTAGATTTTAAAACGTTCGAGAATCAAGCTAAAGCAACGCTCTAGTTAACTCTCGACTTATTTATGGTGTTGAAAATGGCGAAACTGCAAGACTACTATCAAAGCGATGTTGTATCAGCTTTGACAGAAAAGTTTAAATACAAGTCTGTCATGCAAGTCCCTAAGATTACCAAGATCACATTAAATATGGGTCTGGGTGAAGCTGTTGGGGATAAGAAGGTTCTAGAGAACGCTTGTAATGACTTAACTGCTATCTCAGGTCAAAAGCCTGTTATCACTAAAGCTCGCAAATCAATTGCGGGATTTAAGATTCGTGATGACTACCCTATTGGCGCTAAGGTAACTTTACGCGGAGAGCGTATGTGGGAATTTCTGGAACGTTTAGTTTCAATTGCAATTCCTCGTATTCGTGATTTTCGTGGACTTAATCCAAAGTCGTTTGACGGACGTGGAAACTACTCTATGGGCGTTAAAGAACAGATAATTTTTCCAGAAATTGACTACGACAAAGTAGACAAAATTCGCGGAATGGATATCACGATTACGACTTCAGCGATAAACGATGATGAAGGCCGCGAATTATTAGCTGCATTCAAATTCCCAATCAAGTCTAAGGGGTAAATAATGGCTAAAGTATCAATGGTACAGCGTGAAAAGAAACGTACTAAGCTAGTTGCTAAGTACGCTGCAAAACGCGCCGAATTAAAAGCAGCAGTTGTAGACCTCAACAAAAGTGATGAAGAACGTTGGGAAGCGACGGTAGCCTTACAAAAGCTGCCTCGTGACGCGAGTCCTGTACGTCAACGTAACCGTTGTACTATTACTGGTCGTCCACATGGGTTTTTACGTAAATTCGGTTTAAGCCGTAACAAATTACGTGAACATGCTATGTCAGGCGACGTTCCTGGTTTAGTGAAAGCTAGCTGGTAGTTGGGAGAAATATTATGAGCATGCAAGATCCAATTGCTGATATGCTGACGAGGATCCGTAACGGTCAATCAGCAGGTAAAAAATCAGTATCTATGCCTTCATCAAAAGTAAAGTTATCAATTGCTAACGTACTTAAGAACGAAGGTTATGTTTCGGAAATTAACAAATCTGAAAATGATGGAAAGCCAGAGCTTTCGATCGAATTAAAATATTATCAAGGTCGTCCGGTTATTGATACGATTAAACGTATTAGCCGCCCAGGCCTTAGAATATATAAAAAATCAAATGAGCTACCACGTGTGTTAGATGGTTTAGGTATTGCAGTCGTGTCTACTTCAGCTGGAGTAATGACAGATCGTGCAGCACGTAAATCAGGACACGGCGGCGAAGTTCTCTGCATTGTGTCTTAAGGAGAACTAATATGTCTAGAGTAGCAAAAGCACCTGTAGCACTTCCATCTGGAGTCACGGCTGACCTGAAAGGTCAACTAATCTCTATTAAAGGTGGTAAAGGTAGTTTACAACAAGATATCCATTCTTCTGTTGAAATTAAAATTGAAGATGGTGAAATACTTTTCGCACCTAAAGTCGGCGCAGATAATGCGAATGCTTTAGCTGGAACGATGCGTTCGTTAGTGAATAACATGGTTCAAGGTTGTGCTAACGGATTTGAAAAGAAATTACAACTAGTTGGTGTTGGTTATCGTGCTAAATCAGCTGGAAAAGTACTTGATTTGACCTTAGGTTTTTCTCACCCCGTAAAGTTTGAAATTCCAGAAGGTATTACGATAGAGACACCTTCTAATACAGAAGTTATCGTTAAAGGCGTCGACAAACAGTTGATTGGTCAAGTTGCAGCTAACATTCGAGCTTATCGTCCGCCAGAACCTTATAAAGGTAAGGGTGTGAAGTACGCGGATGAAGTTATCCGTCGTAAAGAAGCTAAGAAAAAGTAGGGCATTGAGATGAATAAAAAACAATCTAGAATTCGTCGCGGCACTCGTAGTCGCGCAAAAATGAAGGCGTTAGGAGCTGACCGCTTAGTGGTTAACAGAACTCCTCGTCATATATACGCTCAAGTTGTTTCTGCAGATAACGGTAAAGTACTAGCCGTTGCTTCAAGTGTCGAAAAAGACATTAAGGCAGAAGGAAAAGCAACGGGTAATGTTGATACAGCTAAAAAAGTTGGATCACTCATTGCTGAAAGAGCAACTAAAGCTGGCGTTTCAAGTGTTGCATTTGATCGTTCTGGGTTTAAATATCACGGTCGCGTAAAAGCATTAGCAGATGCCGCACGTGAAAGTGGTCTCCAATTCTAAGGGTGAAATGATGGCTAGAAATGACACAAATAATAACGGCGACGACTTGGTAGAAAAGTTAGTTAACGTTAACAGAGTAGCAAAAGTGGTTAAAGGTGGTCGAATCTTTTCATTTACAGCATTAACAGTAGTTGGTGATGGTAAAGGAAAAGTTGGATTCGGTCGCGGTAAGGCAAGAGAAGTTCCTGCAGCAATTCAAAAAGCAATGGAGCAAGCTCGTAGGAACCTTATTCAAGTTGAATTGAAAGATGGACACACTCTACAACATCCAATAAAAGCAGATCATGGCGCATCTAAGATATACATGCAGCCTGCCTCACCTGGTACGGGTATTATCGCTGGTGGCGCAATGAGAAGTGTATTTGAAGTTGTTGGTGTAGAGAATGTTTTAGCAAAAAGCATTGGTTCAACCAATCCGATTAACATTGTAAGAGCAACCATTCGTGGTTTAAAAGGTATGTTTTCTCCGGAAGATGTGGCTTCTAAACGTGGAAAAAGTGTTGCTGAAATAATGGAGTAGATCATGGCTGCTAAAAAGACAGTTAAAGTGACTCAAGTTAAGTCATCCATAGGTCGTCTTAAAAACCATAAAGGTTGTTTAACCGGTTTGGGTTTAAGACGGATTGGTCACACCGTAGAAGTTGAAGATACACCGTCAACTCGCGGTATGATAAATACTATTTATTATATGGTTAAAGTAGAGGACTAAGTCATGCGTTTAAATACAATCAGTCCTGCTGAAGGATCAAAAAAAGACGCAAAGCGCGTCGGTCGCGGCATCGGTTCTACCTTAGGTAAAACTTGTGGTCGTGGACACAAAGGGTTGAAATCTCGTTCAGGTGGTAAAGTTTCTCCTGGGTTTGAAGGTGGCCAAATGCCTTTGAAACAGCGTTTGCCTAAGTTTGGTTTTACTTCACGTAAATCTTTAGTTTCTGCTGAAGTACGTCTAAGTGAGTTGGCTAAAGTTACCGGTGAAGCTGTAGATTTATTATCTTTAAGAGCTGCAGGACTTATCACTAAAAATATAGAACAAGTGAAAGTAATGCTTTCTGGATCAATTGACCGTGCAGTGACAATCGGTGATGGTGTTCGTGTTTCTAAAGGTGCCCAAGCTGCAATTGAAGCCGCTGGTGGAAAAGTTAACGCTTAACTGCGTTAACTCTCTAAATAATACCAAAGAAACGAATAGCAAAAATTACCAGATAAATAAGATAAAGCGGATTAAGACATATGGCTAAAGCTCCAACAGGACAAAAAAGTTCCGGTGGTGGACTAACTGAACTAAAGCAACGATTACTCTTCGTGCTCACAGCGATTGTTATTTTCCGTTTAGGTTCTTTTGTACCAGTTCCAGGTATAGACTCAAATATACTTGCTCAGTTCATGGGACAGCAGACTGGTACGTTAATGGAATTATTTAATGTATTTTCTGGTGGTGCATTAGAGAGAGCTAGTGTATTTGCTCTTGGTATTATGCCTTATATTTCTGCATCTATTATTTTACAAGTATTAAGTTTTGTCGATCCTCGTTTGCAAGAAATTAAAAAAGAAGGTGAAGCTGGTAGAAGAAAAATTAACCAGTACACTCGATATTTAACTTTAGTTTTAGCGTGTTTACAAGCGATAGGAATTGCAACAAACTTTCCAAATATGATGCCTGGATTAGTTCCTAATCCTGGATTTAGTTTCTATTTTGGTGCGGTGGTCAGCTTGGTGACTGGTACCATGTTCTTAATGTGGTTAGGCGAACAAATTAACGAACGCGGTATCGGAAATGGAATATCTGTTTTGATTTTCATTGGTATTGTTGCCGGTCTACCTAGCGCGATGGGACAAACATTTGAACAAGCAAGACAAGGTGAAATTAATCCATTGGGTCTAATGATAATCCTTGCAGTTGTTATTATGGTAACGGCTTTTGTTGTCTTTATGGAGCGTGGTCAACGACGAATTGTTGTTAACTATGCACAAAAACAACAGGGAAGAAAGATGTTTCAAGCACAATCTTCTCATTTACCGTTAAAAGTGAATATGGCGGGGGTTATTCCAGCAATATTCGCATCAAGTATAATTTTGTTTCCTGGTACGATCGCCCAATGGGTCGGTCAAGGAAATGAAAATATGTTGTGGTTGCAGAGCTTTGCTCAGCAAATGCAACCGGGAGGTCCTCTTTATATGTTGATGTATGGCGCAGGAATTATGTTTTTCTGCTTCTTTTACACAGCACTCGTATATAACCCACGAGATACAGCAGACCAACTGAAAAAATCTGGAGCGTTTATTCCTGGGATCCGTCCTGGAGAACAAACTTCCAAATATGTTGACAAAGTTATGACCAGACTGACTTTAATTGGCGCTCTCTATATCACTGCAGTTTGCCTTTTACCTCAGTTTTTAATTTTGATCTTTAATGTGCCTTTTCAATTCGGTGGAACATCGTTGTTGATTATAGTGGTTGTAATTATGGACTTTATGTCTCAAGTACAAGCACATTTAATCTCTAGAGATTATGATTCTGTTTTGAAAAAAGCTAATTTTAAAAACTACGGTTCATCTGGAGTACGTTAAAATTTAGATAATATCTAGATTTAACGATAGTTCAGAGACCATAATTAGGAATTGGAGTACGAAATGAAAGTTCGAGCTTCTGTTAAAAAAATGTGCCGTGAATGCAAAGTCGTTCGTAGAAACGGTTGTGTAAGAATAATTTGTACTGATCCGAGACATAAACAACGTCAAGGATAGCAGGTTTTTTAGTCAAGCAAAGCGTGTAGCCCGCAACAGTTTGAATTGAATAACTTAATTTTAATATTCGGTTGATTTATAACCGTTTGAACGGTATCATTGCGCGCTTTTTGGTAGCAACCTTTGATAGGTTTAGAAATTTAATTTTGGGAGTAGGTCAATGGCCCGTATAGCTGGTATTAATATCCCAGTCCACAAGCATGCGGTTATTGCGTTAACGTCTATTTTCGGCATCGGAAATACACGTTCACAGCAGATCTGCGATGCAGCTGGCATCGAACAAAATCGTAAGATCAAAGATCTTACTGAAGCGGAAGTTGAATCTTTGCGGACACAAGTTGCCAATTTTACAATTGAAGGCGATTTGAGACGAGAAGTTTCAATGAATATTAAGCGTTTAATGGATTTAGGTTGTTTTCGTGGTATTCGCCACAGAAGAAGTTTACCTGTTCGTGGACAACGCACAAAAACAAATGCGCGCACTCGTAAGGGTCCACGCAAACCAATTAAGAGATAGCGATTATGGCTCAAACTCCTCGTACTCGAAAGAAGGTAAAAAAGCACGTTGTTGACGGAATGGCGCATATACACGCATCATTTAATAATACGATTGTGACAATTACTGATAGACAAGGTAATGCATTGGCTTGGACTACTGCTGGTGGTTCTGGATTTAGAGGTTCTCGTAAAAGTACACCATTTGCAGCGCAAGTTGCGGCTGACAGAGTTGGCGAACTGGTTAAAGAGATGGGCATGAAGAATATGGAAGTATTCGTCAAAGGCCCAGGACCTGGACGCGAGTCTGCGGTTAGAGCTTTAAATAATGCGGGATTCAAAATTACTAACATCACTGATGTTACGCCTATCCCTCACAATGGTTGTCGGCCGCCTAAAAAGCGACGCGTATAACGCTAGACTTATTAAATGGCGAAACCAATTTGCTGGAGAATAGAAAATGGCAAGATATTTAGGTCCTAAACTTAAGCTGTCACGTCGAGAAGGCGTTGACTTAATGCTCAAGAGTGGCGTGCGCGCTATAGAGGACAAATGTAAAATAGACCAAGTACCGGGTGTTCATGGCGCAAGACGTTCTCGTCTGTCTGACTATGGTGTTCAATTACGTGAAAAGCAAAAAGTAAAACGTTTATACGGTGTACTTGAAAAGCAATTCCGTAATTATTATAAAGAAGCTGCAAGAATAAAAGGCGCTACTGGTTCAAACTTGCTTCAATTGTTAGAAATGCGATTGGATAATGTTGTATACCGTATGGGGTTTAGTAGTACTCGTAGTGAAGGTCGTCAATTGGTTAGCCATAAAGCGATCTTAGTTAACGGTAAAGCGGTTAACATACCTTCTTATAAGGTTTTAGGAACTGATATTATCAGTATTCGTGAAAAATCTAAGAAGCAAGCTAGAATTGTTGCTGCATTAGAATTAGCAGCACAAAGAGAGCGCCCAGTGTGGGTTGAAGTTGATGATAAAAAGATGGAAGGAACTTTCAAAAACGCTCCAGAGCGTACTGATTTACCTTCAGATATCAACGAAAACCTAATTGTGGAACTTTACTCTAAGTAAAACTGAGAGGATTAACTATGGGCAATGTCGCTGAACTTTTGACCCCGCGTCAGATAAAAGTGGAAACTGTTGGTGAGCGAAAAGCAAAAGTTGTTTTAGAACCTTTTGAAAGAGGTTTTGGACATACTTTAGGTAATTCACTTAGACGTATTTTATTATCGTCTATGCCAGGATGTGCCGTCGTAGAAGTAGAAATAGATGGTGTATTACACGAATACACAACTATTGAAAATGTACAAGAAGACGTAATTGATATTCTTTTGAACTTAAAAGGTTTAGCAATTAAATTAGAAGATAAAGAAGAAGCTGTTTTAATAATTCAAAAGAAAGGTGAAGGTCCTGTAACTGCTGCTGATATTGAAGAGCAAGCTGGCGTAGAGATTGTTAACCCGGATCATCACATTGCAACCTTAACTAAAAAAGGTTCATTAAGTATGCGTTTGATTGTTAAGAGTGGTCGTGGCTATGAAACTGCAGCTTCTAGAAAATCAGATGACGATGAAAGTCTAAATATTGGACGGTTACAAATTGATGCTTCCTTTAGTCCTGTTCAACGTGTTTCATATGTTGTTGATTCCGCTCGTGTAGAGCAACGGACAGATCTTGATAAATTAACAATTGATTTAGAAACCAACGGTACAGTTGACCCGGAAGAAGCAATTAGACGTTGCGCTACAATTTTAGCACAGCAACTAGCTGCATTTGTTGATTTGCAAGACGAGAAACAAGCAGAACCAGAACAGCAAGAGCCGGAAATTGACCCAGTCTTACTTCGTCCAGTGGATGATTTAGAGTTGACAGTTCGAAGTGCTAATTGTTTAAAAACTGAAAATATTCATTACATTGGTGATTTAATCCAACGTACTGAAGTTGAGTTACTTAAAACACCAAATCTAGGTAAAAAGTCTTTAACTGAAATTAAAGATGTATTAGCTTCAAGAGGATTATCTCTTGGAATGCGCTTAGAAAATTGGCCACCGTCAAGTATCTTGAACGACATCTAAAAAAGCAAACTTTTGCTTTAGAAGAAAAATACAAACCCTGCTTTTAGCAGGGTTTGTTTATATAAGCCTTTTGCGCTAATAAGATAGCTCAAATAAAACTAACTACTAAATATCAGTACTATTGAAGGCTGGTAAACTAAGGGTAAAAAATCATGCGTCATCGTAAGAGTGGTCGTCAGTTAAATCGTAATTCAAGTCATCGTCAAGCGATGTTCAGAAATATGGCAGTTTCAATGCTTGAGCATGAGTTAATCAAGACAACTGTCCCAAAAGCAAAAGAACTTAGAAGAGTAGTAGAACCTTTAATTACTTTATCAAAAGTGGACTCTGTTGCAAACCGTCGCTTAGCATTTGCTCGTACTCGTAGTAAAGCAGTGGTTGGTAAATTATTTGATGAATTAGGTCCACGTTATCAAGAACGTCCAGGTGGATACTTACGAATCATTAAAGCTGGTTTTAGAACTGGTGATAAAGCGCCTATGGCGTATGTAGAACTTGTTGATCGTCCAATAGTTGAAGAAGATGAAGAAGAACCTGAAGAAGAGTAGAGATTGCTTTTCTGATAAAATTTAAGAAGGCCGAGTTTATCTCGGCTTTTTTTTGTTTGTTGGTTATGTCAATTTACAAAGGATTAAAATAAAAAGTTAAAAGTTAAAAGTTAAAAGTTGTGTAGGTAAAATAATAAATGAAATACATTATCTATGCAATCACAGTTTTCATCTCCTTTAATATTTATGCTGAGGATGGATTATCAGTGCAATTTACAATTGAAGAAAGCCAAATAATAGTCTATCTACTAAGAGATATACGAATTTTTTTTTGATAAAATTTAATGAATCTGCACAATTTATGTTCAACAAAACATACAACGTGAAATTCACATCAACAACATAAACAACATCAAACCATGCTAATCTAGTTTTCACTTTGCATGACTGGATTGATGTAAAACCTTATTATTTCGTCCCAAAATCGTTAAACATAATTATGGGCTCTTCCATCAACTTCGATTTTGAAAAATAAACTAGCTAAGATAAAGTTAATATTGAACCATGATATGACATCTTACCTTAAGATAAACTATATCTAAGCCCTTTTCGTTATCAAAATATTAAGTATTTCTAACAGGGAATATCATGCGGGTATTTGAGGCCAATGAAAATATTAAAAATGCCCTAAATGCTTTCTATGTTAGTGACGGTTATCACAGTGACTGGTCTAGTATTGTAAGGACATTTTTTGCAATAGCAAACGACGAAATTAATGGTAGCGTTAAAGTTGAACGAGCAAATTTTGTTTCAGTTTTTCGTGGTATGTATATATCTCCTTATTTACAGCGTAGTAACCTGGATACAAAACTTATAAAGCACATTGAGCCAATACTAAATGTAACTACTTCTTATTGCATGTCTTTCTCACATCTAAATAAATTGTACGCACAAATCAAATTTAATCTAGATAGTTATCCTGTTTATCTGTGTAAAAGATATCTTGAATACGAGCGTGAGGGCTATAAAATAATTCTAATGATGCGAGAAATTGCTATACAACAATCTCATAAAGTATATTCGTTACGCTGAAAAAAGAAACAATTTACACTCTATCGGCAAACTAATTAACTTAATATTTGTGAGCAATAAAATAGAGGATTTTAAAAGGTTAAAACCACTAAAACTGTAGATTTTGATAAATTAGGCATCATCTCTCATTCCAGTGTTGCCTTGCCCAATCTGCAGTTTTTTGCATAATACGTTTAGAGTTGACACTCACATTACCTAAAATTTGGTCGTTCAGCATTACTAAATCCTCTGAAACCTCAAAAGAATTATCCGCAGCAATTTTAATTAGCCCTGTTTTTCGTAAAACACTGGTTGTGGTTTTAAATAAGTTTTTATCGAAAGACTCGGGTGCATTGATACTGTAAAGAACGGCTAATCTTTGAGCTACTTCTTGGCTATGTTGCTCCAATTCTCGTCTACTAATACTTTTTCCCGCTTGGCTAGATAATAGTGTTAGCAAAATACCGTAACGTAAAAGAATTGGTTTGATGATTTCTGCTAACGAAAGAAGTTGATCTATCTCATCACACATTTCATTTGGCCGAACTAAATGTGTTTCGGTTTTAGATAGTAGCTTGAGTTTAACAAAACTATCAACGACTTTTTCAATACTAACTTCAAACTCAGTCGTACTCCAATGGATAAATAATTCTTGTTTTAAAAATGGATAGAATTGCAAACAGCGTTGCTTTAATGTCGAAAATGCGACACGTTTATGATTAACAAAACAACTTGCGACTAATGAATAAGCAATGAAAGCGTGTATAATATTATTTCGATAATAGGTCATTAATACAGCGGTTTCTTCATTAGTTGTAATAATATCCCCCATCGGATTTTTGACTTCAAAAATAGTACCTAATTCTTTTGCTTGTTTAATTAACGCTTTTCCATTTTCCGTAGGAACCAAAGTTGATTCCGAATATGGGGCGTTTTTCATTAATGACAGTAAAAGGTCCAATTGTGTAGTTAATTCTTTCTTACCAACCGCAATACGTTCTGACGATAGCAAAATTAACGCGACTAAACTAATAGAGTTTACTCTACTAGTTGCATTAATTTTCTGCATGATTAGTTCAGCCAAAGAGGATACTCTAGGAGTTAACCAGTTCGGTTTCGCACCCACTTGCCCTTGGTAATTTTTCCAATCAGGTTCATGTTGATCTAAATATTGATTAAGGTCAATTGGCTGACTAAAATTTAAATAAACTTTTCCAAAATTTTGCTTAAGAGTTTTTCTAATTCCTAATAGTTGACCAAATGACTCTTTCTTTTTTTCACCGCCTCTTAATTCCTTTAGGTAACTATTTCCTTCAAACATTCGTTCATAACCAATATAAACTGGTATTATAGCAACAGGTTTACGAGTTCCTCTTAGTAGCGATTGAACGGCCATTGCTAGTAGACCTGTTTTTGGTTGAAGTAATCGTCCTGTTCGACTCCGGCCACCCTCAGGGAAAAACTCTAAAGAAATCCCGCGATTCATTAGTTGGAATATATACTCGTTAAATACAGCGGTATAAAGTTTATTCCCACCAAAACTTCGTCTTAAAAAAAAGGCACCGCCACGTCGTAATAATGGGCCTGCTGGCCAGAAATTTAAATTTATACCGGCGGCTATATGAGGTGGTACTAATCCTTCATGATATAGAGTATATGATAATAGTAGGTAATCAATATGGCTACGATGACTAGGTACGTAAATGACTTGATGAGTTGATGCAATTTCCCTAACTAACTCTGCGTTTTGTACTACAACTCCATTATAAATTTTATTCCAAAGGTGTGTTAGCGTAGATTCCATAAACCTAACTGCTTTATATGAGTACGCGGAAGAAATTTCTAAAGCATATTTTTTAGCCAATTTAGTGGCCTTGTGTTTAGAGAGTTTGTTCTTTTTCATCTCTCTTTTGATGGAGTCTCTTACATTGTCACTTACAAGTAAATTGGTTACCATTTGACTACGGTTGCTAACTAAAGGCCCCATAGCAACCTGTCTTAACCTATGAAAGTGAACCCTCAATGTCCTAGTGAGTTTTCTTACTTGAATGTCTGGTTTTGTTTCTGAGAATGCAACACGATTTAAATTAACAGGTTTAGTTATTCTAATAAACGTATTCCTGCCTTGAAAAATAAATAGAAAAAATTTCCGAATAAAACTAGCACTTTCTGTATCTGTGAAAATGACCTTAAAAAAAGAGTTTTCTTTTCCAGGATTCCTGCCCCAATAAATTGATAATGGTAAAAGTTGATGATGATGCCCACTATCCTCACGTTGTTGTTCTAAAAGTTTGAAAAGGTGTTTCTGATAGCGGTCAATCGGCTTACCTCCGAGGCCCAAAAACATCTTTGATTGAAGAAAAAATACACTTCCGTTTTCAATCGTAGCAGTAGTTTTTCTGATAATTTTAGGTTCCGGTAAATTTAGAATTTTTGCTTTTTCACAGAGAATTAAAAAGCTACTGGTTGAATTTCTTTGTAATACATAATAAATTGGCTGTTCTAGATCGATTTCTAGATCTTTTATAGGATCTTCAGGCAATAATTTACTATTAACTAATAGTTTTAATGGCATTCCTACTAACTTTTGATATAAATTTCTAATCATAATATTTTTCTTCATTCGTCTTATTAAGTTAAACGTTGAGTACTAAATTCTTTCTCTATGGATTGCTCTATGCCCAATATCATCTCTAAAATAAATTTTATCCCAATGAATTGTATCAATGCGATTATAGGCGCTTGCTTGTGCTTCCGTTACTGTATCTCCTAGTGCAACAACACACAAAACTCTTCCACCTGATGTTACAATCTTACCGTCAAGTTCTTTAGTACCAGCATGAAAAATTTTCGAATTTGTATCTGTGACAAAATGCGAATCTTTTAATCCATTGATGACGAGTTCCTTTTCATATGCATCGGGATATCCACCGGCAGCTAATACGATGCCAACCGCAAACCGTTCATCCCATTTAACCGTTTCTTTATCTAGCTTTTTATTAATTGCCGCTAAACAAAGTTGATTGATGTCAGATTTTAAACGGAACATAATCGGCTGTGTTTCAGGATCGCCAAATCGGCAATTGTACTCTAATACTTTGGGAACACCTTCAGGTGAAATCATAATTCCTGCATATAAAAATCCAGTATATTCATTACCTTCTTTAGCCATGCCTTCAACCGTCGGAATAATGACTTGTTGCATAATCGCATCGTGCATATTTTTAGTCACTACAGCTGCGGGGGAGTAGGCTCCCATCCCTCCAGTATTCGGACCTTTATCACCATTGTCTCGAGCTTTATGGTCTTGCGAGGTTGCTAATGCTAGTATATTTTTACCATCTACCATAACAATGAAACTAGCCTCTTCTCCTTTTAAAAACTCTTCAATGACAACTCGATGTCCAGCATCTCCAAACTTATTACCGGCAAGCATATCTTCTATTGCCTCAAAGGCCTCATTTTTTGTTTGAGCAATAATAACGCCTTTTCCCGCAGCCAAACCATCGGCTTTTATTACAATCGGAGTGCCTACTTTTTCAATGTAATCTTTGGCCTCATCAATATTAGTAAAATTTCCATAAGTGGCCGTTGGGATGTTGTTGCGTGCTAAAAAGTCTTTTGTAAAAGATTTAGAGCCTTCTAACTGTGCTGCTTTTTTACTAGGTCCAAAGCATTTTAAACCGGCTTCAGTAAATAAATCGACAACCCCTAAACAAAGAGGAACTTCAGGACCAATAATCGTTAAATCTATTGAATTTTGTTTTGCGAATTTTAATAGGCCTTGAAGATCGTCTGCTTTTATATTGATATTCTTAACTTTGGATTCCATTGCTGTGCCTGCGTTTCCTGGTGCAACGTAAACACATTCTACATCTTTTGATTGCGCGGATTTCCATGCTAAAGCATGTTCTCTACCGCCACCACCAACAATTAAAATATTCATATTCGATTAACTCTTATCTGTGAATTTTTCTATTAGTTAATTATTTTCGATGAAAATAGATCAGTGTTTAAAATGACGCATACTAGTAAAAACCATAGCAATACCATGTTCGTCTGCCGCATCAATCACTTCTTGATCTCGCATTGACCCGCCTGGTTGAATGATTGCTTTAATACCGGCTTTTGCAGCGGCATCTATACCATCTCTAAATGGGAAAAAAGCATCGGAAGCCATAACGCATCCTTCAACCACTAAACCTTCATCTACCGCTTTTATTCCTGCAACTTTTGCGCTGTAAACTCGACTCATTTGACCAGCACCTACACCGATAGTTTGTTTGTTTTTTGCATATACAATCGCATTAGACTTTACACTTTTTGCTACTTTCCAGCAGAATAACAAGTCATCAACTTGATCTTGAGTTGGATTGATTTTTGATACTACCTTCAAATCAGATTCAGTAACAACACCTAAATCTTTATCTTGTATTAATAATCCACCGGTCACTTTTTTGTAATCTAAACAAGGTGTTAATTGTGACCATTCGCCACATTCTAAAAGACGAATATTTTTCTTTTCCGAAATGACGAGTTTAGCTCTTTCTGAAATCATTGGTGCAATGATGACCTCAACAAATTGTCTATCAATAATCATTTTTGCAGTTTCATGCTCAAGGGTTTGATTAAATGCGATGACGCCACCAAACGCTGATGTTGGATCAGTCTTAAATGCAAGGTCGTAGGCTTCACTAATACTTTCAGCAACCGAGACACCACACGGATTAGCATGTTTAACGATGACACAAGCCGGCTGGTCAAACTGTTTTACGCATTCTAAGGCAGCATCAGTATCTGCCACATTGTTAAATGATAATTCTTTGCCTTGAATTTGATAAGCTGTTGATATTGATGCTTCTGACTGTTCGTCACTGACATAAAATGCAGCTGATTGATGAGGGTTTTCACCATATCTCATAGTCTGTGCTTTGTTATACTGCACAGAATAGCTTTCTGGAAATTCACAAGGTTCATCTAAACTTTTTAAGCGTTTACCTAAATAATTAGAGATCGCCCCATCGTATTTTGCAGTATGCGCAAAGGTTTTCCATGCTAGACGATAACGTGTTTGATAGTCGGTACCTTGTTGCGCACTTAACTGTTCAAGAACTGTAATGTAATCTTCTGGTTCTACTATTACTGTAACGTCTTTATGGTTTTTTGCCGCAGCTCTTAACATTGTTGGACCACCAATATCGATATTTTCGATTGCATCTTCTAACAAGCAATCAGGATTAGCTATGGTTGCTTCGAAAGGGTAGAGGTTAACAACTAAAAGATCGATACTCTGAATACCATGTTTTTCCATGACAGCTTCATCAGTTCCTCTTCTTGCGAGTATGCCACCATGAATTTTAGGGTGGAGTGTTTTAATTCTTCCATCCATCATTTCAGGGAAACCTGTGTAGCTTGAAACCTCAGTTACTTTAATCTTATTATCCATTAGTAACTTTGCGGTTCCGCCTGTAGATAATATTTCAATATCTTGGCTTTCTAGTGCTTTTGCAAATTCTAAAATGCCGGTCTTATCGGAAACACTGAGTAATGCTCTTTGAATGGGACGTATATTATTCATGTTATACTCGTTCGCTGATTTTGATGATAATGAAAACAAAAACGGGCATCAGCCCGCTTATAAAATAGATAACTTATTTTAGTTTAAACCATAAGCCTTTAATTTTTTTCTTAACGTTCCTCGATTCAGCCCTAACACTTCAGATGCTTTAGTTTGATTACCTCGAGTAAATTTCATAACTGATTCCATTAAAGGAGCTTCAACTTCTGCTAATACTAAGTTGTACAAATCAACAGGTTGTTGCTCTTCTAATTGTGAAAAAAAATTTTTCATGGCTATATCAACACTTTCTCGCAGTGTAAACGGACGATTAGTAGAGTTCTCAGATAAAGAATTATTAATAGAAGATTCGTTTTGAGGCGTGTTTAATTGTAATCCATCAGAAACTGTTGAGTTGTTATTGAGATTAGAGCTTTCAAAATTCATTTTTTCTTATCCTATTATTTTTAAATTTAACACTCAAAATAACTATTTAACGAGACCAATTGTTCTACTGCTGTATTGAGTTGATTAAAGTATTTTTTAAAATTATTTGTATTTTGTTTTTCCAAGTTAACATTACCTGCCAAATAGATACTGTCATCTGCCAAAGTATTCTCATTACCTGTCAGATACCAGCCCACATGTTTTCTGGCAATCCTTAGTCCCTGTATTTCACCATAAAATTGATGCAGGGATTCAACATGTTCTAGCAATATATTTTTTACTTCTATTCTTTTTATCGTTGGTAGAAATAGATTGTTTTTTAAATAATAATCTATTTCTCTAAATATCCAAGGTTTACCTTGTGCTGCTCTACCAATCATTAAACCATCGACTTTGGTGTAGTCTAAAAGTCTTTTTGCTTCTACTGGTGTATTAATATCACCGTTGGCAATGACTGGAATACTAATAGATTGCTTTACTCGAGCAACCGTATCGTGTTCTGCATAGCCTTTATATTTGCATTCCTTAGTTCTACCATGAATCGCTAAAGATTGAATGCCTGCATCTTCAGCTAACCTAGCTATTTGTAGGGCATTTTTATTTTCTTTATTCCAACCAGTCCTAATTTTTAAGGTGACAGGAATATCAACAGCAGAGACTACTGCTTTTAATATTTGTTCTACTAACTTCGGATCTTTTAAAAGAGCGGAACCTGCTGCTTTTTTACAAACTTTTTTTGCTGGACAACCCATATTAATATCAATCACTTGGGCGCCATTATCAGCATTAAAACGAGCTGCTTTCGCGAGAATATCGGCATCCCCACCTGCTATTTGTACAATTCTAAGTCCAGGCTCATTTAGCGAACCTAGATTGTCCGAAGTCGTTATATCTTGAGCTAATCGCAATTGGGTTTTGCGTGATGTCCATAAGCTCGGATCGGAAGTAACCATTTCACTGACGACTACACCGGCACCTAGTCGTTTACACAAACGCCTAAAAGGTAAATCTGTTACACCGGCCATAGGGGCTAAAAACAAATTATTATCAAGCTTATAGTTGCCAATTTTCATAAAAAGTCAGTGTTTTCTACAATCAATACTACGAATCTTTTAGAGCCTAGAAGAAATCAATATGAACAACTTATATAGAGATGTCTGTAGCTGAAAGAGCCGCAAATTTTACACCTTTTATGAATATATTAAAACGAGTTTCAACGAATAAATGGTTTTTTTTTGTACAATAATTAGTAGTGCTTCAAACGATTAAATAGTGAGTTTCGCTAATTGAAATCAGATGTTTTACTATTCTACTCACTGATTGATTAAATAAATAGCAGTTTACTTAATATTATCAATGGTTTACTAACGAACTGTTTTGTTGGCTTATTAATTGCTTTATTTGATAGTGTAATTAAACTTTAAGATTAACAGGAGAAAATAATGATTGAATTAATTATCGGTATTATCATCGGCGCAACTTTTCATGAGTTTTGGAACCAGGTATTTAAATTTGCTAAGAAAAAGGTCGCTAATTGGACATCGGATCAAGAGAAAACAGAAGTTAAAGACTGATTAAGTTAAGTCTAATTATAACTTTAGTGAAAAAGATTAAATAAAGGTTTTTAATTCGGCACTAAGGCTTTGCTGTTTTGCTCTGTTTTTAGGATAATTACCCTATCTACTAATTATATTTAAACTGAATTATGTCCAATAAAATGAAGCTTGTTTGTAACTGTGGCACAATTAATCAATTTTCGATTGAAAAGCTCGATCACACGCCAAAGTGTGGGATCTGTCACCAGAATTTATTTACTGGAGAACCTATAGAAGTCACTTCTGAACGATTAATCAAGCATATTGAAAATTCAGGATTGCCTGTTCTCATTGATTTTTGGGCTCCGTGGTGTGGGCCATGCGTTAATTTTGCTCCAGTATATTCAGAATTTGCTAAAACAACGGGCAATCAACTCAGAATACTCAAAGTGAATACCGAAGTAAATCAACAAGCAGGCGTTGATTTTAATATTCGTTCAATTCCAACTTTGGCCCTTTTCCTAAATGGAGAAGAGAAAGGCCGCATGTCTGGCGCAATGGGACTGCCTCAATTACAGCAGTGGGTTATAAAGCAGTTGAATGATTAGTCAAAATTAACTCCGATGGTCAAGCTGTTGAAGAATAAATGACAGTAAATCAATCTAGTTTTAACCAATTAAAAAATCTCTTATCGAGTGAATAAGTCTAGTTTTTGGTGCGTCTAAAGTGCCGTATGATCGATTCCGGCGCGCACTATCCATTGCTTATTGGCATTGGGCAAGTTAACGAAAAACCTAGCGTGTGATTCGGATTTTGCCAACGGGTCATGCTCACCTTGTAATAGTAATAGTAATAGTAATAGTAAGAGTGGAGTTGTTATTTTTGATGCGTCGAGTTGATTCCATTCATAAAGATGATTCCAATCGGCTCGAATAGGAACTGCGTCTAAGGATGCATTAACATAAGCATTCATTGTTTGTTGTGAAATAAACCTGGAATAATAAAGTCGCTTGCAGCATTCGCTAGCATCTCTTTTCGTTTCGCCATTGCCCTTAGCATCAAGTGTCTAGTATTTTAGTTATAGAAGAAATAGTTTTCATTAGATGCATTTTCTTACGATTTTAGGTTGTAAAGATAATAGAATTTCATTTAATATATTCATTCTATAGGCGCGAAGCAAGTATTTAAAAGATGTTAAAAGCTATAAAAATATTTTTTGACCGATTATCTGAAAACCCAACTCATACTGAAGCCGATGTAAAACACGCTATCCACTTAGCGGTTTCTGTTTTGCTTGTGGAAATGATGAGAATTGATGGCAAAGTTGATACAGAGGAAAAAGTAACATTAAAGAAATCGCTAGACGGTAAGTTTGATCTGACTAATACTGAAAAAGAAGAACTAATGTCGCTAGCAGATCAAGAGTTAGATCAATCGATAGATTATTATCAGTTCACTTCGGTTATAAACCAGCATTTTGATAAGCCTAAAAAGATTAGAATGATCGAAGAGTTATGGCGAGTTGCCTTTGCAGATGGGGTACTTGATTCTCATGAAGAGCATTATATTCGTAAAGTCAATGCGTTAATACATGTATCACACAAGGATTTTATGAACGCGAAGCATCGAGTGAAAGGATAGCTACGCCATTTTTTACAGGCTCTAAGGCTAAAAAATTAGGGAAAGGCCCATTCTTTTAATTTCACAGTTAAAGTTGTTGAGTTAGTCCAATAGCAATCAACAACATTACAATGCCAACAGCTATATCTATCCCTTTTTAACTTTCGTTCGCGATAAGGTTTTAGACACTCGAGATGCAGAAATACTTAGTCCATAAAACCAACAAGTAGATGCAATAATACAACCTAAAGTGTAAAGCAGCTTACCATTTCCTAAAAACTGTCCTCCAACGCCTCCTAGAATGACAACCGTGTCGATATAGGCATGAGGATTGAGTAAGGTTACTGCGAAGCAGGTTAATACAACTTTAAATAACGTTTAATCTGATTGAGGATAGTCAACTGAATCATAACCTTCATTTGTGCAGGTCGATGTGGTGTATGCTGTTTTAAATCACATTAGTCCGTATCCAGTTAAAAACAGAATACCAGACATCTTTAATAATGTGCTTACGGTTTGGTTGCTTGCAATTAATTCGCCTCCTCCAAAGATCCCAAGACTGAACAATAAAATATCGAGGAAAATACACAGTGAGGTTGCGACTAAATGGAATTGTCGTTTAATGCCTTGATTGATAATAAAAGCATTTTGAGCACCAATCGGGATGATCATGCTGCCACCTAAGAAAAATCCTTGAGCTAATGTTAAAAATTCATTTCTTTTCTCCTTTAAAATTCATTAACAGTGCTAATAACGTGATGTATTTCTCATTTTTGACGGGCGTGAGTATCAATGATGGAGTTTGTTAAATAAAATTAATCAATCTTATCTCGTATTAGAAATTCTAATGATGATGTGGCTGTTTTCGTACACTAAACTTTTGTACATTTTCATATTGGGATTCTGGTTTAATGTTTCTAACTTATGAACCAAATTGACTATAAACTGCTTCGCGCGCTAAATGCCGTAATACAATGTCAAAGCTTTGAGGGCGCCGCTGGAAAGCTGTGTATTTCTCAATCGGCTGTCTCTCAGCGAGTTAAACAGCTTGAAGAATTTGTAGGTCATCCTGTTTTAATACGTGGTCGCCCAATAACTTTAACGCCTATTGGTTCCCAGCTAGTCGGTCATTTTAAGCAAGTTGATCAACTTGAAAGAGAATTAGTCCCTAAAATATTGCCGGAATCTCCGTTACAACCTATTAAGCTTTCCATTTCTGTGAATGCGGATAGTTTAGCGATTTGGTTTATCGAAGCGCTGGCGCCACTAGTTAAATTTAACCCAATTGAATTGGATATTCTTGTTTGCGATGAATCAAGAACAACCGATAAGTTGAAATCCGGCGAAGCTTATGGGGCAATTAGCACTCTAGAAGAGCCTCTACCGGGATATAGAAGTTATTATTTGGGAGATTTAAAGTATGTGTTGGTTGCATCTAAAGGATTTCAAGCACACTATTTTTCTAATGGTGTTGATCAAAATTCATTAAAGCTAGCACCAGGAGTTGCATATGATCAGCTCGATAATATGCATTTGAAATTTATTCTCGATAACTTTGGATTACCTCCGGGGAGTTATCCTTGCCATACCGTTCGTTCGTCTGAAGCATTTGTTGAGTTGGTAAAAAAAGGTCTTGCCTATACCCTTATCCCACAACTGCAAATTGAAAAGGAGTTGAAAAAGAAGGAGCTTGTAAACCTTATTCCAGGGAAATCTTTAAGTAATAAACTTTATTGGCATTCGTGGGTTTTGGGCAAAGGGGTGTTTAAAAAAGCATCGGAATTGATTATTAATTATGGGCGAAATTATTTGCCATATGAATAATTAACTCATGGAGACGGCTACAACTAACCCAATAAAAATCAAAAAGTACTTTGAAAGATACTAGCTGCGATATTTTCTTTTTTTATTTATTCGATAAGATCAATTTTTGTAAAAACATCTATATCAATAATGACTAAGTCAAAAACGCTGACTAAAAGTCTAATTGATTTTCCTGAAATAATCTCTGTTTATGGTCAATTATTAGTTAGTCATTTTTATTGTTGGTGTTAGTTGACTGGACAATTAATACCAAGCATAAAAATGCCAGCAAACTTACAAGCTTATAATAATATGTTAGGCATAAATATTCATAACCTATCTCAAGAAATGATAATTTAGCGTACTTATTATCTCAAAGAGCTTAACTTTGCTAATTAAATAAAATTAATAAATATTGCTCTAAAGTGCATAATTTTAGTTTTATATGTGTGAATACGTTAAAAGTTGTCTATATTTAGGAGACCTAAACACTAAATATCTACAGGACAACAGCCTTAAATGAATTTGATTACTATTATAATTATTGTCTTTTCTGCAGGACTTGGTGGCTTTGGGCTTTACATTGTTGAATTAATGCTTATTTGTCAACTTCTTGAGCTATTGGTTGTTGGTGGCGCCTCGACTGGATTCATTATTCTTGCAATTTCATCATTGCTGCGCAAAAGAGCCTTTCAACAATTCCATCGGCTGTTAGCAATATGGAAGTCCGGCAAAATCTATTATATGGAAGCGTACCCTCTTTTTACTCAACTATTTAAGCTGATAAGTCATCAAGGACTTATTTCGGTGGTACGCTTTATTGATGGCACAATAAATAGTAAAGTGTTTTCATTGTCAGAACGCTTTTTTGCAGTTAATCCGTTTATCCACGTCAATAGAAGAATAGCAATTATTGTGTTAAAAAATAGCGTAGCAAATCATACCCAAAATGAAGCGTTAGGAGTGCAGTGAAATGGCTTCTGGCAATCGTGATTTCAACAAACAATCCGACGGTATCGCTTCAGCTCTTTATGAAATCACCGAATGTGGAATTACAAGTAAAAGCATGGAGGAGTATTATGAAAAAGTTCACAAGGTTATTAGAAAGTTAATCTATGCTGAGAATTTTTTCATTGCTCGTTATGACCAAAAAACGGATTCTATCAATTTCGTCTACTTTGTCGATGAAGTGGATACTAGTTTAAGCGTCGAAAATTTTGACGTATTCTCGCCTGAGGATTTAAAGAATACATTGACCGGTTATGTTTTAAAAACTAAAAGGACACAACATTTAGATTCTGAAAAGGTCATTAAAATCATCAATTCAGGCGTCGCTGTTGATACAGGTTCAGACTCCGTTGACTGGTTAGGCGTTCCGATGCTATATCAAGACGAACTGCTTGGGGCAATGGTTATTCAAAGTTATAAAGATGATGTGATTTTTGGAGATGAAGAAGTTGAATTGCTAGAGTTTGTTGCTCGACAAGTTGCAATGTTGCTAAAAAGCAAAGTGGCGGAAGAGCAACTTTTGCAAACCAATAAAGACTTGGAAGAAAAAGTTGAAGAGAGGACTCATTCCTTACAAGAAATAAATGTTGCAATGTCGCAAGAAATAAACGAAAGACGGCGTGGAGAAAAAATTCAGAAAGCACTGTTCGAAATAACCGAGTTAGTGAGTACATCAGCAAGCCAAGTTGATTTTTTCACTCAAGTACATAAAATTGTTTCTGAATTGATGTATGCTAAAAATTTCTATATTGCTATTTTTACGGATGATAAAAAATTAATTAATTTCCCATATTTTATTGATGAAAATGACGAGAATCCAGTGACAAGGAAAGTTAAGTCTCTCAAAAATGGAGGCTTATCTGAAAAGATCATTGGGAAAGGTAAGACGCTTCTATTTAACAGAACGCCAAAAGATGGAGAGGCACTTACAGGAACTAACTGTAATTCATTTTTGGGTATACCATTAAAAGAAAGACGTAGTACATTTGGTGTTCTTGCGGTGCAAAGTTATGAGGCCGATATATTCTACGATGATAAACACGAAGAATTATTAACAACTATCGCAAATCAAGTGGCGATATCTATTTTAAGAAAAAGAGACTCAGACTCTTTAGTTGCAGCGCATAAAAACCTAGAAAATAGAGTTAAAGAGAGAACTTCTGAATTAGAAGACACAATAGTAAAGCGTAAAATAATTGAAAAAAAACTCGCTTATGGCTCTTTGCATGATGCGTTGACGGGATTGCCAAATCGATTGTTTTTGTCAAATCAAGTGAGTAAATTGTTGAGTTCGAGTAAAAGTGATAATCACTCTATCAATAACGATCTTGAGAATAATTTCGCATTGCTATTTTTGGATTTAGATAGATTTAAGTTAATCAATGATAGTTTAGGACATCATGTGGGTGATGTGTTTTTACAAAAAGTATCTGAAAAATTGACATCGTGCTTGAGGAAAGGTGACATTGTAGTTCGTCTAGGTGGCGATGAATTTTGTATTTTGATGGTTAGCATTAATTCAGCTAAAGCAGCGATTAATTTAGCTAGCCGAATATTAAAGGCTTTAAAAGAACCCGTGATCGTCAATAAACATTCTTTAATTACAAGCGCAAGCATAGGAATACGATTGGCCAATACTCAAAATGCTAATGCCGATGAAATCCTAGCGGATGCCGATGCTGCAATGTATCAGGCTAAACATCTAGGTAAGAATTGTTTTTGTTTATTTGATTCGTATATAAAAAAAATAGTTACCAATCGTATGACAATGGAAAATGAGCTAAGAGAAGCCGTTGCTAAAAAAGAATTATATTTAGTTTATCAACCAGTGCTTAACATTGCGACTAATACGGTTGTTGGTTTTGAGGCGTTATTAAGGTGGAATCATAAAACTAAAGGTTTTATTTCTCCTGAACAGTTTATTCCAGTGGCCGAGGAAACAGGTCTAATTGTTGAACTTGGTGAATTTGTAGCTGAAGAAGCAGTAAGTGCACTAGTTAAGTTCTCTAAAAATAGAGAAACAAAAAATCTGTTTATTAATATTAATGTTTCAACGATTCAAATATTATCACGTACTTTTGATGAATTTATTCGCCAGCTAATATCAAATAATAATATTACGCCATCGTTGCTTAATATAGAAATCACAGAGAGTATTTTGATTGAAGATTACAAGGCCGCAACTAATTTTGTAAGAGAGTTAAAGTCAATGGGGCTTAATATTTATCTTGATGATTTTGGTACAGGTTTTTCATCTTTAAGTTATCTACATCAGTTCCCATTTGACGTGATTAAATTGGATAAATCATTTGTTGATATGATGAATCACGGAGAAAAAAATCTTGCTATTGTTGAGTCAATAGCCTCTATGGCAAATAATTTAAAAATGAAAATTGTTGCGGAAGGGATTGAAAGCAAAGAACAATTAGCAACTTTAAAGAAATTCGATTATCAATTTGGCCAAGGGTACTATTTTTCTAAACCAATACCATTTTCAGAAGTTGGTTCTTATTTAAAAATCGAAAGTGTAGTTGTTTAAAATCTAACTATGTAAAATATTAAACTAAGGCATCTCATTGTTGTTGATTATTTTTACATAGTTTTTCCATCGCGCATCTTCTATTTTCTTTTCTTTCACAGCTAAAATAATTTCACAGCCTGGTTCGTTGGTATGTTGGCAATCTCTAAATTTACAGCTACCTATATACTTTTCGAATTCAATATATCCAGATGCAACTTGTTCATTACTTAAGTGCCAAAGACCATACTCTCTTATGCCGGGTGAATCGATTAGGTAGCTTTTAGAGTTTTCTTTAAACTGATAAATTCTAGAGGCCGTAGTTGTGTGTTGGCCTAAACGAGAGTTGGATGAAATTTCTTTCACAGCCAATTGTTCATTTGGGAATAGCCAATTAATTATTGATGATTTACCAACGCCCGACTGCCCGACTAAAATGCTAGATTTATCTTTCGCGTAATCTAACAATTCATTTTTACCCAAATTTAATACAGCGCTTACTTTGATTATTGGGTAACCAATTTTTGAATAGACTTTTAGTTTTTCTTCAATTAGTTGTTGAAATATTTCATCTTTTAAATCACATTTGTTAATGACAATAACGGTTTCAATATTTGCATTTTTAGTCGCAACTAAATATCGATCAAGCAAAATACTAGAAAAATCAGGCAAGGGCGCTACCACAACAAATATCATGTTAACGTTAGCAACTATGGGTTTTACACCTTTGTGGCGGGAGGGTCTCTCTAGCAAAGTTTCACGTTCTTCAATTGATTCAATGACCCCTTTTTCTTTTGAAGTGAAGTTAGTGCTTTTGGGTGATTCTGAGTTTTGTTCTTGAGGGATCTCCAATCTAAAGGAAACACGATCACCAGGTACGGGTGCACCTAAATGTTGTCGCAAAAAGCAACGGAATATTTTTTCATTGGCGATTTCTAAAACATCGGCTTGATTACCAAATCGCCCTATAATTAGCCCATTTTTTAATTCGCCTAGATTAGCTGTTTTACTGAGTTGTTTTACCTGTTTACGGTTTTTAGCAACTTGCCTAATTTGCTTTTCAGTTAACTTGTCTCTTTTTGCCAAAGGGGTATCCAATAGTAGGCGCTAAACACCAATAGATTATATCATGGCTATAGCAAAGCCTCTATTTCCTGCTAAACTATAGGTTATAAATATTCATATTATTATAGGAAATACATTTTCGTGGATAAAAAAACAAATCTGATTTGGATTGATTTAGAAATGACCGGACTGGATCCCAATAAAGAACGAATCATTGAAATTGCGACTATTGTAACGGATAAGGATCTAAACATTTTAGCAGAAGGTCCCGCGTTGGTTGTTCATCAATCAAAGGAATTAATGGATTCTATGGATGATTGGTGTACGCAACATCATGGAGACTCCGGTTTGACTGCACGTGTTTTGGCTTCTGAAATATCGGATGATTTGGCTGAACAGAAAACTATAGATTTTTTAGAGGAATGGGTTGAACATGGAAAATCACCCATGTGTGGTAATAGTATAGGGCAAGATCGACGCTTTATGGTCAAATACATGCCAAAACTTGAAGACTATTTTCACTATCGGAATTTAGATGTGAGTAGTTTAAAGGAGTTAGCTTCCCGCTGGAAACCTGAAATTTTAAAAGGGTTTAAAAAACAAAATAAGCACTTAGCACTAGATGATGTAAAAGAGTCTATTGATGAGCTTATTTATTATCGTGAACATTTTATTAATCTGAAATAGTTTTATTTTTAAACAATATAATTCACATAAAAAATGGGGCTACTAAGCCCCATTTTTTATGTGAATTAAAAATTAAAACAAGTCAGAACAAATCTTGGCGATTCTTGTAAATCAGCTTCAGATGCTTTCATTTTACTAGTAATAAAATCACTATTTACAAGTCCAGAGACAATTGTCCATTCACCGCATTTACAAGTTATAGGGTAAGAATAAATTAAGCCTTCTTCTATACCGTCAGAATAAACAGCCATTGATATCCAATCATCATCTTCAGTACCAAATCCATGATTTCATATGGTCAATTACGCCGTTTGCTGCAGATGAGAGCCTCGTGCTGCAATGACTTCGGCACCACGTTTTGCAACTTTCGGATTGAACTCTTGATTGGCCCTAGTTGAATCAACAAGACTTGTAAGCATCTGGAATCAGGGGACACATGACTTAATCAGTGAATCCGGGGACACATGGGAATCATGGGACACATGACTTAATTAGAGGAAGCTAAAGCAGATAATTATGTCACTTAATGGAATGGTCTGCTGCTGCCGCTTAATTGCCATTATAATAATGACTCTTGAAAAAGCTTTAACGAGAAGCTTAACGACGAGGTAAAAGAACAAACCATGAACAATTCTAACAAACTAAAACAAATAACAACCGTGGGTATCGATCGAGCGAAAATTTGTGTGGATAATAAACAGGATAAAACGAGCTTGTGGGCTCAGCAATTAAAAGCCAAACAACATGCCAATATTGCGGTAGTTGCCATTGCCAATAACATGGCTCGAACCGTTTTTTCACTGTTAAAAAATAAAACAAGTTAGGTAGTTAAGCAAGTCTAAAGTCAAGCCAGCAACAAAGAGCATACGAAAGTTGATGAAACGCCGTGCTGCTGTCTAACCTATCATTGGAGATTTAAAGTCAGATTATTGTTTGAACAGAAACCGCTTAAAACCTCCGGGCAACGTCACTCATTAACGTACAATGGTGCCATTCCAATACTGCTCAGCAAGCCCATAGGCTTGTGTTCCAACAGCTTCACCGATCTCTCTGCCTCTAAGGTCACCATCCTTAATATGAATACCCCCAAACAGTCGAGAGCGACCTGCCTCATCTGCCGCGTCATAAAAGGTATTCCACCTCAATGTGACCGAAAGCATTGGCGATGACTCAAACATATTGGTGGCCGGGAGTTGAATGTGCTGGCCGAGCATATCCTGTTCGCCATCACCATCGAAATCTCCACCTGCCAAGCTGGTAGCGTCGTAGAACTGCGATGAGCCTGTGAAAGCAGTCAACACTTCAGCTGCAGCACGGCTAAAGCCACTGTGCCCTGAGGTAAACTCAGCAAAAGGCGGTGTTACAAAGGTAGGATCTTGATAAGGCCGCCACGTATTACCATCAATCGCGAGTGTACCCAGGTCTGGGCCACCCCAGGCCGCTACGGTAACGCCGTTGTAATCAGATTGTATCGCTGAAACCGGCCTGATGTAGTCGTATTCGCGTTTAGCTTCCCAGGTGGCAATACCTGCATCCATCAACGCAGCATTAAGCGCAAAGTACATTTTAACTTCGTCTCCGACTGTTAGGCCATCCCGACTTGATACCCCATGCGACAGTTGGTTCCAATGTCCAGGCGGGGATTCAGACCGAGGCCCATCTGCCCAGAATTCAGCGATAACTTTCTCGCGATCAGATAGATTTGCGCTAAATGAAAGTACTTCGGCAACCTGCTTGTTCCAGGCCTCATCGTTGGTCATCGTCTCACCTTCCCCGTCCGTATAGCTCGCATTCGAACCATTTTGTGGTGGTGCCGGTGGTCGAAATTGATCCGGACTGGTTAACGCAAACGGGGTTACAGCGCCCCAATGCGGGGTCAGAAAGGTTTGGTCAGAGAACGTAGACGGATCATTATTGTCAACCGCTGGAAATCCATTCGCATCCTGGAAAGTGCCGTTGGGTACACGGATAGGTGACCAACGATTGGGGTCAAAATCTACGCCGCCTATGGCAAATGAAGACGTTGGGTCAGCACTGTTGATAGACTCGTAAAGCGCCGGGTAATAGGCTGAAGTTATGTCGCCGAAGTTGTTATCGGCATTGGAGAGATCATCAGCCCTATCGGCTAACGCAGCCTGTGCCGCAAGGAAACCAATACTCGCCGGCGTATCGCCATCTGCGTTTGTGCTGGCGGTGAGACCTAACGACGTTAGAAAGTCATCGAATGCACCCGTGTCCGTGTTGAAAGGCGCGTAAATGCTCGTCAGCGCGTGATAGGCGGCATGACTAACAGCAGCTTCCTGATTGGCCAAGGTGTGTTCGGCATCGGGTCTGCGATTACTCGTCGGCAGGGCATAAGGTGTGGCAATCGCGTCATAGGCAGCCCATGCGTCGTACATGGCGACTGAAACTATGAACATCTGGCGCGTAAGGACCGTTGGTCTTGGTGAACCAGCGCGAATTGCAGTCAACATTTCCTCATTCCACTTCGACGCAATACCTGACGCAATAACTATTTCCGGCACTTCTTCCGGCACTTCCTCGTCTGTGTTACTCGAGTTACTGCAGGCATAGAGAGTGGCTACAACAACCAGCATTGTGAATAGCCTGCAAAGGGGTCTGATCCTGCGAGTCTTAACGTCATGTTTAATATTATACATATAGTTTTTTAAGCCTTTTTGATTATTAATGGTTCACACTTCATGAGCTGTTGCACATTTAGCATACCGAAAAACAGAATTTGCCGATGCTGAGGGTATCAGCACATCCTGAAAGTACTACATATATAGCACATTATTTCAGCAATACTAGGCTAATTAGTGCCTAACCGAGAAAGAGTTTTTTATTGATTTTTGAACATACTATTGCTAAGAAATGATAGTGTTTTTAATTTCCGAATTAGCCAGCTAAGAGAGAAACTCTAGCCGATTGCCGTTTTATTTTCTCATGCACTTTTTTTATCAATACTGAACCTATTTTTTGAATATTTCTTGCAACAACCGCTAGTGCAACATAGCGCTTAAATCCGACTATGCCATGATCAGGACATACATCTAGTCCATGAATCTCTAAAGCGTTGATCCCAGATTTTACCGCCGAATGTTTTCGTTTACTGGTTTTAAATCCTGGTTTTTTTCGCTCTCAGTTTCTTTTTTATTACGAAGCCCTTTTTTAGGCAACACTAAATGCTCTAGTAATTTTGACAGCTCTACTTGGTTTGCTGGTAAGTGAAATCCATTATCAAAACTACAACCACTCTTGTTTTTGAATTTTGATTGAGAGCCCTTGATTAACTCAACGGCAATTTGATTATCGACTTTCTTTTCCATGACTTGGTGGTTAAGAATATAACCATCTGATGATTCAACAATACAAACTCTTAAACCAAGCTCAATGGGAACACCCACCTTATCTTCATTCTGTCATTTTGAATTACTGTTCTTTTATTTCAATAGGTTAGGGGGTTTCGGTCAGGCACTAATTAACGACATAAAAAATGCGGCTATTAAGCCCCATTTTTTATGTGAATTAAAAATTAAAACAAGTCAGAACACGTTTTTGCTTCTTCTTGTAGTTCCGCTTCAGATGCTTTCATTTTACTAGTAATAAAATCACTATTTTCAAGTCCAGTGACTATTGTCCATTCACCGCCCTTACAAGTAATAGGATAAGAATAAATTAACCCTTCTTCTATACCGTACGAACCGTCTGAATAAACCGCCATTGATACCCAATCACCATCTTGCGTACCAAGTACCCACGATTTCATGTGGTCAATTACGCCGTTTGCTGCAGATGCTGCAGATGATGAGCCTCGTGCTGCAATGACTTCCGCCCCACGTTTTGCAACTTTCGGGATGAACTCTTCATTGGCCCAAGTTGAATCAACAAGACTTGGAGCTGTTTCGCTTCCAATCATTGTGTGTGCAATATCAGGAACCTGTGTCGTTGAGTGGTTACCCCAAATAGTCATTTTTTTAACTGTATTCATCGATTTATCTGCTTTTTCTGCAAGTTGATAAATTGCTCTATTATGATCGAGGCGCATTAGAGCCGTAATGTTTCTAGGGTTTAGGTTTGGTGCGTTTTTCATCAATATATAGGCATTAGTATTTGCTGGATTACCAACAACCACAATCTTCATTTCTGGATTTGCCACTTCGTTGATCACTTTACCCAGTGTGCTAAATATTTTTCCATTGTCTTTTAACAGATCGGCTCGTTCCATTCCCGGACCACGAGGTTTAGCGCCAACCATTAAGCCATAATCTGATCCTGTAAACGCTACTTTCGCGTCATCAGTACAAATGACATCTTCCAAAAGTGGAAATGCACAATCGTTTAATTCCATTTTGACAGCTTCTAATACTTTTAAAGCAGGGGTAATTTCTAATAACTGTAAAATCACCGGTTGATCAGCTCCCAGCATTTCGCCAGAAGCAATACGGTATAAAAGTGAATAGCATATTTGTCCAGCTGCGCCAGTAACTGTTACACGAACAGGTTGTTTCATTTTAATATCCTCTTTATTGAATCGAGTAGAACGTTTTTTGATTTGTATATGATTGTAAGCTTAGTAAACTGACTGGATTTTAGCATGAAATATAAGCTATATCGCTAGTTTAGCTATAATTTTGCAGTATAGATTATATGTTTTTTTATTGTAACGTTACGTCTTTTTTGTAAAAGCATCAAGTCAAAGCTAATTTTTAAAAATTGGTGATAAAATAATTTAGCTTTAAAAAAGTGGAAACAAGCATTGAATCGGTTTATCATTGAATTTCAAGAGCAACTAGCTCCTCATCTTTAAAACGGACAGTTACACAGTTTGTTTTACAGGCTCTTATCTTAACATTACTCATTTTGCCGGTGGTTTATTTTCTTTGGCGAAAACGTTCAATTCAGCAATAGCTTTTGAATTGTGGGCAGGTTATTTGTGCCCACCGTTTTGTTCATTGCTATAAAGGATTTTCAGTAGACGAGTTTTAAACGGTTAAAGTGTTAATAATTGACCGACTATTGCGGTTGCACCCATCCCTAAAGCTCCCCAAAAAGCGACTCGTAAAGCGCCGAACCGTTTGCTTGTTCCACCAGTGGTTGCTGCCATGCTGCCCAATCCAATTAAGAATATTAAACTGCAAGTTGCGATGATAGTTAATAGATGGTTCAGGGGTGAAAAATAGGCTGCCATTAAGGGCAATCCGGCTCCCAAGGTAAAAGATACCGCTGAAGCATTAGTCACAGATTCTTTTCCTACAAGTAAAAAGTATTATAACATTGGTCTAAAGTGCATAATTTGCAATAATAATAAAAGAGTTATTGGAATCCTAGTTTATTGGGATGTGGTATGGATGAGCTGACGATTTGAATCTTCTAGATTGAGAAGCATTTTACTGCGGCGTTTGATCAGCAATCTAACCTT
The DNA here is from genome assembly GCA_047633355.1 of Polaribacter sp. GTDB lineage: Bacteria > Pseudomonadota > Gammaproteobacteria > Enterobacterales > Kangiellaceae. The sequence continues at coordinate 54,067 of JBLIBL010000013.1, forward strand.
ACTTGTATTACCTGTAGTTTTTTGTTTAGTTAAAAATGTCATTCTAATAAATCTAGCATTAAAAAATTCAAATTTTTGCGCATAGTAGAAATTGCACTTCAATTATGCGTACTTTTGCTCTAATATACTTTTCTAAAATTCTTATTGTCTGGTAAATATAGCCACAACTCATATGTTTAATCTAAGAAAAACACATAAATGGCTTGCGTTAATTGTTGGTTTGCAAATATTGTTATGGGGTATCAGCGGGCTTTATATGACGATTGTTGATATCGATACCATTCATGGTGACCATCTAGTTAAAGATGTTTCTCCTACTATTATTTCATCGAAATCTATTGTTCCCATTCCACAGTCGATATTGGATGAATTTGAGCATGATGACAAAAATAAAGCGTTGATTAGCATTAATTTAAGAAACATAGCGGGTAAGGCTTACTATCAATTACGATCTAAACGAAAAAATTTATTGATCGACGCTTCATCAGGTGAAAAGCCTAGCGAAATCACACAATTAGTCATTCAAAATCAGATCGACAAGTATTACGCTGGTAATTCTGAGCTTAAATCACTCGAATTGTTGAAGCGTTATCCTAGTGAAATTGGTGGCAGAAAGAATACAGTTTGGCAGGCTCAATTTGACGATCTATACAATTCAACACTTTATTTTGATAGCTCGACTGGAAGACTAATCTCTAAAAGAACGGATCTCTGGAGAGCCTTCGATTTTCTTTGGATGTTGCATATCATGGATTATAATACGCGCACTGATATTGAGAATAGTATATTCAGAATATTTGCTGTTCTTAGTTTGATTTTTACTTTTGTTGGTTGGTTATTACTTTATTTGAGATTAAAGAATCCAATAAAAATGACAGCTTCAATGAAGGCAAAAAAAGACTCGCCATCAAAGTGGTTACTCACTATTAGAAAAACGCATCGTTGGATTGCTTTACTTGTTAGCATTCAGCTGTTTTTATGGATTGCCGGTGGCGTAACGTTTAGCTTTATGGATATGCGAGCTGCTGGCGGGAATTTTATTTACAAAAACACACCAAAAGACACAATAAAGACTGTTGTTGATCATAAACGAATTCTAGAATCTTATCCTAACACAACAAGAATAAACCAATACTCCCAACTGGGAAAAACCTACGCAAAAGTATGGATTAAAAATGAAGGTAACGTTATTTTAGACCAATCTTACGACGTTGTTGAACAATTAACTAGAGCACAAGTTAAAAGAATTGCAATGAGTCGTTATGCTGGAAAGGGTGAAACTTTAGTGGTTGATAAAATGACAAGCCATACTGATGAAAATTATCAATTCTCTCTTCCTCACTGGCGATTAACTTTTGCTGATGAATATAATTCTAGAGTTTATTTGACTAATGATACAGGACAATTTTTAGCGACAAGAACGGATACTTGGAAAATTTATGATTTTTTTATGATGGTTCATTTTATGGACTATTGGGAACGCGGTGATTTTAATAATGTAGTCGTCATATTTTTCGCTTTGGTTTTACTATTGTTTAGTTTATCAGGCTTATTACTATTAAATCAAAGTTTCTCAAAAAATGATTTCCTTAGATTATTAAATAGAATTTGGCATAAGAAAAAAATTACTCTTGAGGTTAGACAGAGTAATGGAAAAGTTGAGGTAACTGAAATACTAAAGTATGAAATATTGTTTGATGCATTAAAGCGAATTAACAATCAGCCTAAATCACAATGTGGTGGGGCAAGTGAATGCAGGAAATGCTGGGTAAAACAAAAAATAAACGATATCGATGATCATAAAGTAATCTTATCCTGTCAAACTATAGTGACTCAAGATCTCGCAATTGAAATAAAATAAACAAATAATAGAATAAATAAAGATTATAATAAATCATAAATATTATAGGAGGCAAAAATGAAAAGACGTCACTTTGTAACTGCTGGAGCAACGGCAACATTATTGACCGCATGTGGTCAGTCAAAAGACTGTAAAACTTCTGCGGGAATCGCATCAAAAGAAGCACAAGAATTTATCGAATGGACAATGGTAACTACTTGGCCGCCAGGATTTCAAGGGTTAGGGACAGGCGCAGAATATTTAGCAGAGCAAATTAACAAATTAAGCAATGGACGTATTAAGGTGAAAGTTTACGGTGCTGGTGAATTAGTCCCAGCTATGCAAGTGTTTGATGCTGTTTCGTCTGGTAGCGTACAAATGGGGCACGGAGCCTCTTATTATTGGAAAGGCAAATTACCTGCGGCATCTTTTTTTAGTTCAGTTCCTTTTGGTTTAAGCGCGCAAGAAATGAATAGTTGGTTATTGAAAGGTGGTGGACTCGAATTGTGGCAGGAGCTTTATGCGCCTTTTAATGTTTATCCAATGCCAGGTGGAAATACCGATATTCAAATGGCTGGTTGGTTTAACAAAGAAATTAAAAGTATGGAAGATATTCAAGGCCTTAAAATGCGAATACCTGGATTAGGTGGAGAAGTTCTTAAACGAGCAGGCGGGACGCCTGAATTAATTGCTGGAGGAGAAATATTTTCTGCACTTGAAATGGGGCGTATCGATGCGGCTGAATTTGTTGGGCCATTTAATGATTTAGCTTTCGGTTTTTATAAAGCTGCAAAATACTATTACTATCCTGGTTGGCAAGAGCCGGGAACAACACTAGAAGCTATTATCAATAAAGAGGCAATGGAAAGTTTACCTCAGGATTTGCAAGAAATTGTCAAAACAGCTTGTTTAGTAGCCAATAATGATATGCTTGCAGAATTTACTTTAAAAAACAGTGAAGCACTAAAAACCTTAGTCAGTGAGCATGGTGTAATTCTGAAACAGTTGCCAAAAGATGTTTTAGATAAATTCCAGAAAATATCAGAAGAGCTTGTTAAAGAGTTAGGGCAACATGATGAGATTTCAAAGAAGATTTACGCTTCCTATTTAGCTTTTAAAGAGAGTGCAATTGATTGGCGAGAAATAAGCCAAAGTCTTAGCTAAATTGAAAGCTATTTGGTGGTTTAGAATAATTCTATATTGTTAGATTCTACTTCTTTTACCTTTTGTTGATTAGACGATGCAACATTGTGAACTGAATGTTCTTCTTCCATAGTATAACTTTTTCGCAACTGAGCAGGAAGATTGGAGAATATTTCAAATCTTCCTGCTGCATCCATATCCTTACCTTCATGAATAGCTTGTTGGGCATGTATAATATTTTCTTCAATATGTCTGAGCTGTTGGCTAATTTTATCTTGAAATTGCAGTTCAATAATCACTTTAGATATTTCTTGGCTAACCTTTGTACCCATATTGACTAAAAATTTATCGGATTCAGCTAAAGTATAAGTAGTTAGTTTATGTTGAATCATTACTTCATGAATGATTTGTGTTGCTTTTTTTGCCATTGCATCTTCGGATTCAACAGAATGTGTGGCTCTATCTAAGATATTTTTGACAGAAGTGCCAACCGCAACCACTTTGTTTCGAATATTTTCACCAGTCCCTTTTGATTTATTCGCTAAATTTCTAACTTCATCCGCAACTACGGCAAAACCTCTCCCCTGATCGCCTGCTCTAGCGGCTTCAATTGCTGCGTTTAACGCTAATAAATTGGTTTGTTCGGCAAGTGATTCAACTACACTTGCCATTTTAGTCAATTCATCCATATAGCTAGATAGATCGCGAATATCTACCAAAGATGATTGTTCTGAATCAGACATGCCAATTAAGGTTTGTTTAAGTACTTCCAAGTCGTTCTTAATTTTATCAGAAGAGTCTTGAACAGAGGTATCAGAAGAAAATCGACCATCTTGTACTGCGGTAACATTAATAGCCAAGTTAAGATTAGTAACAATTTCCATAAACTGGGTACTTAGTCCATTAACAGCATCGGTTGATTGAACAACAGACGATTCAATCTGTTTTTTCCAAATGGGCAGTATAACTTCCAATGCGGAAGTTAGCGCGTTATCGGCTTTATGAAATCCTTCATCCTCATCATTAGTATTCTGTACAACAAACTCGACTAACTGTTTTTTTAATAACAATTCTTTTTTACGATAAATAAATATAAGCGGAATTAAAAGGCCGATTAAACTGAAAGATAATATATTCAAATCAGTAAATTCAACGCTCAAAGAGGCTATGATGAGCAATAATATAGTATAAAAATACCCATCATTTGATGTTGGCATTTTATTTGAGCGAGAGCCATCCATGTATTAATCCCAGTAGCTTAGCTTAGTTTATCAATACGCATTGGTACAGAATCTAAAATGCGCTCTTTTAATATAGCAGTGGTTCATGATTTTTACAGAATATCTCGTCAATATTTTGATAGCCTTCTAAAAGGCAACCTATTTTAGATTTAACTGCTTAGGAGTAAATAATAGAAGGAAGCCAAGTCGTTATTTGTGGGAACCTTGCTAAGAGTATCAAGAGTACTATTTGTATTGCTATAAAAGGCATGACACCGCGATAAATACTCTCTGTTTTAACTGTTTTCGGGGCAACGCCGCGTAGGTAAAAGAGAGCAAAACCGAATGGTGGTGTTAAAAATGATGTTTGCAAATTAACTGCAATCATTACACCAAGCCAAACTGGGTCAGCCCCTAAAGCAATTAGTGCAGGTGCTGTTAGCGGAACCACTACAAATATTATTTCAATAAAGTCTAAAATGAAACCTAAAACAAACATAGTCAACATGACGACTAACATCGCGGTTGTTAATCCGCCGGGTAAATTGGCTAGAATATTCTCAATCGCATCATCACCGTGAAAGGCTCTAAAAACCAATGAGAAAATAGATGCACCAATTAAAATCATAAAAATCATGCTTGATGTTTTTGTTGTTGAGCGCATAACCGCTGTCAGATTTTTAAAATTTAATTGTTTGTTCAAGATTGCAAGTAACATGGCGCCACTTGCACCGACAGCTGCAGCTTCAGTAGGTGTAGCAACACCAGATAAAATTGAACCTAAAACTAAAAAAATTAAAACTAATGGAGCAATAATTACCTTTAAAGCGTTTATTTTTGATTGAAATTTAAAGTCCTTATTTTGAATTGGGATAGTTACAGTTAAGTTCGTTTCAATCAAATTAACAGCAGTCAAATTAGTCGTAGTTTGAGAGCTGGAACCGAATTTATCTTCTGAACATTTACTTAGTATTAATAAATAGATAATATACATTCCGACCAAAATAAAGCCTGGTATTAAAGCACCAGCAAAAAGATCGCCGACAGACATAGGGTCATTTCCCATACCGACATCACGGTTTGCACTGGCGATAACATCACCTAATAAAACCAAAACGATTGATGGAGGGATGATTTGTCCAAGTGTTCCAGAGGCACAAATAATACCACTGGCTAAAGAGGGTGAATATCCCTTTTTCAACATTACAGGCAATGAAATGAGTCCCATCGTTACCACTGTCGCACCCACTATACCTGTGCTAGCGGCCAATAAAGCACCGACAAGAATAACAGAGATACCTAAACCTGATGGTCTTTCTCCCAGGAGTCTAGCGATACCATTTAATAAATCATCTGCTATTTTAGCTTTTTCAAGAACACATCCCATAAATACAAAAAGTGGGACTGCAATTAATGTAGGATTTTGGATGATGCCAAATAACCGAGAGCCGACATTTTTTAAAATAGCAGGATGAATTAACTCCATTTGCACACCGAGTATAGC
>JBLIBL010000014.1:0-53642 GCA_047633355.1 Polaribacter sp.
GTCAGAGCTGGTTGAGTCAGCACTAATTGCTGAGCAAGCCCTTGCTGATTTAGGTGTGGTTTCAGATCGAGTAAATGCACTTAATTTAAGTATTAAGGAAGATGCGAGTGAAGCTGTGTCAGCTGGCCGAACCGTTATGATTGGACTGGCTATTATAGCCCTCTTAGCTGCGGTCGGAATAAACGCTTGGGTGTTAACAAGTATTAGAGCACCGCTAGCAGAAGTCTTAAATGTTATGAATAAAGTGGCGGATGGTGATTTGAGAGATAAAGTCGATGTTCATAGTGAAGATGAAATTGGCATGTTGTCGGAAGGTATCAATCGGTTGAGTACTCAATTAAGCGGAATAATGACCGAAATATCGAACAGCTCGCAACAGTTATCTGCAGCGGCAGAAGAAACTTCTGCCATTTCTTTACAAAGTAATGCCAGGATTGGACAGCAAAAAGAACAAACAGACATGATTGCGACCGCAATGACCGAAATGACTGCGACTGTTGATGAGGTTGCTTCCAGTGCCAGCAACACGTTGAGTGAAGTTCAAGACGCGAATAAAGAGGCTTCGTCTGGGCAACAAATTGTTCAAAACAACATTAACACCATTAATGGCCTAGCCTCTGAAATTCAAAGAGCCGCTGGTGTCATTGATAAGTTAAATGAATACTCGACTAACATTGGTAGTGTTTTGGATGTCATTAGAGGCATTGCGGATCAAACCAACTTGCTTGCACTTAATGCGGCGATTGAAGCGGCTAGAGCCGGAGAGCAAGGGCGTGGATTTGCAGTGGTTGCTGATGAAGTAAGAACCTTAGCGAGTAAAACGCAGGAATCAACCTCTGAAATTCAAGAAATGATAGAGCGATTACAAAGCGGCACTCAAGAAGCCGTTGAAGTAATGAAAAGCAGTACAAAAGAAGCGCAAAATAGTGTCACGGAGGCAGCGAAAGCGGGAGAGTCACTATCAAAAATCACCAGAGCTGTGAACATTATCAATGATATGAGTAGTCATATTGCCAGCGCAGCCGATGAGCAAAGCACAGTATCTAGAGAGATGCATGAGAATGTTTTATCCATTTCACAAGCGGCTGATCAAACAGCTCAAGGTGCAACAGAGAACTTAGCAGCAAGTCAAGATATGGCCAAACTAGCGGTTAATTTACAGGGCCTGGTAGGTCACTTTAAGTTTTAGAAGTATTTCATTGATTAAAAAGTGTCGGAGTCAGTCCTTTTTGACTCTGATACGTGTTGAAATATTATTCCGTTCTATCGAGAAATCTATATCTAGAAAGCTCCGTGCTGAAATGCCTAGCAATCAGGTATCCGTATCAACCAAGTAAAACGAGATTTCAATTTTATTTGAAAGAGTCAGATTATTTGATCCATACACCTAGATCCAGAAATTTAGATCACGAAACCAAGAACGCAAAAGTGGAGTTTACTTCTAAAACTTGGGGTATTAATGCTGAGTAATTTCTTGATTATGCGGGCCTCATCAAGGTTACAGACCTATAATTTAGGACTTAGAACAGCTCAGTAGAACCTAGATCCTGTGATTGTTTGGACGCACTCGGGATATTTGGAATGTCCGATGGTAATTGAGTTTCAAGTTCTGCCAAAATATCAATGACTAACTTGCTTGCATTTTCCATTTTCATTAATCCTACTTTTATACCCTCAGTATCGCCTAGCTCTTTACTTTTAAGCGCTTCAAACCCGCCATCATGGACATTTTTATGGGGTATATCTAAGCGTTGAAATGATGAAATGTGCTTATATTTAACACCGTCGCCCGCGAAGTACCAATTGCCAAGTCTACATGAGCGATGATCAGCAAAATCATTAGCAACTTTGTCAGACAGCCCCCACACAGCACGGTAAATCTCAGACTTCCATGTAACGTGATCGAGTTTTACTGTTTGTAAAAAAGATGAGTTAGTTGATTGATCGATGACATGAAACATTGATTTAGAAACATTGGTAATTTCACTAATAACTGTTTGAACATTGTGAGTTTGATCAAAAAGGTTATTAGCTAAGCTTTCTGAGTCTCGGATCTGTTTTCGAGTGTCGCTGGTTTGTTCAGTGATAGAGGAAACGATGTTGGTTATTTCCTTTGATGCGGTTGCCGATTTTTGAGCCAATGTGCGCACTTCATCGGCAACCACTGCAAATCCGCGTCCTTGATCGCCGGCTCTAGCTGCTTCAATAGCCGCGTTAAGTGCGAGTAGATTGGTTTGATCAGAAATGTTTTGAATTTGAGTAACAAACTGCTCAATTGCCTGACCTCTTTCACTTAGGGTATCGACAGAGCTAGCCGCCTCATGGTTTTGAGCTTTTATTTTACCTAAGCTACTGGCAATAGAGGAAATAAGTACATGAATTTGGTCAAAAGAACTAATTGAATCAATCAGATTGTTTCTCTCGCCTTTTAATTTTTCAAATGAATCGGCCACGGCATCTCTTATAGTTCCAATGGTTAAAGCACCATCTACCCATAATTCATACAGATGGGATTGTTCTTTTATTTGTTCGAGTGCATAGTCACGCTGCATACCAGACACGTCTCGGACTTTATCAAAAAGTTCCAGATCGCGTTCCATTTTTATTATTGTTAAATTAGCAGCCTCTAATTCGATCCCTTGAGTGTTAACCTTTTGATACCACCACATGAATTATTCACCTGATTTTAATTTATGAGTCATAGATTAACTTAAAGTATAGTTGAGATATTGAGCATAGCAAGGTAATGGTAATGGTGATATGGAAATGGCAATATTTGAAGAGAGAATTAAATTAAGAGTCTATAATCGTTTAGACGTGACTCAGCTGTTCGCCTTTTTTAACCCAACGTTGTCGGATTTCCTTGGCTATTTGAGGATGATTTTCAGAAATTGCGGTTACATTTTGTTGAACTAATGGTAGCAGTTTGCGATCTCTAAGTAAGTCGGCAAATTTAAATAGCATTTCGCCTGTTTGGCGAGTTCCTAGGACTTCACCCGCGCCACGAATTTCCAAATCTTTTTCCGCAATAATAAATCCATCATTGTTTTCACGCATGACTTGTAGGCGTTGTTTTGCATTTTGGGAAAGTGGCGCGTGGTACATTAATAAACAAAAACTAGCTTTCTCTCCTCGGCCTACGCGTCCTCTTAATTGGTGCAATTGAGACAGACCCAGTCGTTCAGGATTTTCAATGATCATTAAACTCGCATTGGGAACATCAACGCCAACTTCAATCACCGTAGTCGCGACTAAAATATCCAACTCGGCCGATTTAAATGCACTCATTTGAGATTGTTTTTCTGCCGGCTTTAAACGACCATGTATTAAACCGATTTTAAGTTCTGGTAATTGCTCTTTTAATAACTCAAATGCATTCTCAGCAGCTTGGCTGGGTATTTCTTCAGATTCTTCAATTAATGTACAAACCCAATAGACTTGACGCTTATCTTTCAAGCAAGCACTTCGTATTCGCTCTACAACTTTTTCTCTATTTAAATCACTAACGACTGAGGTTTCAATTGGCTTTCTACCGGGTGGTAACTCATCAATAATCGATAAATCTAAATCAGCATAGGCTGTTTGTGCGAGTGTTCGAGGTATAGGTGTGGCGGTCATTACAAGTTGGTGTGGTGTCTTTTGGATTGTGTCATTGCTTGAACTATCGCTTGAATTATTTAGGGCTTTGTCTAAAAGCATTTTTCTCTGCTCTACGCCAAACCGATGTTGCTCATCAATCACCACCAAAGCTAGCTGGTTAAATAGAACTCTTTTTTGAAAAACCGCGTGAGTACCCACGATGATTTTTGCATGACCATTTTTAATTAATTCTAAAGCTTCTTTTTGTTCTTTGCTTTTCATTTTACTGACGAGTAAAACAACTTTTATACCTAATGGTGCAAACCAATTTTTAAAACTTAAACCATGTTGTACGGCAAGAATTTCCGTTGGTGCCATAATGACGGCCTGTAATCCTTGCTTTGCCACCGGCAACATTGAAAGAGCCGCCACTAATGTTTTTCCACAACCAACATCACCTTGTACTAATCGCGACATTGGGCTTGGTTGAATTAAATCATTTCTGATCTCCTTGATTACTTTGTTTTGAGCGTTGGTTAATTCAAAAGAAAGTTGATTAATAAATTGCAGGATGGTCTTTTGATCAAAATTGATAGCGTGGCTAGTTAGTGCTTTTCTGGCAAGCTTTAAATGCCTCATTGAAAGATGCTGCGCCATTAACTCCTCAAAAGCTAATCGTTGTATTAACGGATGTTCGCCACTATGAATATCTTCTAATGAAATATTAAGAGGTGGTTGATGTAATAAACGCAACGCTTTAGTAAGGGAAGGAAAGTTAAGTTTTTGCAATAATTTTTCAGGCAATAACTCTTTGACATAGCCAGTGTCTAAATACTGAATAGCCTGCTTAACTATTGAATGAAAGGTTCTCTGCTGTAATCCTTGAGTAGTTGGATAAACCGCTTGAAGCCCATTTTCTAACTTTGGAGTTGATTGGTTTTTTAGGTACTTAATTTCAGGATGAATCATGCTGATACCTTTTCCCATTCGGAAAACCTGACCATAAACTTGAACGTATGTGCCGCGCACAAAGGCTTTTTTTTGCGCCATTGAAAAAAAGAATAAACGGATATCGAGTATTCCAGATCCATCCGATATTTTACAAATAAGAGAACGTTTTTTACCAAACACAATGTCAGCTGATTCTACTTCACCAAAAACTTGTGCGGTTTGGCCATGCAATAAACTGGCAATTGGATGGATGCGGCTTCTATCTTGATAGCGCGATGGTAAATGAAACAACAAGTCTTCAATCGAGATGATCCCAAGGTTCGCTAGTTTTTCAGCAACTTTTACGCCAACGCCTTTGAGTGTTTCTACTGATATTTGTGAGAGTTTCATTATAAATTTTTAATAAAGTACTTGTTAGCGCCGGTCAAATTTTTAGTAGATCAACTTGCCCCTTTAAAGCAATTTGAATACTTCTAGCTATTGCAAAAACGGCTTGTTTTCTTGGGTAGCTCGCTCGCCATGCTAACACAATTCTTCTTTTAGGAACGGGTGATGAAAAAGGTCGAGAATCCAACCCTGGATAATCCGCTTGTTTGGCTAATGCAGTGATAGGCATGACTGTGATCCCTAGTTTCATTGCGACCATATGGCGGATCGTTTCTAGTGAACTTCCAACAACCCAACTTTCATTTTTGGTTTCTGGTGAGTGGCAATTGGGGCAGGCGGCCAAAACTTGATCGCGAAAGCAATTACCAGAACCTAACATCAACAATTCGTTTGAATGAATATCATCAATACTAATCTTTTCTTGTTTTGAAAAGTGGTGGGAGTCATAAAATAAAGAAATAAAATCTTCGTCATAAATTTCTAACGTTTCGAGTGCTGGATCAGTAAAAGGTAATGCCAAAACCGCGATATCCAATTCCGCTTGTAATAGTTTTTTACGTAAGTTTTCTGTGTAATCCTCATCAATGTGAAGTGGCATTTTAGGGAAGCTTTGGCTAATTTTTGGGATTAGAGAGGGGAATAAGTATGGCCCAATAGTAAAAATTGCACCAAGCCGAATAACGCCCTCTAACGGACTTTTTTTCTTATTTTTGAGGTAGCTTAACCTTTCAACTTCTTCCAGTACTCTTTGGCATTGCTCAACAACGGCTTCACCTTCTTTGGTGATATCGATTTTACGTTTGCCACGCCTAAAAATGGTGATCCCCAATTCATCTTCGAGCTTTTTGACGGCAATGCTTAAGCTCGGCTGGCTAATATGACATAATTCAGCCGCTTGGCTAAAATGTTGAGTACGTGCTACAGCTGCAACATATTTGAGTTCGTTTAATGTCATATCATTGTTTAAACCATAAAAGTTAAGTGTAAAAATCAGATCATGTCGATTTTGTAATGCTACATACCATATACTAAAACTATTAATTGCGCTTGTTAACTGATTTGAGCAATCTGGTTTCAGTAATCGATCTAGCAATGAAATTTTTTTCTGTAATTGCCCTCTACAAATTTAATCCAAACTGATGTAGTATTAGCTAGTTATAGTTTTTGGTTAGGTTGTAGCCTTGTTAATGCAGATGATGTTAATACAGAGATTAGTAATAAGGGGCGCATAACTAAACTTATAAAAAGTTAAATAAAAGACTGACTGAGTTGTAGGAAGGAATGAAATACTTAAGTAGTAAAAAAGCTATCATCGGTAGCTGTATATCTGCATGTTTCTGTGCGAGTAATGTTTTAGCTGATCAGCTTACGAGTAAGAGTGAGTTAGCAAAGACCGAGTTATCGTCAGAATCAAAAAAATCGAAAAGAAAAATTATTGTCACTGGAACGAGAATTAAGCGGATTGACATTAATAGCTTGTCGCCATTAATTTCTATATCTCGTGAAGAAATTGATAAGCAAGGTTATGCTAATGTTAAGGATGTAATCTCTAATCTTACCCAAAATTCCGGTGGGACTATTGATAATTCTTTTACTTTTGGCTTTACCCCAGGAGCATCCGCAGTCAATTTGAGAGGTGTTGGTTTCGGTCAAACCTTGACTTTGATCGACGGTCGTCGCCTGCCGATTTATCCAATTGGTATTAGCGGTACAACTAACTTTGTTGATCTTTCATCTATCCCAATGGCTTTTGTAGAACGAATTGACGTTTTAATCGACGGAGCATCTGCAATTTATGGGAGTGATGCGGTTGCTGGGGTTATAAATATAGTGACTCGTAAAAACATCGAAGGCATTTCTACCAGTTATCGTACTTCAACCACAAGTGATGGCGGGTATCAAACTCAGCGTTTTAACTTATTGACGGGTGCAAGAAATGGCAATACTCAGCTAGACGTTATTATTGATTATTGGAAGCAAGAGCCTTTGTGGGCAAAAGAGCGGGGATATGCATCATCTGATGTATCCAATCCAAGAGGAAATTATAGTTTTGGTGGGGCTTCTTTTATTAGTTTGGAGTCTGATTTAATTATCCAAGACCCAAACTGCGGAACTGAAAGTGGTGCGTTAGGTGGAGAAGGTATCGCTAATGTCAATTTATCTGTTTATACAAATGAAGATACCTGGTGCGGTTTTGACCGCTCTCAATACCGCCAGCTAATCGCACCTCAAGAGCGATTATCAGTGATGGCTCGAGTGAGTTACGAAGTGAATGAAGATGTTTCCTTTTTCAGTCGAGTCGGCGTAACAGACTCCAATACTAAATCTCAAACCGAACCTAATTTTTATGGTGGCGGACTTCTGACGGGCTTTGGAAGTTTAGTGCCGAATAATGGCGGACTTGTGTTAGCCGGAGCAGACAATAACCCGTCAACTGATTCCGAGCGGGAAGAGGCAGGTGTTTTTATTCGACGTTTAAATGAGTTCGGCCCAAGAATAAGTGACATACAAAATAATTCGATTAACTTTTTAGCCGGTTTAAATGGCGAATTTTATGACGGACAATTTGATTGGGAAATTGGTGTCGCTTATAACAATACTCGATTAGATATAGAAGGTAATAATATTTTACTTAGTGGATTAAATGCAGCTGTTGAGAATGGCTTAGATTTGTTTCAACGGATCCCTTTGAATATAGTCGAAGAGTTAGGGTTTATGGCTAACAAGAAAGCTGAATCAACTAATAAATTGATCGACTTTTCGCTATCAGGAGATTTAGATTTTTCGCTAAAAGGTGGTCCAGTAAAGTTTGCCTTAGCACTTGAGCATGTGAAAGAAAATTACTTTGACCGCCCAGATACCTTTGTCAATAGTGGTGATACCTTTGATGGTTCAACATCCGGTGAGGGCGCTCGAAAACATATTGGTATTGGGGGTGAGTTAAGCTTTCCTTTTACAGGAAATCTAGAAATGGACATCGCGCTACGATGGGATGATTATCAAGATAAATCAGCGGTTGGTAATGCTTTTAGCCCCAGAGTCGCTTTTGCTTATAAAGTCACAGATAAAGTGGTAACGCGGTTTTCATGGGGTAAAAGCTTTAGAGCGCCAGGTATGCAAAAACTTTTTGGTGGTTTTACCTCCTCTTTTACAGACATTGTTGATCCTGATGCTCCCACTAATACAGGGCAGGTAGGGCAGGTAGTGCAGTCAGTACAAGTGTTTACCGGTTCTAATATCGAACTTAGTGAAGAAGAGGGTATTAACTATAATCTTGGAGTCGCTTGGGGAATTACTGAGCAACTTAACTTTACTATCGATGTTTATGATATTGGGTTAGAAGAAATTGTGGCTGAACCAAGTGCCCAATTTATTGTTAATGCCTGTTCAGAGTTTGATTTGTTATGCGACTTTATTCAGCGAGATTCATCAGGTTCTCTCCATGGTGCAGACGCTTTTATCGTAACGTTTCCTATCAATTTTGCAGAACAACAAACAAAAGGTTTAGATTTAAACCTCGATTATAAGTGGTTTAATTCCTTGGGTGATTGGCAAGCGACATTCGCGGCTACATGGATCCAGTCTTTCTATTTTCAAGCTGTTCAAGGAATTGATAAAGTGGATAATATTAAGCTCGGTCTTTTTCCAGAGTATCGCGCAAATATCATGCTAGATTGGCGGGACGAAAACAAGGGCGCGACGGTTAAACTCAATTATATTGATAAAGTTGGCGGTGAGTTTTGTGTGGTTTGTCAGTCAGGCGATTACATTGGCGCATGGATAACAATAGATGCGAACTTCCGCTATCATTATTCTGAATTTACTCAACTAACCATAGGTGTCAATAATCTCCTAAATAAAAGGCCTCCAGAGGATCCTACACAAAATAATTGGCCCTGGTATTACAATGCTGGCAGTTATTATAACTCTTTGGGTAGAGAGCTTTATTTGCAAGTTAATATGAATTTTTAAAATTTTTTTTATTTACTCACTTTTTCCTCTCTAGATGCTTGCTAAGCCCTTGATGCTACTGTAAAATCGCGCCCGTTGTGGTTCATCGTATTTTCCAATTGAACTGTCAGCATCTCGATATAGCTGAATTAGTGATTGGCTATGTTTACCTTATTTAAATTTAAATGTTTGGAGTAATAAATGTCACTAAGTGCAGAAGCAAAAGCAACAATAGTTAGCGAATATAGTCAAAGTGAAGGAGATACAGGTTCTCCTGAAGTTCAAGTAGCACTTTTAAGCAATCAAATTAACCACTTACAAGGTCACTTTAAAGAGCATATCCATGATCATCACTCACGTCGTGGTCTATTACGAATGGTTGCTCAGCGTCGTAAATTATTAGATTACTTGAAAGGCAAAAATGTTGAAAGATACACTGTGCTTATTGGTAAGTTAGGCTTACGTCGATAATAAAAAGTTTTTTAAAAAGGAGCCTAAGGCTCCTTTTTTACTTTAAAAGAAAAGTCATCCTAGGTTATTCTATTGAGGTTTTGTTCTGACTAATATTTTAAGAAATTTTTATTAGTCATAATTAGAACAGCTAAGACATCAACTGAATAAGCTAGGGTTAAATAAATGCTAGATCGATGAAATCTAGTATTAACTTAAAAGGAATATGAATGAATCCTATAAAAAAATCCTTCCAATATGGAAGTCGTACAGTCACTATTGAAACTGGCGAGATAGCTCGTCAATCATCTGGATGCGTCATAATTGATGTTGAAGGAACGACTGTTTTAGTTTCAACGGTTGGCAAAAAAGACATGAAGCCAGGTCAAGCCTTCTTCCCTCTAACAGTCAACTATCAAGAGAAACGTTATGCTGGCGGTAAGATCCCAAGTGGTTTTATCAAACGTGAAAACCGTCCATCTGACGGCGAAACTTTAACCGCTCGTTTAATCGATCGTCCTCTTCGTCCATTATTTCCAAAAGGATTTATGAATGAAGTGCAGATCGTTTGTCAGGTAATTTCAATTAATCCACAGATTGAACCTCAGTTAGTTGCATTGATTGGTGCTTCTGCATCACTTGCTGTTTCTGGACTACCTTTTGCAGGTCCTGTTGGAGCGGCGCGTGTTGGTTACAAGAATGGCGAATACCTTCTTAACGGCGGTGTTGATGATATGGTTGATTCCGAATTGGACTTAACGGTAGCCGGAACTGAAAACGCAGTACTAATGGTTGAGTCAGAAGCAAAAGAGCTTTCTGAATCAGTTATGTTAGGCGCTGTAATGTTTGGTTTTAATGAAATGCAAGTTGTGATTAAAGCAATTAATGAATTTGCAGCTGAAGTTAACACACCTAAATGGGATTGGGCTGCACCGGTAGAAAATACAGCGGTTATCGCACAGGTTGAAGAATCAGCAAAAGCTGGAATTACAGAAGCTTATGCAATCGCAGATAAAATGGCTCGTCAAGATAAATTAGCAGAAATTAAAGCAGCAACTGTTGCATCGTTAATAACCGATAGTGAAGACTCACCTTCAACAGACGATGTAAAAAGTGCTTTTTCTAAAACTGAAAAATCAGTGGTTCGTTCAAGAATCATTGCCGGTGAAAATAGAATTGATGGTCGTGAAAATGACATGGTTCGTGCTTTATACATTCGTACAGGTGTTTTACCAAGAACACATGGTAGTGCGTTATTCACTCGTGGTGAAACTCAAGCATTAGTAGTTGTTACATTAGGCACAGAGCGTGACGGACAAATCGTCGATGGTTTATTTGGCGAATCAAAAGAGAGCTTTATGCTTCATTACAACTTTCCTCCATACTGTGTTGGTGAAGCTGGATTCATGGGCGCGCCTAAGCGTCGTGAAATTGGTCATGGTAAATTAGCTAAACGCGGTATGCAGGCAGTGATTCCTACTCAAGAAGCTTTTCCTTATACGATTCGTGTTGTTTCTGAAATTACAGAGTCTAACGGTTCAAGTTCAATGGCTTCTGTTTGTGGAACTAGCTTGGCATTAATGGATGCTGGTGTTCCAGTAAAGGCACCGGTTGCTGGTATTGCTATGGGTCTTGTTAAAGAGGGCGACAGTTATGTGGTTCTCTCTGATATTTTGGGTGATGAAGATCACTTAGGCGACATGGACTTTAAAGTAGCAGGAACAGACGCTGGTATTACTGCACTTCAAATGGATATTAAGATTGAGGGTATCAATCAAGAAATCATGGAAAAAGCGCTTCATCAAGCGAAAGGTGGCAGATTACACATTCTTAAAACAATGAATGAAGCAATTGCTAAACCAAATAGTGATATCTCACAGTTTGCACCGAGAATTACTACAGTTAAAATCGACCCTCAAAAAATCGGTGATGTTATTGGTAAAGGTGGATCAACGATTCGAGCTTTAACTGAAGAAACCGGAGCAACTATTGAAATAGGTGAAGACGGAACAGTTAAAATTGCAGCGGTTGAAAAAGCGGCAGCCGATTTAGCGATTCAAAGAGTTAAGCAGTTAACTGAAGATGTGGAAGCTGGAAAAACCTACATGGGTAAGGTGGTTAAAATTGCAGACTTTGGTGCATTTGTAGAATTTATGGGTAACAAAACAGGTTTACTTCATATTTCTCAAATTGCACATGAGCGTGTTAATAAGGTTGCTGACTATCTTGAAGTTGGGCAAGATTTAGAAGTTAAGGTGATCGAGGTTGATCGTCAAGGTCGTATTCGCTTAAGCCGTAAAGTCTTACTTGATGCGCCAGCGCCAGTTGAAGAAGCGCCTGCAACAGTTGCACCGACAGAAGACAAACCTGCTGAAGAATCAAATGATAAAGGCGATTCTGCAGAAAGTTAATTGTTAGTTAATTAACCAAAAAACCGCGTTATTCGCGGTTTTTTTATAATTGTAATTTATAGAACTCTTAAATAATGTTGCATATGCAACATTTATGAATTATCATCAATATTAATTGAAGAACCTATTTACAAGGAAATATTATGGCTCATATGCAACCTTTAGACGCTAGCGTCACTCCAGAACTAGAAGATGATTTTGCAATATTTATTGAGATCTTGGGTTTTATACCAAACAGCTTATTAACCATGCAAAGAAAGCCAGAAATGGTAAAAGGTTTTGGCGTTTTGACTCGCGCCGTTATGTCCAAGTATGGTGAAGTTGATTTAGGTTTAATGCGATTGATTGCTCACTTTGCAAGTCGAGCGGGTGGTTGTCAGTATTGTGAAGCTCACTCTTTAATTGCAGCAAATATTCATGGCATTTCTCAAGAAAAACTAGATGCCATTTGGGAATATCAGTCCAGTGATCTTTATTCAGAAGCGGAAAGAGTTGCATTAGATTATGCGTTGGCTGCTGGTAGTGTTCCAAATGGCGTCACGGCAGAATTAATGGTTAAAATGAAAGAGCATTGGACAGAAAATCAAATATGCGAAATTTTAGGCGCCGTTTGCCTTTATGGTTTTTTAAATCGTTGGAATGATTCTATGGCGACCGATTTAGAAGAATCACCAAAAGCCATGGGGCAAAGAGTGCTTGCTAAAGGTGGCTGGGATGGTGGTAAACACGTCTCCTAAAACGTTAATACCAATCACGTTTATCGTTATGAATGGCTTTGTTGATTTCTTCGAGCCACTTATTTGCTTCATCAAATGGAATAAATTGCATTTTTAATTGGTTAGATGCCAGATAAACCTTCAATGTACTTAAATTTCTTCTTCTTTGAATCGGTGATTGTCTTACTTCTACTCGCTGTACTTTATATGTCGGAAAAGTAATATGCCGATAGCCAAACAATCCTCTCTCAAATCTCGCATAGCCATCTTTTATTCCATATCGATAGGCTTTCCATCTACGATAAACTAGTGGAAAAAATATAGCTGGCACAATTATTGGAATTAAACCCAACCAATAATTTTGATTTATAAAGGTAATAGGTAAACAAATAATTAAACTTGGAAGAAATAATTTTAAAATAATTGTTTTGTGGATATAGCGTTTGCTGATCCCTTGAGTTTCAATCTCATCTGGTGCGTCATTAAAGACATGTTTTAAAAGTGATTGTGTTTGCTCAATTTTTCTTGCGGGAATAATAAAAAGCGACTGTTTTTGAGGCTGGTTTTTTTGTCCGCTTGATACTTGCCCTAAAGTGATATGTTCTACACTCAACCATTTTCCAATAATATTTGTTCGTGCAATAAAGCTTTGAATTTTATTTAACTTTAATGACTCCTCATAGCTGGTCAAAAGTCCGCTAGTTCTTTTTAATGTTTTATCAACCACTAAACAGTCTTGCGTGTTTTTTGATTGACTAACTGTTTGAATGAGTTGGTAACGATAATAACGGAAAACTGCGCCTATGATGGAAAAAATAAACATTAAGATTATTATTGAAAAAATAAATAAAAATACGCTAATAATTTTTCCGGATAAACCGCCACCTAATAATTCAATTACGCCTTGCATATCTTCTTTGGTGAATACTTTTTCTAAAATATCATCTAACATTCCCAATATTGGAGTAAGTATTACAAAAAACCAAAACATACCATTACTTGATATGCCGTATTTCATCAAGTCAATCAAAGAGGCACTTGCGAGTAAGTTTGTTTCCTGTTGCAATGAATCATTAGCCGAGGCGTCGATTGAGCCACCTTTTAACTGAGAATCTTTAGATTGGTTATTAAGAATTTGTGATTTTTTTTCTAGGATGGTATTTCTCAAACTATTAGCAAGTGATTCTGGGATTCCTGCCAGATCCGCCTCATTGCCTTTTGCACCGGCGGTTTGAATTTGTAAGGTAACTAGTCCGAAATATTTAAAATAAATAGGTTGCAAAATATTGATATTTTGAATTCGTTCAAAAGAGATCACGCGTTTATTCTTGTTAAAGACACCATCATTAATTAAAACTTTATCACCCTCTTGTTTATATTTGAAAAACCAATACTGTAGAAATGATGAAAGAAGAATTAAACTACTGACAGCAATCGCGAATAATATTAAAATTAAAGATTTATTATCAGAACTAAATACAAGAACACCTAAGGGAGCAAGGCCAGGAAGCATATCCTTGACTATTTTAGTTAAAAGCTTACCAATAAAAAAAATGACCGATAGAGGGGATAGTCTTTGCCATTTAGTAATAGCTAAAGAGTTGTCAGCAACATCACTAACAATATTATTCATTTTCAGTTAGTTTCAGTATTTGATGACGTAATTCTTCTGCGGTATCTAAAGGTAAACCATGGATTTTTAAGTCAGAGGAAGCGCCACCAGCGGTAAAGAACTTTAAAGTAGCCATGCCATATTTTCGCTCTAACGGATCGCTGGATAAATCTATGTGTTGGATTCTTGAAAAACTTAAAGCTGTTTGTTTTCTCCACCAGATCCCTTGTTTATGATATACATCAAACTCGCGCTTCAGGTAGCCGCAAGATTTTGCGAAATAGTAACTATAAGTGCTCGAGAGAAAAGATATTAACAATAAACCGATAATGACAAAATTTAGTAACTCAACCTCAAGGCTTTCACTGGGTTTGAAAAATCGTACTAGCGAAACAATAAAAACAGGAATCATCCAAGATAAAAAACTAGTGATTGCAGATATTTTAGGCAGGCTATCCGATAATTCGCCAAATATAATATCGTGTTGACTAGTTGTAACATCCGCAATTATCTCGCTATTTGTTTGATCTTTTATCATTTAATCCTTTTTGTTTTTAAATGCATCGGCTAAAGCCATACCAAAAGCTGAATTGATTGGTTTAGACTGATGGCTATTATTTCGATTGCCTTTGTGAGAGTCATTTTTAGTAGAAGAATGATTACTTTGTCTATTGGTAGCTTTATTCATCGGTCGTTTTACATTACTAGAGGCTTCTTCTTCTTCTTGAGGTCCGACCATTGAAAGGCTAACTCTTTTACGTTTAATATCAACCGATACAACATGAGTTTTAACAATGTCACCTGTTTTAACAACTTCTCTCGGGTTTTTAATAAACTTATCACTCATTAAAGAGATATGAACCAGCCCATCTTGATGGACACCTATATCTATAAACGCTCCAAAATCTGTGACGTTGGTTACCGTTCCTTCTAATGCCATTTTAGGCGTTAGATCATTTAGAGTTTCCACACCCGTTTTAAATTTTGCTGTTTTAAATTCGCCACGTGGATCACGTCCAGGCTTTTCTAGTTCAGAAATTATATCTTTAACTGTAGGTAAGCCAAAATTTTCTGTTACATAATCATTCGCATTAAACTGTTTAAGTTCGTTAGAATTTCCAACCAATGCTGAAACTCCGCCAGTAATTTTTTCAAGCATTTTTTCAACAATCGGATAAGTTTCTGGATGAACACCTGACGAATCAAGAGGATTATCACCACCACTAATTCGTAAAAAACCGGCGGCTTGTTCAAAAGCTTTTGGTCCTAATCGCTCAACTTTAGAAAGCTCTTTTCTATTGGCAAAACGTCCATTAGTTTCACGATAACGAATGATATTTGAAGCAAGTGTTTTATTTAAACCAGAAACATGACTCAGCAAAGGAGCAGAAGCTGTATTAAGATCTACACCGACTTTATTAACACAATCTTCAACAACGCTTCCTAGCATTTTACTTAATTGACTTTGACTTACATCGTGTTGATATTGCCCAACGCCAATAGCTTTTGGTTCTATTTTTACTAGTTCCGCCAAAGGATCCTGAAGCCTTCTTGCAATTGAAACCGAACCACGATACGTCACATCTAAATCTGGAAATTCTTCTGCGGCGAGTTTAGATGCTGAATAAACTGATGCACCCGATTCACTAACGATAATTCGTCTTAGTCCAAGTTTTGGGTTTTGTTTTTCTAATTCTGCGACTAAATGATCCGTTTCACGCGAGGCTGTTCCATTACCAATACTGACTAGTTTGACTTTAAACTGCTCGCATATCGTTGCTAACTTTTTTAAAGACTGTTCCCACTGCTTTTGTGGCGCATGAGGAAATATTGTTGTTTGCGTGAGTAGTTTACCTGTGCCATCAACCACAACTGCCTTGGTTCCAGTACGTAAACCAGGATCAAGTCCCATTGTCGCAAAGTCACCAGCAGGTGCCGCCATTAATAGGTCTCTCATATTATTGGCAAAAACTTCAATCGCATGCGTTTCAGCCGTTTCGCGCAGCTTGCCTAACATTTCTGTTTCGAAAAAAGATTGTAATTTCACCCGCCAAGTCCATAAAACGACAGTTTGTAACCAGTCATCAGCAGCTTTACCCTGATGCTTAATTAGGCCATGTTTGGCTATTAAATATTGTGCGTAGTTACTCGCTTTATCATCTTGTAAAAGATTTTCGTCTACAACTAATTCAAGCGATAAAATAGATTCATTTCGGCCTCTAAATAGAGCAAGAGCGCGATGAGATGGTATTTTGTTTATTTTTTCTGAATATTCAAAATAGTCAGCAAACTTTTGCCCTTCAGCTTCTTTACCTTTTGCAACAACCGAACGAAGAAAAGCATTTTCTGTGAGGTAACTTCTAAGCTCAGAAAGTAAAGCTGCATTCTCGGCAAATGACTCCATCAAAATTTGTTTTGCGCCATCTAAAGCCTCTTTAGCAGAGGTTATTTTAGCTTCTTCGTTTAAGTATTTCTCTGCTTCGGTTTCTGGTGCTAAATCGTGGTTCTTAAATAGCGCATCAGCTAACGGCTGCAAACCCGCTTCCCTTGCCATTTGCGCTTTTGTTCGTCTCTTAGGTTTGTATGGTAGGTAGAGATCCTCTAATTCGCTTTTTGTCTCTGCCGACAAAATACTAGCCCTTAACTCAGGTGTTAGTTTTTCTTGTTCTTCAATACTTTTTAAAATGACTTGGCGTCGCTCTTCTAGCTCCCTTATATAGCTCAGTCTCTCTTCGAGATCACGCATTTGGGTATCATCTAGACCACCGGTTGCTTCTTTTCGATATCTAGAGATAAATGGAACACTCGCGCCTTCATCTAATAACTGAATAGCGGATTGAACTTGTTTTTCTTGAACATTGAGCTCTTTCGCAATCTTTTGCGCGATATTTAGCATGAAATTTCCTAAAATTGTAACGTGAATGTGGAGTAGTCATAGAGTTTTAACATCGCGCATTATAACGTTTTGAATGACGAACGCACCAGAGTTTAGCAACAAAACGTGTCATGTATCAAAAATTAATAAATCCATTTATCTGATGAAATAAAAAACAATGCGACTTAAAAATTGCATGTAGCGGAATGTTTATTTCAAGTGGTATATACTCTGTAACAATTCATTAAAAAATAAACTTTGTGATTCAACTACTTGTAGTGATAATTACAACTGTTGTTTAGTGATAGTTATTAGCTTAAAGCCGAATTTGGGGATGCAAATGAGTGAAGAAACTAGAAAAATACTGGTTGTAGATGATGATCTTAGATTAAGAATTTTATTAGAGCGATATTTCAAGGAGCAAGGCTATATTGTAAAGGCCGCAGCAGACTCGGAACAAATGGATCGATTTTTGGAAAGAGAAAACTATCATTTAATGGTTTTAGATCTGATGTTGCCTGGAGAAGACGGTTTATCGATCTGCAAAAGGTTGAGAGGTGATGATAATGCCATTCCAATCATCATGCTAACAGCCAAAGGCGATGATGTTGATAGGATTATTGGGCTGGAATTAGGTGCTGATGATTATTTGTCGAAACCTTTTAACCCAAGAGAGCTATTAGCTCGAGTAAAAGCGGTACTAAGACGTAAACCAAGCGAGTTGCCGGGCGCTCCCAGTGGAGAGGAAAAGCTAATCAAGTTTGGTGATTTTGAGTTGAATTTAGCCACTCGTGAAATGAGGAGGGGCTCAGATCAAATGACCTTGACCAGCGGTGAGTTTGCGGTTTTAAAATCGCTTGTTACTAACCCAAGAAAATCATTATCCAGAGACAAGTTGATGAATTTAGCTCGCGGTCGTGACTACAGTGCATTAGAGAGAAGTATAGACGTACAAGTTTCTCGTCTACGCCGAATGATAGAAGAAGATCCCGCTAAACCAAGATACCTACAAACAGTTTGGGGCATTGGTTATGTATTTGTGCCTGATGCTGATTAGAGTTTAAAAAAATGAATATAGTTGCACCTTTTTCGTTAAACATTAGATTAATAAATTCGGAGATAAGAGGTAACTCAAAATGGACCATCAAATACCATTGCATGAAGAGGTCATGCTACTAGCACCATGCAATACCAGACAACATGCAATACCAGACACCCAACAAATAGCCAAATGCTCACAAAATCAATCAACTATTGCTGACAAACTAAATAGAACTAACTGATTGAAAGGTTGAGTATTTTTATTCACACTATTGATCCACTCATTCAGGGACGAATGCCATGACTATTGCCCGAAAGAATATCGTTGATAATGAAACCGCTGGTTTTTATCATTGTACCAATCGCTGCGTAAGAAGAACATTTCTTTGCGGTTTCGATGAATTCACAAAAATAGATTACACTCACCGAAAAGACTGGCTTGAAAAGCGAATGATTGAGCTTTGTGATATATTTTCAGTGGATTTATTTGCATTCGCAGTCATGGATAATCATTATCATGCCGTCCTCTACCTTGAACCACTCGCCCCTCTTAAATGGAGTGATGAAGAAGTAGCTGAAAGATGGCTAAGGGCTTATTTAGGTCGTTTAAGTGATATGAAATTTGCCAAACAACGAGAACTCAAGAAACAAGCCATTATGGCAGACAAGGAAAAGTTAACCCTTTATCGTGAACGCCTCGGTAGCTTATCTTGGTTTATGAGTCGATTAAATGAGCCATTAGCCAAACAAAGTAATAAGGAAGATATTTGTACTGGGCGATTTTGGGAGGGGCGATACTCCGCTCAAGCCCTACTCGACGAAGCCGCGGTATTTTCTGCAATGGCCTATGTGGATTTAAATCCTATCCGAGCAAAGCTTGCTGAAACACTGGAAGACTCAACCAATACCTCAATTAAAAAACGACTTAATTCAATCAAAAAATTGGATTCCATCAAGGTTCAAGAAACTCTCGATGCATCTATCGCCTCACTATCAAACAAGATAAAAAGCAAACGACTGCCTATGACATTAAAAAGCTACATCGAATTAGTCGAATGGTCAGGTAAAGCAATCCATTATCCTAATAAAAATGCCATGCCCGCTCATATTAAATCGTCCCTGCAACAACTCAATTTACAACAAAACCATTGGCTGAAACAAATAGAGCATTATGGAAAAAGCTACTGTCATTTTGTGGGGCCGATTGAACTTATCAAAGAAAAGGCTAAGCAACTTAGTCTGAAATGGATGAAGGGAAACAAAGCGGCAAGATTATTATTCGATAAACCCAAACCAGCTTCCTGAAAAACACCAACCCAATAAAAAATGTCCGACCATTCTCTTTCGAGAAGGTTTGTGCTGTTTGTCATTCGTCAAAACCCGTCAAAATCGAACAAATATACAATCGGAATAATTCTTGAGCTTTATTCGCTAACTTATTTTAATTGATCACGGCTAAATGAATACTTTTTGTTGGTTTAAATTTAGGGTGTCCATTTTCTAGTTTATGTCATTCGTCAAAACCCGTCAAAATCGAACAAATATACAATCGGAATAATTCTTGAGCTTTATTCGCTAACTTATTTTAATTGATCACCCCTAAATCAATACTTTTTGTTGGTTTGAATTTTGGGTGTCCATTTTCTAGTTCTAGTTCACAGCGACGTGTCAACAACTGAAATCTACACCCATGTCATCAAACAAGGCAACGCAGGCGTAAAAAGCCCTATTGATTTTTAATACCTATAATCATGTTAGAATTCGATTTTTTAAACCTCGCATAATATTAGAATTTAACAATCAATGAACGATTTAACACAAGGCTCAATCACCAAACACCTTATCAGCATGGCTATCCCAATTGCGATTGGCATGATTGTGCAAACTGTTTACTACTTAGTGGATCTCTATTTTGTCGGTCAACTTGGCAAAGTTGCCCTAGCAGGTGTTAATGCTGCGGGAAATTTAGCCTTTGTTGTTTTTGGTATGACGCAGATTCTAGCGGTTGGTACGGTCGCTTTAATTTCAAAAGCGGTTGGTGAAAAAGATAGGAAAACTTCTAACATTATCTTTAATCAATCGATTGGAATTGCCTTTATTTGTGGTTTGGTGACGCTTGCTGCTGGTTATTCTTTTTCTATTAATTATTTACAAACAATCTCTGATGATGCTGCAACAATTGAGCAAGGTTTAACTTATCTTTATTGGTTTATGCCAAACTTGGCTTTACAGTTTGCTTTAGTGGCGATGGGTTCAGCTTTACGTGGAACAGGAATTGTTAAACCGGCAATGATGGTTCAGCTGATTGGTTTAGGGCTTAATATCATATTGTCACCCATCTTAATTAAAGGTTGGATTACTGGTCACCCGATGGGCGTTGCGGGTGCGGGACTTGCTAGTTCAATTTCTATCGGGATTGCGGTCGTTATTATGTGGTATTACTTTCATAAGCTTGAGCGTTATGTTGGTGTTTCAAAACCGCTGATAAAACCTAAAATGATTTATTGGAAAAAAATTATTGGC
Organism: Polaribacter sp.; assembly: GCA_047633355.1. Taxonomy (GTDB): domain Bacteria; phylum Pseudomonadota; class Gammaproteobacteria; order Enterobacterales; family Kangiellaceae. Next base: position 20,497 of record JBLIBL010000014.1, read on the forward strand.
ATTGGTTTTCCTGCCGGTGGTGAGTTTTTATTACTGTTTTTTTATACGGCGGTTATATTCTGGTTGATTAAAGGATTTGGGACATCCGCTCAAGCTGGATTTGGGCTTGGTTCAAGAGTGATGCAGGCAATTTTTGTACCTGCGTTGGCACTCGCTTTTGCATTGCCTGCTGTAGTTGGACAAAATTTTGGCGCAAAACAAAAAGAGCGTGTCATTGAGTCATTTAAGTCCGCCGCAAAATTAATTAGTCTTTTACTGTTTGTTTTGGCGGCCTTTAGTATTTATTTTGCAGATCAATTATTAACGCCGTTTTCTGATGATGCAGAAGTCATTGCCGTCGGCGTTTTGTTTTTACAAATTGTTGCTTTTAATTATATTCCTTCGGGAATTATATTTTGTTGTTCAGGTCTGTTGCAGGGATTAGGTAATACTTGGCCTGCTTTTTATAGTATGGCTTCAAGAATGGTTTTATTTGTTGTGCCAGGGGTTTGGGCATCTAAACAACCTGGATTTGAAATAGTTCATGTATGGTATTTATCTGTTTCAACCGTTGTTATTCAAATGTTTATTAGTTTTTGGCTAGCAAGAAAAGAAGCAAATAAGAAATTAAACTTTAAGTAGAGCTGGTCTCAGATTCTGAAAAAAAACGGGGTCGGAGCCGCTTTTAAATTCACTTTCGATAATTAATGCGCAAATTTAGTTTATTTGTATATAATATTCATCCTCTAGTTGCGACTCCGCCACCTTATACGAAACGCAAAAATTATCAGTTAATAAGCTTGGAAATACAAAATGACAGACGATCCAAATAATAACCCGTTTCAAAATAAACATGCTGATACACAAGGCATGGGAAAAGGCATGATTATGATTGCTTGGATTATAGCAATTGCATTTCTAACCTATATTTTTGCTGGAGTAGAAGAAAGGCAAAACAATCCAAATCCGTCGCCATCAAGTGAAAAGAATGAAAGTAGTATTGAAGTTGAGCTAAAAAGGAATCGACTTGGTCACTATATTGCTAATGGCGAAATCGACCATAAAGAAGTGGTTTTTCTGTTAGATACCGGCGCAACGTCTGTTGCAATACCCGGCTCTTTAGAAAATTACCTTAATTTAAATAGAGGCCAAAAGCATCTAGTTAATACAGCAAATGGTACAGCAGTTGCTTATGATACAAAAATAGGAAGCATTCAGATTGGTGAAATCGTCCTATATAATGTAAAAGCAAGTATAAATCCAAGTATGGAGGGAGAGGAAATATTGTTAGGCATGAGCGCCCTAAAGCAAATTGAATTCCGACAAAAAGGCAATCGTTTGACCTTGATTCAGGACTTACGTTAAGCTTCGTCAATATCAAATGCTTTATTGATTATTTAGGGACGTTTAATATGAAAAAAATAACAAGACGGTCATTTATTATAGCGGGCGTCCTTTCGAGCGGAGCCTTGATCCTTGGCGTCGCGATTCGTCCCGGCCATAGAGTTCCAATTTTAAAAGACTTGGTTTCTCAAGGTGATGAGATGCTAGTCAAGGCGTGCATACTAGTTTATCGACGATGCTAGCAGGCATCACGGATTTGGAAGTTACCGGTAACCGATTTAATAACAAAAGATAATTTTGTACTTCATGAAAAAATAAATCAAAAACTGAGTTACGTAAATCTCGCAGAGCTCGCTTCAAAAACGACACCACCGTCTAATCCCACTTTAAAAAAATGCATCAGATTATCGTATTGTTGGAAGATCTCCAAAACGATTAGATTTAGCGGAAAAGATAAATGGTTCAGCCCAATTTGGATTAGATAAACAATTACCTAATATGGTTTATACTGCCGTTAAGGCAGCGCCAGTTTTTGCTGCGAAGTTGATAAACATAGAAACAAAAACGATTGAAAGTGATGAAAACTTATAAGTAGTAAAGTTAGAAAGTGCCGTGGCGGTTGTTGCCAGTAGTTTTTGGCAAGCATCGAACGCATTGGAAAAATTGCCGATTCAATGGAGTGATACTGAAAAACGATCTAGTGAATAGCGCAGGTATATTTGAAAAATTCAAAAACTCAATGGGTCAAGCAAGTCTATCTGGAGACGAACAAATAGATAAAGAAATTGGTGATGTTGATTTGGCTATAACAGAATCGCATGACCAAATAGAAGCGGAATATCAAGTTCCTTACTTGGCTCATGCAACGATGGAACCGTTAAACTGTAATGTTGACATAAAAGATGGTCATTGCTCAATTTATACCGGCTGTCAGAACCTGTTAGGTTTTAGAGCGGAAGTGCAGAAGCAATAGGATTTGATATTGAAAATGTAAGCGTTGAAAATCACTTTTTAGGTGGCGGTTTTGGAAGGCGAGCAATAGCCGACTACGCAATTCAAGCTGCAAAAATTGCATTGCAATTAAATGCTCCTGTAAAAGTCATTTGGTCGCGTGAAGAAGATATTCGACAAGTTCTATCGGCAAGCGAATCTCAGTCGATTTAAAGCAGGGTTAAATGAAAAAGGATTCCCTAATTACTGGATAAATCAATATCATGATAAACATGAACCAGAAGAAGCGCCTCATATTCCTTACGATATTCCCAGTCAACGAATTCATTTTACCGACAGCGATACACATATCCCATTTGGTCCATGGCGTAGTGTTGACCATTCTCATCATGCTTTTTTTACAGAATGTTTTATTGATGAAATCGCCCATAAAAATTCTATTGATCCCTATCGATTCCGTTTTGATTTACTAAGTAAGAAACCTCGTTTACAAAAAGTATTAAAACTGGTTGCAGAAAAATCTAATTGGATAAAACAATTACCTGAAGGTCAAGGTAGAGGGAGCTCAATTCATCAGTCTTTTAATACAATCGTCGCACAAGTGGCGGAAGTTGAAGTGATTGATAAAAAGGTCAAAGTCAAAAAAATAACGTGTGTTGTCGATGCTGGAACGGCAATAAACCCTGACGGATTAATTGCACAAATGGAAGGCGGAATAATCTATGGGTTAACTGCGGCATTGTATAGCGAAATTACTATTGAAAACGGCGCTGTGTAACAAGGTAACTTTGATAGTTATCCAATATTAAGAATGAGTGAATCACCTGAGATAAAAGTGCATATTATTAATAGTGGAAAGTCTTTAGGTGGCAGAGGAGAACCGGGTACGCCTCCTGTTGCTGCGGCGGTTGCTAATGCGGTGTATGCTGCTATTGGAGTTCGGTTGCGGCCATATAAAGCTAATAATGACAAATGTCATACAAACTTAGTGACAAAGCTCTATTAATTAAAGTTTCAAACTAAGGAATAATGAGTACACGTTTTATCAACTTGGTACTCAGTTTTATGTCAAAATCTCAAACCAATAAAAAAGTTGTTTCCGTAATCAATGTATCAAAATTTTATGGTAGCAATTCTCTAGATAGCAAAAAAGCATTGTCGGAGGTAAACCTAGATATATTTGAAGGTGAAATATTGGCGATACTCGGCCCAAATGGTGCAGGAAAAACGACTTTAATTAATATGATGTTAGGTCGGTTAAGTCTGTCCAGTGGAGAAATAAGCTTACTAGGCCACCAACCAGGCAATATCGAACTAAAAAGACAATGTGGCGCAATGTTACAGGTTTCAAGTCTGCCGGATATGTCAACGGTTAGGGAACATATAGAATTATTTCAAAGTTACTATACGAATCCTATGGATTATTCGCAAGTGATTGAATTTGCCCAACTGTCTGAGCTTGAAAGTAAATACAGTAGAGACCTATCTGGCGGGCAAAAGCAACGATTGTTATTCGCTCTTTCCATTTGCGGTAATCCAAAACTTCTATTCTTAGATGAGCCAACTGTCGGTCTAGATATTTCCGCAAGGCGGTCTTTATGGAAAGCGATAATAGAATTAAAACATGCAGGTACAAGTGTTGTACTGACAACGCATTATTTGGAAGAAGCTGACCATTTGTCTGATAGGATTGTCATTATTAATAACGGTAAAGTTATAAAAATAGGCACACCCAAAGAAATAAAATCTGAATTTAATAGTAAAACGATTCGCTTCAATTCTGATGTAAACGCGGAAGTTTTTTCTAAACTTCATGCGGTCAAAAAAGTTAGAACTCAGCAACTTTCTAATCAAGAAATTCAAATAGAAATTGAAACCAGTGATCCTATAAATACCCTGAAAGAAATTTTTTCTGCGAAACTAATAATAACAGATTTAACGATTGCAGGAGCTGCACTTGAGGATGCATTTATAAAACTCAATCAGAAATCAAAACAACATGAAGGAGATTTATCATGAACAAAGGAAAAGTGATTGATCCGGTATTTGACAAACTCAATTTGGTTAAACCTAACTTAATCAACATTTATTATATGGAAGCAAAAACTGAAACAATAAGACTCTTTCGAACACCAGGCTTTTGTATCCCAACTCTTTTATTTCCAATTATGTTTTATGTGTTTTTTGGAATTCTATTTTCAATGAATAAAGCAACTATGCCGACTTATCTCATGATAACTTACGCAACATTTGGTGTCATAGGTCCAGCATTATTCTCTTTTGGTGTTGGCATCGCGATTGAAAGAGGGCAAGGTTGGTTTGATTTGAAAGAGGTATCACCTATGCCAGCTTCTGCATACATTATTTCAAGAATTGTACTAAGCATAATATTTTCGTTACTTATTATTATGTTACTTTTTTCCATTGCTGCTATCTTTGGTGATGTCCGACTATTTCATTCACAGTGGATACTCTTAGCTATCATACTAATTTTGGGCTCGTTGCCTTTTTGCGCTGTTGGCATGACTTTGGGGTTGTTTTTAAAATCCTCTAGCGCTCCAGCGACTATAAATTTGATCTATTTGCCGATGGGGTTTCTGTCGGGTCTTTGGCTACCGATTAATTTTTTACCTGATTTTATGCAGTCTTTCGCTAACTTATTGCCTCCTTACCACTTAGCTCAGCTTTCATTAAAAGTTGTTGAAATGGATATCGGCGCACCCATTATTTTACACATAGGCGTTTTACTATTGTACACATTATTTTTCATGTTTTTGGCAATGAAAGCTTACAATAAAAAGGATAAACAATAATGAAAATTAAAGTTTTTATTGGCGTAATAGTTATAGCTGGATTCTTTTTGTTATTGCCTCAACCTGTTGATAAGCTTCAACAAGAGCCAAAACAAGTTTCTAAACTTTTATCCAAGTTAAACAACAACTTTATTCTCCGAAATGTCCGCTTTTATGATGGTGATGTTTTATATGAAAATACCGATGTATTAGTTCAAAACAACCTGATTGCAAAAATAGAAAAGAACCAGAGTGTGTCAGAAAATTTAGTGGAGTTTGATGGCACTAATAAAACCATATTACCCGGATTTATTGATGCACATACTCATGTTTATGGTAACGCTTTAAAAGATGCTCTCAATTTTGGCGTGACCACTGAACTAGATATGTTTACAGTACCTGAAACCGCTAATCAATATCAATCCGTTAGAGAAAACGATGACAATATTGAAAATGCCGACCTTTTTTCTTCAACGATATTAGCAACAGCCCGTGGGGGGCATGGTACAGAATACGGATTAAAGATCCCTGTTCTAGAAACAACAACTGAAGTAGATGATTTTGTACGAAAGCGTATTCAGCAAGGAGCCGATTACATTAAAGCAGTCTACAATTCTAAGCAGGCGCACAAACAATTCTTCCCATCGATAAGCTACGAAGTTTTGTCTACTCTTATTACAGTCGCACACCAGCAAGATAGAATGTTGCTAGTACATGTCGACAATCTTATTTCGGCGCGAGAAGCGATTATGCTTGGCGCAGATGGACTTGTTCATAGTTTTATGGATTCTGTAGTTGATGAATCTTTCATTAAATTAATGTTAAAGAAAAATGCGTTTATCATTCCCACTTTATCGGTAGAGGCATCCGTAGCACAGCAAGCGGTAGGTAATAATTTATTAGATGATGAAAATATTATGCCCTTTCTGAGTAATCAACAAAAACACGAATTGAAAGCTGCGTTTCCAGACTTTGACATTCCAAGTGACGGTTTACAGAATGCATTTGAAAGTGTTAAGAAACTATCTTTGGCAGGAGTAAGAATTCTAGCGGGTACGGACGCACCAAACCCAGGGACAACGCATGGAGCTAGTTTACACGGTGAGTTGCGTTTGCTGGTAAAAGCGGGCTTAAATAACCAAGAAGCTATTCATAGTGCTACCGGAGCTGTAAGAAAAGCATTTGAAATTGGTAATCGTGGAACGCTTAAAATTGGTGCCAAGGCTTCGATGATTTTACTAGATGGCAATCCATTTGTAGATATTAATGATACTTCTAAAATTAGTGCAATCTGGAAAAATGGGCAGTTAGTTGAGCGCTTTAAATATTTGGATAAAGAACCAACAACGATTAAGATATCTCCGTCTCTTATTTCAGACTTTAATGATTCTATACAAAGCACACAATTTGGTAAAGGGATCGTCGCAACAACCGATCAATTTGCGGGAGGCGATTCAATCGTTCAATTGACAGGACTAACTAGAAACAAAGGAGACGGATATTTACAAGTACATGGTGAGGTTAAGGCTGGACTTATGTTTCCGTGGAGTGGAATTACATTTCTACTAAGTGAATCAATGCAACAAGGTGTTGATATAAGTAATCTAGAATCCATTAGTTTTGATGCAAAATCTAATACTGAATCACAAATAGTATCTGTGCTAATATTCCAGCAATATAGTTTTCAGCCTCTGGAGCAAACGCTCCTATTAACAAAAGATTGGCAAAACTATGTCATTGATATAAAAAAATATGGCAGCATTGATCTTAGTAATATAGTCAATATCTCAATTGTGGCGAGTGAAAAACGTGGCGATTTTGAGTTTAGCCTCGATAATTTATCACTAAATTAAGAACAAAAAACTAATGCTATCAGTATTTAAAAAAATTGACCGTTTACTATTACCTCCCTCCGGTGGTATGCACTATGCTCCTTACATTTGGTTAGTATATCTATTGATATTTTTCATTAGTTTGGCATCTTACCATCCAATCGAATATAGCTATTTGTACGCTTCAATGGGTACTATTTTTTTCCTCATTGTTTATTTCAATAGTTACTGGGTTTCGGCTAAACGAATAAAGTGGAACATACTAAGCATTTTAATTATTGGAACTGCCTTAGCTCAATTAACACCGGGAGCGAGCGTTTTTTTTGTTTACGCTGGCGCTTTTTGCTGTCGCTTGGGTAGAAGCAAAACTGCGTTTATTGCTTTACTTATCATTGCAGTGTGGATTGGCGTTTCCACTTGGCTATTAAACCTATCGGCTTTTTTTTACGTCCCAGCAATCGCATTTTCCTTTTTGATTGGCGGAATTAATATTTACCAACATGATATTGACATAAAAAATCAAGAATTAAAATTGAGCCAGCAAGAGGTTCGTCATTTAGCGAGAACATCAGAAAGAGAGCGTATTGCTAGAGATTTACATGATTTAATTGGACATACTTTTTCAGTTATTACTTTAAAAGCTGAACTCGCAGGCAAGTTAATTGATAAAGAACCGCTGGCGGCCAAGCTGCAAATAAAAGAGCTAGAAAATATTTCACGAGATGCTCTCAAGCAAATTAGAGAAGTCGTCACTGGCTATCGAACTAGTGATCTTAATACTGAATTGGCGCATGCTAAATATGTACTTCAAAGCAATGACGTTATATTTGAATATCAATTCGATGAATTTCCGCTGGATGATGATACTAACAAAGAACTTGCCATTATTTTAAAAGAAGCAGTTACCAATATATTAAAGCACTCAAATGCTGATAAGGTTTTAGCCATTATTAGACTAGTTGATGGGATGATAAGTATGGTTATTTCTGACAATGGCGTTGGATTTTCCGAACAATCTAATCGTAAAGGATTTGGTTTAAAAGGATTTGGTTTAAAAGGAATGTTTGAAAGGGTAAAAAAACTTTCAGGCGACTTAGTTATTGATTCTAAGTCTGGAACCATGTTGACCATTTCCATACCTATTACAACTCCTATAACAGGATCTATGACAGCTTCGGATGTTGGTAATATATGATTAATTTACTAATCGCAGAAGACCAAGCAATGTTATTAACAACTTTAGCATCGTTACTTGATCTTGAAAATGATATTAACGTTATCCATCAATCAAAAAATGGCCAAGATGCACTCGATTTCCTACTAGATAAATCTTCAACTCCTATCGATGTATTGTTAACCGATATAGAGATGCCACAGCTAACCGGAATAGAGTTAGTGCAAGAAATCCAATCCCATCAACTCGCTATAAAATCAATTATTCTTACTACCTTTTCTAGATCTGGATATCTAAGACGGGCGATGGATGCGGGAGTTAAAGGGTATTTATTAAAAGACTCACCATCAGGCGAGCTGTTATCCGCTATAAGAAAAATAGCAAAGGGTGGCAAAGTAATAGCACCCGAACTTTTACAAGATGCATGGATGGAAATTGACCCACTAACTGATAACGAACGTAGAGCGCTTCGGTTGGCAAAGGATGGCGCGACAACAGAAATGATTGCAGAAAAATTACACTTATCTGAGGGGACAATTAGAAATTATCTATCTTCTGCATCAAGTAAATTGAATGCAAAAAACCGCATAGAAGCGGCTCGTATAGCTCATCAAAATGGGTGGTTATAGCTCATTAATTTTTGTGGACATCACTCCTGATTTCTAAGCAGTAATGTCGAGAAGAGTTGAATTTTATGTTTCTAGAATTTAATCTTCAATCATTTTAATATAAGTATCACCATTTGAAGTACTGATATCAATTCTATCACCGCCACCGTTAATTTCTCCTTTGCGCTAATTCTACTGCTATCTTCACCTTTAATAGTTAATGGAAAGTCCGCGTAAATTCTGTAAACTTTTCTAGCACTTTGAGTTATTTTTAATTTAGCACTAACCGTTGCTTTAATTCCTTTAGGAACATATAAAGTAATTGAGCCACCAGAAGAATCCAAATTAACATGTGTATCTTTACTATTATCTGTTTGGATCATTTCCGCTGTGTTCAATATCTAGATTAAATTCTGAAAGTCTTTTCTCTTTTCGAGGTTTTTTAATAATTGTGGCAATGTTAGTTTTCTTTATTTGCTAAAACTAATTTTTTTGGTAATTTGAACTACCTGTTAAACACTTAGTTGACACCAAGTTGGACAACTTGGTTTGCAATTTTTACTTTAAAAAGCTAACTTATACATTAGCATTATCTTATGTTGTTTAGTTATTAGAGTTATAATCAGCCAAATTGATCGGTAGGATATGGAAAATCAGTTGTGAAAAATAATAAATCAGAAAATATACTTTATATAACAGGTGCCGGTGTTAGCGCAGAAAGTGGAATTCCTACGTTTCGTGGCCAAGATGGCTATTGGACCATTGGTAGTGATAATTATACACCTCAAGAAATGGCGACTCGCCATATGTATCAAAGCAACCCAACCGAGTTTTTGCGTTGGTACTATCATCGATTTGCGGCCTATAGAAATCATGGCCCAAATGAGGTTCATTATTGGTTAGCAAACAAAAATTTAATTACGCAAAATATTGATGGGTTGGACGGAAAGGCTGGGAACAATGATTATATCCCGATTCATGGTCGCCTAGATCAGATGACGCTCTTTCATTCTCAAGTCCATACGCAAGGTGTAACTGCTGAGGTGGTTGATACGCCATGGGATAGGATTGTGGATGATTGTAAAAATAAAGAACCGGAGAACAAGGCGATCAATAGACAGTTGTTAGAGTTATTTTCTATTGAAGGCAAGCCAGAGTTAAATGTTTCATACAAACCATTTGTTTTATTATTTGATGAATATTACACCGACCTTTATCGAATCACAGAAGCGCAAGAAAGAATGGAACGTGCCGATCGAATTATATTTATGGGGACTTCGTTTAGCGTTAATATTACTCAAATGGCGTTAGAAACAGCAATAGCATTACAGATACCCATTGAAATCGTGGATCCTGAACCGGTTGAAATTGTTTACTCACAGGTGACTTACCACCAGATGACTGCGTTACAATATATTGAGTTACAAAGCAAAACACTTTAACTAGCTATAGAGAATATTAAATGAAAAATAATAATAAGGTAGTCAAGTCTCCTTGCGCTGGTGTGATTGTTGATATTTGCGTAAAAGTTGGAGATGAAGTTAATAGAAAAGATGTCTTATTAACGATTGAATCTATGAAGATGCAGTATCCAGTTAAGTCGAATTTTCAAGGAGAAATCAAAAACATTTCAATTGAGTCCGGTCAGGTTGTTGAAGAAAATCAAATCCTAATTGATTTAGAAGTACAAATAACAAAAAGGACATTAGACGCGGAGATTGAAGTTACTACAAATGAAATTAAAAATATTCGGCTAGAATTAAAAGAAGTTATAAAAAGATATAGTTTAACTACAGATCAAGCTAGACCGTACGCAGTAAAAAAACGTCATGCAAAAGGAATGAGTACAGCAAGAGAAAATATCGCTAATTTAATTGATAAAGGGAGTTTTAATGAGTACGGCGCTTTGTTATTAGCAGGGCAACGCCGCCGATTTAGTGAAGATGAACTAGTTGAAAAAAGTCCAGCAGATGGTTTGATTACAGGAACAGGTTCAATCAATTCAAAAAGGTTTACAGATGATAAAAGTCGCTGCCTAGTCATGGCATATGATTATAGTGTGTTTGCCGGTACACAAGGCATTATGAATCATAAAAAAATGGACCGAATGTTAATGCTAGCAAAGGAACAACAAATTCCAGTCGTTCTATTTGCAGAAGGCGGCGGTGGACGTCCATCTGACACTGATTTTAATGGCGTAACAGGTCTTGATTGTCATACTTTTGTTGGACTCGCTTCGTTATCCGGTTTAGTACCAACCATTGGCATTGTCGCGGGTAGATGTTTTGCGGGAAATGCTGCATTATTGGGAGTTTGTAATGTCATTATAGCGACGGAAGATTCGACCATTGGTATGGCGGGTCCTGCAATGATTGAAGGTGGAGGCTTAGGATCTTATAGTGCTGAAGAGGTAGGGCCTATTTCGACTCAAGGTCCAAATGGTGTGATTGATATTTTAGTAAAAAATGAATTAGAAGCCGTTGAAATTTGTAAAAAATATTTATCTTATTTTCAAGGTGACTTAAAGGATTGGAAATGTCAGAACCAAGAAAATTTAAGAAATAGTATCCCAAAAAATAGAAAACAAATTTACAATATTAGAGAATTGATTGAAACCTTTGCAGATTCAGATTCCGTCCTTGAGTTACGAAAAGATTATTCATTGGGTATGATTACGGCATTAATACGTATTGAAGGTAAACCATTTGGTTTAATCGCAAATAATCCGGGACACTTAGGTGGCGCGATTGAAGCAAGCGCTGGTGATAAAGTTGCGCGCTTTATGCAACTTTGTGATGGTTTTGATATTCCTATGATTTCACTTTGTGACACGCCAGGGTTTATGGTTGGGCCTGAAGCAGAAAAACAAGCAACGGTTAGACATATTTCTAGAATTTTTGTGATGGCAGCTAGCTTAACAATCCCATTTTTTACTTTGGTATTAAGAAAAGGCTATGGCTTAGGTGCTCAAGCCATGGCAGCGGGAAGCTTCCATTCTTCAATTTTTACTGCAGCTTGGCCGAGTGGTGAGTTTGGCGCGATGGGTATTGAAGGAGCCATTAAATTGGCTTACTCAAAACAGCTGAAAGCAATTAAAGATCCGCAGGAGCAACAACAATTGTTTGATGAATTAGTACTAAAAGCCTATGAACAAGGTAAAGCAATCAATATAGCTAGTTATATGGAAATAGATGCAGTGATTGACCCAGCATTAAGTCGGGATTGGATCATAAGAGGGTTAAAGGCGACACTACCAGTTAGCCCAAGACAAGGTAAAAAACGACCTTGTATTGATACTTGGTGATTTCTAATTTAGAGCTATTAAAGTTTAGTTTTAAGAGCTAACTCAACATCAATTGCTGAATTAAATTATTGTTCTAAACGGCCCTTATCCGAAGACTTAAGAAATTCGAAAACGATAACTCCTTTTTTCTCAACCCCAATCTTGGTGATTGACCTACTGGTTTAGGCTCCTTTACTTTATTAGCAACATATTTTATTACAGTTTCATTATCCATCAAAATTGCTTCTACGTGAGGTTGTAGCTCGCGTGCTAAAGCTAGTATCTTTAGACCCCATGTATCGAGATCTCCCCAATAAATAATGTTTTTTGAGGGAAATAATGGATTCTTAAGCCAATACAAATTAAGACCCGCGAAGAGTATAGCAATAGTATTTTCTATTGATGGCAGTTGATGAATACATTGTTCGTTTTCAATCACAAGAATATTTGATGCGGGTAAATCAACCTTAGCAAGTTCATTGGCTGTTAACCTCAATTGACTGAAAGGTAATAGATTTTTTGAAAGCGGTTTAACTAAAATCTAATTTTCTCCTTTCAAGCTTGCGCCCAATATTTGCCGGAGATCTTTTCCTTGATATAAATCATGATTTTTTTGTTGAGTAATGCCGTTAAAACTCCTTCATTGTTTTCTAGAAATTTACTATCCATCCCTTCAACTGGGATGGCTCTTAAAGGCTTACCGTTTGCCATCAATGGTTGCAGTTTATTTGCAACTTTTACGCATTGAATGAGCCTTTGTTTAATTTCTTTGTTAGCACCCTCCATAAGCTTCTATGACGAACAAGGTAACCGTGAAAAACAGGTTCACTGGATTTAATCACTTCAATTAATAAGTTAAACCTGTTTTTTATCGATTGATCCGTGGTCGCTTCGATCCAGTCTGTAGGTTGATTTAAATACCAATAAACAGGAGTTTTGATTGCCGTCGTGGCTGATTGGTATTTAATTTCTGACCATTCAACCACACCAACTTTTAGCTTATGCCATTCATTTATATGTTCCTTAACCGATGCCAATTGATTTTTTAGTTGTAAAGCTGACGGTTTGCCAATAGATAGTTTTAATGGCCACGCATTATTTGAAAGAAGCCTGTCTTGACGATAATCCGCCGACAACCACTGCTTTTTAAGTTTATTAGATAATTGTTGAACAGATTTAATTATTGGTTAAACTTAATTGCTTTGTTTTGTTTTGCGCGATTTAATATGTTGATCAATTTCTTGCCAACTTAAACTGACAGCTAAGGATTGCGAAGTTCTTCTATGTACCAGTACAGCGGCTGATGTATGCTCTCTCAATAGACACATTTCTTTATTAGGCGTCACAAATAAAGGGTTTAATCCGAACTGCCTAAGTGCAATAATAATTCTTGCAGCAACCGCTTGGGAGCTTTTTGAAAAAGCTTCATCTAGAATCACTGTGCCAAACAAAGGGATGGTTCGGTCTTTTGGGCAAAGCGCGTAGCTTAGTGATGCGGTTAAAATAAAGCTAGCCATGATTTATTTTTCAGCCCCAATACCCCCTTTGAACCTGTTCGTGTTTCGATTTCTGCTTGGCTTTTCGGTCAATAATCGCTACTGCAAATTGCAATCGGTATCGTTGATCAAGTAATGCTTGAGCGAGTCGCGTGCGCTTTTTTTCAATCGCTACTTTAAGTTGATCTATGATAACAATTAAGGATTTATATTGATATTCTCCTTGGTCGTCTTGCATAGTGCCGCTACGTAGATCTCTTTGCGCTTTTTACAGATCTTGCAGGGACTGGTGAGTGATTTTTGTGGACTAATTGAATAAACCGATTGTGTTGAAAATCGACGCCTTGCAGTGTTTGGTTCAGTTCATCAATGCGCTCCTCAATTACCGAAACTTCATTTTCTACCTGTGTTAATAATTGAGTCACTCCTTGATCCGAAGGTTGATTTAAATAGCTTACAAAACGTTCCAATTTTTGTGGTAGCGCCTTTTTGTTAAGTACTTCGAGTTGTTTTAGAAAACTGTCAACATCTTCGAGTTCCGCACCGACTTCGCTCAGAGCACCAGTATCCTTATTTTTTGCTAATATCGTTTTCTTGCTAAGTGAGTATTCAAGATCAGCCATGCGTTTTTGTAGATGCTTAGTTTTGTCCTGCAATATTTTTAAATCATCTCGTTCTAGCGTGACCATCTGTTCGAGCTTTGATAGTTCGATTGACGGGAAATCCTGCATAATCATTTCTTGTTGCTGTTCGTTAAGCTCATCTGAAAATCTATTTTTAGCTTCATTGATACGATTAACAGCTCTTTGCAGTTCAGTTTCTGTTACCTGAATATCAACTTGATGCTGATTGGCTAACGTTTGAATTTGATTAATTTTAGTTTTTTCATTTTTCCATTTTGACTCAGCTTTACCTACATCTGATTGTGGGTTTTGCAACTCATTGAGTTGCTCGCCTAATTTTTCAATAATTGAATCAATCACTTTTTTATGTCGATTGTTTTTAAAGTTTAATTTTTGCGAAAAGCCATCTAAAAATGCAGTTTGTGCCTGCTGATAATCTTGGCAGTTTAGAAAGCGTACGTGAATTTTGTTGTCGCGTTGATTGATCCAATTAAGTGCGTCATTAAAGTGTTCTTTGTCCACAATCAAACGTAACTTATGGCTGCCAAACTCTCCCTGCCAGATTTTATCTATTACTTTAATAGATTGTCCTATGTAAGGGATATATTCAGTTTTGCAAGAAATCGCAATGGCTAATGTTGATTTAAATTTCACTGACTGTCACTTTCTATTATTCTTTGGTTTTTAATGGTTTTTAATGGTTGCTTGTTTGGTTCTTGCAATAACGGGTTTTACGATCTATCAAAGCGCAGAAGGCTACTTAATAGAAAGATTTTTAAAACAACAAGAACAAGGCGCTAAAACTATAGCGTCTTTTATTGATGGAAAATTCCATAAAAATATAGCCTTGTTAAAAAGCGAAAGCCTTACAGAAAACATTCAATATAACCGTTATCAACAAGCTTTAGATAATTATGTTGCCATTGATAAAGATTACCATTTTTTTTATACGATATCTTTTTGATAAAAAGAATGAAAACTTAAAATATGCTTTGTTACCCTTTTCAGCGACTATTAATAACCTTAAGACAAAATTAGAGAAAAATATTTTTACTGGACAAAGTTTACAACAAGATTCTTTTTTCTTTGACCAAATTTTTAATTTGATCAGCCAAGAAAAAAAATTTAAATAGCCAAACTAGCGCTTCAATTGAACATATCAATGGCACAATGAGCTTCGCAATGATTTTAGATGAGACTAAACACCCTACAGGTATTGATATTGAAGTCTCGAACCGACAAATTGATTTTATGAAGCAAGATCTTTTACGTTCGATGT
Source organism: Polaribacter sp. (assembly GCA_047633355.1). Lineage (GTDB taxonomy): Bacteria > Pseudomonadota > Gammaproteobacteria > Enterobacterales > Kangiellaceae. The sequence continues at coordinate 35,858 of JBLIBL010000014.1, forward strand.
TAGTGACTATTGGATTATTATTTATCAGCTTATTAGTCGCATCAATACTTTTCGCTAACAAGATCACTCAACGACTTTGGAGGTTTTAGTTATACCGCTAAGCAATTTAACTTGATGCTATTAAAGCTTGAAAACCAGAAAGGGATGATTGATGCGTGGGTTTGCTATAAAAATGGTGATACAGATAGAGCAATTACCATCTATCAAAAATTAGTGGATAAAACACCACTAGATAAAGCACAATTAGCTCTTATTGAAGTCGTGCAAAATGGTCGCTTATAATTAGAGTCTTAACATATTTAAAATTTAGGAAAAAAATGAGAGTCTGGAAAAGAAATATTGATTTGGAAGAAATAAACTCACATAGAAAAAATACACTGGTAGACACACTAGGAATAGAAGTGATCGATTTTGGTGATGATTATCTTTGTGCAAAAATGCCGGTTGATCACCGAACGCATCAGCCAATGGGAATATTACATGGTGGTGCATCTGTCTCGCTGGCGGAAACCGTTGGTAGTATTGCCGCAACAATGGCTGTCGATAAAAATCATTACTGTGTCGGTTTGGAAATTAATGCTAATCATTTGAAATCAACAAAGAGTGGGTATGTCCACGCAACCGCAACACCAATCCATATTGGTCGATCGACTCAAGTTTGGGATATAAAAATTGTTAATGATTCAGATCAGCCTGTTTGCGTTGCTCGATTGACAATGGCTGTTTTAAAAAGAAAAATCTAGAGTTCTTTATCCCACGCGCAGATGCAAACTACTAGTGCAAAGCAAACAAATTATTGATAAGATCAAAAATTAGCAGTATTAATAAACCAATCAACTTACGGATGCCGCTTTTAATAAGCCGTCTATTAGAACAAAAAATTACATTGATTTTAATCTAAATACTAGCCATTACAGGCCCAATTGCCTATTCTCTATTTCTATTGTCAAAATTATTCAAGGATCCATTTGTGAGCGCTACCATCACCTCCACGCCAAAAGATCAAATTAAAATCGTTCTTTTAGAGGGCATACATCCGAGTGCCGAAGAACTGTTTAGAAAGGGCGGCTATACTAATATTTTTACTGCACCCAAATCTCTTCCTCAAGATGAATTGGAAGAAGTGCTCAAAGATGCCCGTTTTTTAGGGATTCGCTCAAGAACACAAGTGACCGCCGACTTATTAGAAAAAGCGCCTAAACTAGCCGCTATTGGTTGCTTTTGTATTGGTACTAACCAGGTCGATCTTGTCGCAACAACTAAAAGAGGAATTCCCGTTTTCAACGCTCCTTTTGCCAATACACGAAGTGTGGCTGAATTAGTTTTAGCTGAAATCATATTATTATTACGCGGAGTGCCAGCAAAAAGTGCTGCAGCCCACCGCGGAGAGTGGCTTAAAACAGCCACAAACTCCTATGAAACACGTGGCAAAACACTTGGAATCGTCGGATACGGACATATCGGAACTCAAATTGGAATTCTTGCAGAAAGTCTAGGAATGAAAGTACAATTTTTTGATATTGAAAAACAATTATCGCTCGGCAACGCTAGTCCTGCCGATAGTTATTTCGATTTACTGAAAACCTCAGACGTGGTTACTTTCCATGTTCCGGAAACGCCGCAAACTAAAAACATGATGGACAAAGAAGCATTTGATGTCTTGAAGGATGGAGCTATTCTTATCAATGCATCTCGTGGAACCGTTGTTGATATTGATGAGCTAACAAAGGCTTTGGAGAGTGGTCACGTATTAGGAACCGCGATTGATGTATTTCCTGTTGAACCTAAATCTAACCAGGACGAGTTTATATCAAAACTGCGTTCGTTCGATAATGCGATTTTAACTCCTCATATTGGCGGATCAACCAAGGAAGCTCAAGTCAATATTGGTATAGAAGTCAGCGAAAAATTAGTTAAATATAGTAATAATGGCTCCACTCTATCTTCTGTTAATTTCCCAGAGGTTGGGTTGCCAGCATTAGTTGGTAAACATCGAATATGCCATATTCATCATAATGAACCAGGCATACTGGCAAAAATCAATGATATATTTTCAGATACAGGTGTTAATATTTCAGCTCAGTACTTACAAACAAATAAACATGTTGGTTACGTGGTAACCGATATTGATGACTCATCAAGTAAAGAAGCATTTGATGGGTTAAAAAAGGTAGAAGGGACTATTCGTAGTCGTATTTTGTATTAACCTAAAGTTTTTGATATCACAATCGGCTGTTATTACTGAGATTAAAGTTATTCAATAACGAATTTGTATAACTTTAAGTTATTATATGCACCATAAAGATGCGCCGCACTAAAATACCCTATACACTCTTTTAATGAAATCTTCATCATTAACCATTAATCAACTTAGTACCGCTATTATTAATTTAGATGGCGAGCTTTTAATCACCGATTTAAATCATTCCGCGGAGCAAGTTTTAGGATTATCACGTCGCCAACTAGTGGGAAAACCCATTTTCGGATTAATTACTGGCGAGTTTAATCAAGCGCTCCTTTCTCAGTTTATGGATAAAAATATGTCAACCTCGGTTCAAGACATTGTAATGGAATTACCGAAAGGCAGTTTGACAGTCAACTTAATTATTACACCAATCAATTCAGATAAGCCGAAGATAAAAAGCGGTTGTTTATTAGAAATTCAATCGAGCGAAACCCCTCAAAACATTAAAAAAGACCAACGACTACAGCAACAAAGTCGAGTCAGTGAACATTTGATAAGAAACCTCGCGCATGAAATTAAAAATCCATTGGGGGGAATTAAGGGAGCTGGACAACTGCTTGAAAGAAAATTGCCGTCTGACTTTTCAAAAAAATACACACAGATTATTATTAGAGAATCAAATAGGTTAAGTGATTTAGTTGACCGACTATTGATGCCTGCCAAAATTGAGAATAATCAACTAACCAATATCCACCTATTATTAGAACACGCTTTAGATGTTTTATTGTTACAAAAACAACAACATAAAATTGATATTGTTAAAGATTATGACCCAAGTATTCCCGACCTAATGCTAGCGCCAAATCAAATAGAGCAAGCGCTAATTAATTTAATAAAAAATGCGATAGAAGCCGTAATTCAAGACTTTAAAAGCTCGCAGATTGTACTGAGAACTAGGATCAAAAATCGACACACAATCGGTGATAGACAACATCGACAAGTCTTAAAAGTGGATATTGAAGATAATGGGTCTGGTGTAAAAAAAGACCTAGTTAATGATATATTTTTCCCCACCATTAGCAGCAAGCAGTCAAGTGGGCTAGGGCTTAGTATTGCACAAAGCTTGGTGCAACGGCATTTAGGGATTATAGAATTAGAGCAAAAAAACAATGTCACTTGTTTTAGCCTGTTTTTGCCAATGATGACCAAATAAAGAATCTTAGTAGAGAATAAATGATGCAAAACTTAAAGAATAAAAAAGTACTTTTAGTTGATGATGATGACAGTATTCGCTGGGTAATTAACGAGACTTTATGTGATTTGGGCTTAAAAGTTATCCAGTCTTCAAATGTAGAAGATGCGATTGAACTGATTAATGAGAGTGAATTCAATCTAGTCATATCTGATGTAAGAATGCCAGGATCTTCAGGGCTAGATCTTCTTAATCATTGCCAAAAATATTACCCAGATATGCCTGTGATTATTATGACGGCCCATTCGGATTTGGATAGCGCAGTCAAAGCATATACTAAAGGAGCGTTTGAATATTTACCAAAACCATTTGATATTGATGAAGTGAGTGAGGTTGTTACCAAGGCACTAAACAAGAGACCGGTGAAAGAAAAGTTAATTGAACCAACTTCCAAAAATAATCTCTCGATCATCGGTGAATCACCTGCAATGCAAAATTTGTACAGAGCGATTGGACGTTTATCAAATTCACATGTGAGTGTTTTAATTAAAGGTGAGTCTGGCACAGGAAAAGAATTAGTAGCTCAAGCATTACACCAACATAGCCCAAGAAAAGATAAACCATTTATAGCTTTAAATATGGCTGCGATCCCTAAAGATTTAATAGAATCAGAATTATTTGGTCATGAAAAAGGCGCATTTACTGGCGCAAGTTCTCGTTACTTAGGACGTTTTGAGCAGGCTAATAATGGCACCTTGTTTTTAGATGAAATTGGCGATATGCCTCTTGAAACACAAACTCGATTATTAAGAGTTTTATCAGAAGGCGCTTTTTATCGTGTAGGTTCTGCACAGCCAACAACCGTTGATGTAAGAATCGTGGCGGCCACTCATCAAGACTTATTACTTAAAGTAGAAGAAGGAGAATTCCGCGAGGATCTTTATCACCGTTTAAATGTCATACCATTAAACTTACCATCATTAAGAGAGCGTAAAGAAGATGTAGAGTTATTAGCCAATTATTTCTTGTTTAATATTTCTCAAGAACTTAATGAGCCACAAAAGGAATTATCAAAAAACTGCCTTACCGCAATGCAAGATTTTTCATGGCCGGGTAATGTCCGTCAATTAGAAAATACCTGTCGATGGCTTTCAGTGATGTCAAATAGTCAGTATGTTTTGAAAGAGGATTTACCCGAAGAGTTTCATGAAAATACAGCACCAAGATCAAATATGAAATGGCAAAAACAATTGTCTGATGATTTAAAAAACAGATATGAAGAAGGTGATGAAACTAGTCTGATTCAAGCTCAAAAAACGTTTGAACAGTTATTAATAAAAACAGCATTAGAATTAAGCTCTGGAAAGAAGGCGGAGGCTGCACGGTTATTAGGCTGGGGAAGGAATACCTTAACTAGAAAACAAAATGAATGAAGTTAATCAGATTTAAAATTATTATCGGACTTGGATCTAACTGATATATTCAATCTTAGTAATCCACCAATAAAAATCATCATGTCCTACTTTCACCACAAAATCATCATCAACCTGCTTACCTAAAAGAGCGCGAGCCATGGGAGAGTCAGCGGAAATGGTATCTTTACGGTCAAAAATTTCATCATAACCCGCAATTTGAAAGCGTTTTGTTTGATCGTCTTCATTAGCTATTTCAACCCAAGCGCCAAAATATACTTTTCCTTCTTGGCTTGGTGAAAAATCAATAATCTGTAAGTTTTCTAGCTGTTTTCTTAGATACCTAACGCGGCGATCAATTTCTCTTAACCTTTTTTTGTTGTACTGGTAGTCTGCATTTTCAGAGCGATCGCCAAGGCTTGCTGCCCAAGTGACTTTTCTGGTAGTTTCTGGCCGTTCCACACGCCACAGGTTATCTAACTCTTGTTTGAGTTGGTTGAAGCCCGGCCTAGTAATTAATTGACTTCTCATTTTTAGCTCAGCACCAGTCGTAAAGCAATAAAGAGTAAAAATACTCCCATTGCCCAATCGATATAGTGACCATTTTGCAAATACCAGTTTCTTACTTGCTGTCTTGAAAAAATCCAAGCTACAAATGTAAACCAGAATATAGCGTAAATAATAAGCCAGAAACCGTAAAGCATTTGGATTTTATGGGGTGTTTCAATACTGATTATATTTGTAAATATGGCAATAAAAAACATCGTAGCTTTTGGATTTAATATATTCACAATAAACCCCTGTCGCATTGATATGTACCATGACTGTTCAATCAATTGATTATTAATCGATGTCTCTTTTCTTTTTATGCGGGATTGAAAACTTTGATAAACGATCCATAATAAATAAATAGCTCCAAGAATTTTAATACCTTGAAATATTATTGGTGATTTTGAAATTACTAATGCAACACCCAATAAGGTGTAAGTCATGTGAACTAAGATTCCGAGTCCAATACCAATCGCCGTTGCAATTCCTGCAGATTTTCCCACTTGTAGAGTATTCTTTAACACCAAAGCGAAATCAACACCAGGACTAGCTACTGCAAAAGCGTTTGCAATAGCCAAAATCAAAAATTCATTTAACATGGTGTTAAGTTTACGTTTGGATTTAGTGTCTTAGTATTTAGCTTCAATTTTTGCCCAGCTATCACGTAAGGTAACGGTACGATTGAAAACCAAATTATCTGCATTATGTTGATACCTATCAGCACAAAAATAACCTTCACGTTCAAACTGATAAACAGCTTCAGGTTTTGCGGTAGTTAATGACATTTCAACGCGTGCATCTTTAATAGTTTGTAAACATTCGGTATTAATACTGGCCATAAAATCTTCTTCTAATGCAGGATTAGCCACATTAAATAGACGGTCATAAAGCCTAACAGTTGCCGTTTTAGAGTGGCTAGCGCTGACCCAATGAATGACTCCTTTTGGTTTGTATCCCTCTGGGTTTTTTCCTAAAGTATCCTTATCGTAACTACATTTCAATTCAATAATATCATCGTTAGCATTTCTAATAATTTCATCACAGGTAATTACATAGGCATTTCTTAAGCGAACAGCTTTACCCAAAACTAAGCGTTTGTATTTCTTATTGGCACTTTCTCTAAAGTCTTCTTGATCGATAAATATTTCTTTACTAAAAAATATTTCACGCTTTCCCATTTCTTCTTTTTGTGGATGAATAGGAGCTTGAATAGATTCAATTTTATCTTCTGGATAATTCGTCAAAGTAATTTTAAGCGGATTCAAAACGGCCATCGCCCTTGGCGCATTATCACCAAGGTCTTCTCGAACTGAATTTTCAAGCAAACTCATTTCGACTGTATGAACTTTTTTAGTCACGCCTGTTCTTCCAACAAAGTCCTTAATCGCTTCGGCTGAATAACCACGTCTTCGCATTCCTGAAATAGTTGGCATTCTAGGATCATCCCAACCATCAACCACTCCATCTACAACAAGTTTATTTAACTTGCGCTTGCTAGTTATAGTGTGTTCCAAATTTAGTCTCGAAAATTCAATCTGTTGTGGGTGACAGTCAATTGAAATATTATCTAAAAACCAATTATAAAGCGGGCGGTGATCTTCAAACTCTAGGGTACATAAGGAATGAGTAATACCTTCTATGGCATCTGATATACCATGAGTAAAATCGTAAGTTGGGTAAATACACCAATCATTACCAGTGCGAATATGATGCGCGGTTTTGATCCGATAAATAACCGGATCACGCATGTTGATATTAGCTGAACCCATATCTATTTTTGCGCGCAAAGCCATACTACCGTCTTTATGTTCTCCGGCTTTCATTGCTCTAAACATCGCCAAGTTGTCTTCAACCGAACGGGCACGGTGAGGGCTATTTTTACCTACTTCAGTTAAAGTACCACGATAGACCCGCATTTCTTCCATGCTTAACTCACAAACATAAGCTAAGCCCTTACTGATAAGTTCTTCGGCGTAGAAAAATAGTTTATCAAAGTAATCTGCAGAGTGACGAATATCACCGTTCCACTTAAAACCTAACCATTCAATGTCTTTGGCAATGGCTTCAGCATAAGCAGACTCTTCCTTTGCGGGATTAGTATCATCAAAACGCAGGTTGCATTGACCTTGGTAATCTTCTGCGATACCAAAGTTGATGCAAATTGATTTAGCATGACCGATGTGCAAAAAACCATTGGGTTCTGGCGGGAATCGAGTTTGAACAGCTTTGCGTTTGCCTGACTTTAGGTCTTTATCAATGATATTTCTAATAAAGTTAGTTGGCTTCAATTCTTCAGTTTTGTTGTTAATTTCGTTACTCATGGTAATCTTTTTCTATATTATTTATTTTCTCCCTGAAATTTATTTTTCTGCTGTCTCATAGGGAGCGTTTTGAGAGAGCTATGTTGAGCAATTTTACCTTAGTTGCTTCACCCAGCGTAGCGCTTATTGGTTATTACTAGCAATTTAAGTAGGATATCGCCTCATTTTTTTTAACTGTATTCAAACTATGCACTTTATTTTTCGTCATTTGGTTATCCTTTGAGCGCATCATAGTCCCGACGTCTGCGCATTAATGCTTAAAGATCAAAGGAAAACCTATTGTGAATTACAGACAGGAATTGAACAATTACCAATAACGTTTCTAAATCTGAATTGAAGACAAAAATAAACGTTTGGTCAAGAGACCGAGAATTCTCTCTATCAAAATGCTGAAGTCGACGAAGGTGTTGCGTTTGGTATAGCCGATGGGAATTAGGTCAGGAAATAGGGATAAGTTTCAACAGTCGATAAAACGTTATTGTAAAATGATCTACTTAATTTCATGCAACTAAGTGAAAAAAACACCTAAAAACCCTTCCAAAAAAATACTAACGGAAAGGTTGATAGGAGCTTGTTGGTTAATTTACATTAACTTTTTTCGTCTTCCAAAAAGTAAACCGATAGAACTTAACAAAATCCATCCAATTGAACCACCGCCGCCAGAACTTGCTTCAACTTGTGCTTGAACTGTCACAGTCTGGCTAGATGTTACTTCCCTAGCGGTTCCGTCTGTTGTCGTTAATACAACAGAATAACTGCCAGCCGCTGCGTAGGTATAAGATGGTGACTGCGTAGTTGAGGCACTACTACCATCTCCAAAATCCCAAGAATAAGTAAGACCGTTTCTACCGCCTGTTGAGGTATTTGTAAAAGTAACTATTAAGTTATTTTTAGAAGAAGTGAAACCTGCTGATGGAGCGGTATCGATCACATTTGTAAGCATATATACACTAGTTCTAGCTTCACTATCGGTGACAGTTAATGTCACATCAAAACTGCCATCTTCTGCAAAAGTATGGCTTGGAGAGGCATCCGTAGAAGACGTCCCGTCAGCAAAGTCCCATGCATAAGAAATGGTTCCTACTCCACCTGTTGAGGAGTTTGTATAGGTAATGACTTCAGCGTTTGCTTTACTAGTAAAGGCCGCAATAGGCACAGTATCCAAGATTACTTCTTGTGTAGATGTATTTGTTGCTCCGTCGCTATCAGTAGCAGTAAGTGAAATCTGATATGTACCATCTGCAGCATATACATGAATTGGAGAGGTCGATGTGACGACTGCTGAACTATCACCAAAATCCCATTCGTAGGTATAACTTAAACTACCACCAGTTGTAGAGTTACTAAAAGTAACACTTCTTGCGTCCTTTGCTGGTGCAAAACTCGCAGTTACAGGAATATTTCCCTTTGAGAGTTCAACTGTAGCAGTGCTGCTATTCGCAGATTGAGCAGTTATATCTAAAGTAAACCCTAGCGCAGGTAAAATTAAACCAGCAGCCGGTTTATCAGGGCTAGAGTAGTCATTCGTGTCTTTAAATTGAACATTATTAGCTAGATGATTATCTTGGTTATAGTTAGTTTGTGCAAAAGTGCTAAAAGCAGCATCTCTTATTTGTACGGTAGTGGTTCTATTAGAAATTAAGTTCTGATCGGCATCCACAACGCCAATAAAACCATGGCCGGCATGGTCATCAACTTTATTATCGCCATAGTTTTGATCAGCAAACCAAATCAATACACCAGCATCATACCCTTTAGAATTCAAACCAGCATCGTTATCACGTTGACCTCTTAATTGTACCCAGTAGTTTTGCGGTGCACCGTCGATGGTATCAGCAATTCTCTTAAAGCCTTTAAGCGTCACACTACCCTCTACTTCAGCACCATCAGTATATGAAGATGATGCGCCGTCTAGTAAACTCAATTCATCAAAAGTAAAGCCGTAACCGCCAGTGTTACTGTCAGTATAATAGTATGCGCTGATAGTCACTGTTTGACCTTTATAGGCCGCCATATCAAAAGTAAGCGTTTGCCAACCTAATGCGCCTTCAGGGGTAGGTTGATCTAAAGATTTACCCGAAATATAGTTAGTCACATCAGCATATTGGGCATATTGCACCCCTTGAGGATTTGTCGCTAGAGTCATATTACCTAATAGTGAAGTACCGTTAGCTCTAATTTGCACATAGTCCCAATCCTGTTCAATATCCCAGCGCGCTTTCATTTGTAATGAGACGCTATCACTGTCAGGTATCGTTAACTCAAAAGATAACTCATTAGTTAAATTGTGACCTTGGCCTGAATGATATTGGTAGGTTTCTGAGTAAGGTGCCCCAAAAGCTATTTGAGGGTTAGGCAAAGTAACTTTGATTTGATTAATTCCTGTTGAATGCTCAGATGCTTCAACTAAATCAAAGCTCTGTGGAGCACCGGTTAACGTATTTAAGTCGATAGTCGTTTGAGACATAAAATTTACATTGTGTCGTTCTTTTAAGAAATCACGAGCGTAAGGACTAAACGTTGTTGGTTTATCACCAGATAAACTTCCACCATAAGTACCACTTGCCATTAACGACCAGAAACCTACAGGAGCGCCATCAACTGAATCGCCAGTATCGTACTCATCAGGTAAGCCCAAGTCATGCCCAAATTCATGTACAACTACGCCAGCGGCTGCATCTATCGGTTGAATGGTATAGCCAAAGACTTTTAAACCTGTACCTGGAATTTCATATCCCATTGTATCTGCGCTTCCTGTTTGATTTACAAAAAATCGATGTGACCAAATAGCATTTTCGCCTAAAACTCCGCCGCCGGCTTCCTCGCCAACTGAAGAGTGAAAAATATTAACATGGTCAATGAAACCGTCAGCTTCATCTAAGTTTCCATCTTGATCAAGATCGAATGGATCCTCAAGGTCAAAATCTGCTAAGTTAATTGAATTGGCTGCAACCGCCTTAGTAACTGCTTGTTTGACTAATTCTGGTGCATCTTGATCTGAATCATTATTTTCAGGGTCATTTTCACCGTAAATCTCAGAATCACTATCTGCAGTAACCCAGCCAAATGCTGTACCCGTTAAAAAGAACTCATTCCCAGTCTCTTGTTGGTAATACTGATAAGCCGACTGCAAATTCTGATTACTTGGGCCATTAAAGCCGCTAGTGGAGAACATTAAATCGCTATAATGTTCTAGCGTATAACTAGAGTAAAACATATTGGTATCGGCAGAAGTTAGTCTATTGTCATCAAATGGCAAATCAGGAAAATCAACTAAAACGGTTAAGACATTAACTGTTTTTGTTGCCACGTTTTTTCCTATAACATTCTTTATACTTTTATTTGCTTGAATATTAGAAGTTCTTTTATTTGGAACAGTGTAATTTAGAGGTAGCAAATGACTCGATGCATTTTTAGTGTAATTTAAAACCGCTTTATCAATCGTTTCTTTGTTAGCATCTATCGCAATTTCGCCTCTAGACTTTAACCAATAAACAATTCGTTCCTTATTGATGACGCCGGGATCTTTTGGAGGATATTGTTTAATCGTTTGCGATGCTAAGGTAACAGTACTAGCTAGTAAGCTAGCAATTACTATGCTTACTAAGGAAAGTTTTTTAGATAAAAATGTTGTTGATAAGTTTTTCATTTTAAATTGTAACCTCGTTACTGACTATTTTTTACGTGTGTTTAAACAAATCTCGTACTGTTTTGATTTATCGTTAATATAATGACGAATAACCCACTCTTTTTCGGCTTTAGTCATATATTCTTTAATTTTTCCTTGCTTGACTAAAATAGGTTCAAGTTTCCATATATCCTCTACAGGAACCATTTTCTTACACTCTACAGGAAGTTTTATCGCTGATTTTTCGCTTCTATTCATTGCTGAATGCGTCGAACAGCTGAACATAACACTAGTCATTAATATGATTGTACAAATTGAAAAATTAGGCATTACAGATTTAGGTAATACAGACCATGTAGGATAATCTTTAATTCTGATTCGAATTTTCATAAAAAACTTCTTTTTGACCAGCAATCACATTATACATTTAACGCGCAGATTATAGTTGTTGCACTGCATAAAAATAGGTAAATATTACACACTAGACATCATTAAAATGAGATGTTGTGATGTATTTGGCCGTTATTCATCGTTGTACAAGATCCTAAAATCTGAGACAAAGCAGGTCTAGTAATAACTAGCTTACAGCAAAAACGTTACGTAAATTAGATTAAGCCCTCTCAGATCCCCAATCAAATAACCAACTACCCAGAGCTAGAAAAACGACTGACATTACTAGCAAGACATAAAGGTGAATTTGAATATCACCGAGACTAACTCCATCGGTGGTGATGGCTCTTGCCGCCTGCAATATATGAGTCAGCGGAAAAGCTGATGCTGCTTGTTGAACGTAAGGATGCGCTCCCTCTAAAGAAAACCAAACGCCGGATAAAAACATCATCGGCCAAGAAACCATATTAAGTAAGCCGCCTACCAGCTCTTCACTGTGCGAGGCGGAGGCAATCAATAAACTTAAAGAAATTAAACTGATGGCGCCGACTAAAGCGACGATAAATAAATCAAATGACGAACCGATAACATAGAAATCTAATAACAAGTTCGTGCCGATAAATAAAATGGTGGTTACTAGTAGTACAATACCTAACCTAGAAAGAACTTGAGCAGATAAAAATTCGAAAGCGGTTAATGGTGTCGCTTGAAAACGTTTTAATACACCATTTTTACGATAACGCACAATGACATAACCCACACCAAATAAACAGCTGAACATCATATTCATTCCGAGAATTCCAGGCATTACCCAATCAACATATCTTACTGCCTGGCCGCTGGTTTTTTGTGTTGAAAAATTTTGATGATTAGCAACTAAGAGTTTTTCGATGATATAGCCTTTAGATGAGGTCTCATTAACCCAATATTTTTGATTGTCAAAATCAACCAACAAGTCAATTTTATGTTGATCGATTTTTAAAATGGCATCCTCTTTATCTGTGTATTTAACTTTAGCAATATATTTTAAATTCAAAAATTTCGACTGGATGCCCTTGATGCTGATTTCTTCATTCGTTAACACACCGACCTTATATAACGCTTTACCATCACCGCCAAACATAAACGAAAACCCAACTAATAGAAAAATTGGCAAAATGAAATTCCAAGCTAGAGTTCCTCTATCACGAACGAACTCCTTATTTCTAGCAACCAGAATTGCGATGATTCTTTTTAACATTTTGCTTTATCCTATAAACTATCACGCCTTAAATAAACGACCTTCTAATCGATTTAGCTTTTGATTGAACTAGCCTCTGAGCTGATTGCCCGTCAATTTAATAAAGAGATCTTCCAGGTTTGGAGAGCGGATCTGCATGTTATTAATTGGTATCGATTTATCTAATAACATTTTAACGGTTTTTTCTGTATCGTTTGTAACAATTTCAATACGATTATTACTTTCCAAAAAAACAATACTTTCATCACTAAGTTGAGCCGACGCTTCTTTGGGAAGACTAATCACCACACCTTCGAAATTTTGATCAAGCAATTCTTGCGGGGTTCCTTGATCGATAATTTCCCCGTGATCCATGATAATAATCTCATCACACAAGGATTCAGCCTCGTCCATATAATGAGTGGTTAACAAGACTGTTTTATTCTGCTTTTTTATTCGATTAACCAGCTGCCAAAAATTGCGTCTTGCTTGTGGGTCTAGACCTGTTGTTGGCTCATCCAGAAATACAAGTTTAGGATTGTTTAAAATGGCTAAAGCAAGTAGCAGCCTTTGCCTTTGACCTCCAGATAGCTTTCTAGTATCTCTATCTAAAATATTTTCTAAAGAACAGGTTTTTATCAAGTCTTCGACCGGCGTCGTTTCGTTATAAAATTGAGTAAACATTGTGAGTGTTTCGTGTACGCTCAAAAAATCTTGGATAGCTGTATACTGAAATTGAATACCAACTTCTTGGCGGTAATCATGGTCAATTTTACTACCTTTATAGGTAATTGTTCCAGACGTTGGTGATAATATCCCTTCAAGCATTTCTATAGTTGTTGTTTTGCCTGCACCATTAGGGCCTAACAAACCAAAACATTTTCCTTTAGGCACTGCAAAGCTAATATTGTTAACCGCAATATTATCGGAATATTTTTTGGTGAGATTAGTTATTTCGAGTATATTGCTTGTTACAAGCACGCCGGCTCTAGTTGGTTTGTCCATTTTGTGACTCATAAAAGCTATTAGATGAAAAATTATGTCGCTATCAGAAAATCATACTGCTAAATTTATAGATTGGATAGTTAATCATCCAAAAATAATTCTAATTATTACCTTATTTTTGGTTACTGGTTTCGCTATCGGATTAAAGAATCTCTCCATTAGTAATGATTTTAGAGTTTACCTGAGTGAGGATAATCCTCAACTACAAGCTTTTGATTCTTTTGAAAGCAATTATGTCAAATCCGATTCTGCTACTTTCGTGATAACAGCTAAAGAAGGAGACCTTTTTAATAAAACCGCATTAACATTAATTCATGAGTTAACTGAGCGGTCTTGGTTAGTTCAAAGTGCTTATCGCGTTTCTTCATTGAGCAACTATCAATATAGTCAGTCAAAGGATGATGATATTACAACGGCCTATTTTATCGAAGATCCTGAAGACTTAACTAATGATAAAGTTAAAGAACTAAGATCGATAGCTTTTAAAGAAAAAAGGCTAGTTCATTCATTATTGACCAAAGATGGAAAACTAAGCGTCATAATAATCAATTTGCATCTTGATAAACAAAATGCCAACGCCTCCATCAGTGTTACTGAGGAAATGGAGCTAGTAAGAGACGAGTTTAGAGTCAAATACCCAAACATTCAAATTGATAATGGTGGTTCAACCGCATTTAATACTACTTTGGCTAGAGCCGTTGAAAGTGATTTATCGAGATTGATGCCCCTGAGTTATTTAATTATTTTTGTTGGGCTATTTATCTTTTTAAGAAGTGTTATGGGTGCAAGTGCCATATTTGTATTAATCACCAGCTGTTTATTATGCACTTTCGGATTTTTTGGTTGGGTTGCGCCGGTTCTAACCCCCATTGCAGGTTTTGCTCCTAGTATTTTATTATCAATTATGGTCGCGGATAGTGTTCATGTGTTAGTGACTTATTTTAATCAACTAAGGCAGGGCAAAACTAAAAAGGAGTCAGTGTTTGAAAGTTTATCACTGAATTTAATGCCAATTTTTGTCACCAGCATAACCACCATTATTGGTTTTCTAAGCTTAAATTTTAGCTCCTCACCGCCCTATCGAGATTTAGGTAATATGGTCGCTTTTGGTGTACTGATTGCTTTGCTTTTCAGTTTGTTATTACTCCCTAGCTTATTGATAGTGATGCCATCAAAACAGACATTTACTCACAAGCAAAATAATTGGATTACAGGTTTTGCTGAGTTTGTAATCAATAGAAAAAAAGAACTGCTAATTTTAGTCACTAGTTTTGTAGTTACTCTAGCGATATTTATTCCTAGCAATAAACTGAGTGATAACTGGTCAAATTATTTTGATGATAGCTTTCCTGTGGTTAAATTAGTTTCACGAATTGATGGATATTTAACGGGTGTTAATACGCTGGAATATTCTCTTAAATCAAATACTAAAAAAGGAATATTTGACCCAGCATACTTAACACAACTGGATGATTTTGAAACTTGGTATTTAACACAAGATAAAATTGTTGCCGTCACATCGTTAAGTCAATTAATGAAAGATCTAAACCGACTGATGCATGATGACGATAAGGCATGGGAGTCAATTCCTCAATCTAGCGAACTCGCCGCCCAGTATTTGTTATTTCATGAGTTTGGACTTCCAGAAGGTATGGGGCTAAATAATCTAGTAACTATTCATAAAGACGCCTCTCGTTTCTCTGCTTCAATGACCTTTGCAGGTTCAGAGGAATTATTAGCAATGGATGAAAAAGCACAATTTTGGTTAAAAGAAAATGCGCCGGCAATTAAAACGAGTCCTGCCACAGGATTAGGGATCGTGTTCGCACACATAGCGGATAGAAATATTAATAGTATTTTAATGGGAACCTTTCTTGCACTGATAGGTATTTCAATTGTCCTAATGCTAGTTTTAAAGTCGGTTAAGTATGGCTTGATAAGTCTTATCCCCAATCTAATTCCTGCTGTTATGGCCTATGGGTTCTGGGGAATGACTTTTGGCTTTGTGGATATAGCATTATCAATTGTTGCTTGTTCAACTTTGGGGATTGTTGTGGATGATACAGTTCATTTTTTACATAAATATATATTGGCAAGAAAGTCAGGAAAAAATGCGGAAGATTCAATTAGGGAGTCATTTTCTAAGGTAGGAATTGCTCTATTAACAACTTCAGTTGTATTGGCTAGCGGGTTTATTATTCTATCGGTTTCACATATGAATACATCTGCGGTAATTGGTAGTCTGATGGCGATTACTTTGGTTTTTGCGTTGGTAGTTGATTTATTACTGTTGCCACCTTTACTGCTTTATTTGGATAGAGATTTGGATGATTAATACAAAAGCACTATTAGAAAAAAATTAAAACGTATTTAGGTTACTGGAACAATGTTATGGCAATCTCAGTATTGAAATTTAAAGTCAAACAGATTGCTGCGCTACGTTTTTTTGCATGGATGGCATGGCAGTAAACTTATTTGCATAAACGACAATGGAATACCATCATTTTAGATGGCTCGAGCCCCGAGGGAAAAATCGTAAGAATGATTGATAATTCATTTTTGTTAGTAGTAGAAAGATGAGCAAGAAGGCACAGCAGTCAATTGTTATTCATCTTTAGAGTTAACTTAACTAAAGTAATCAATCGCTTTTCTGTCTCCTTACCTATTGGTTTCTAAAATACTTCTTAGTTGATTGAGAGCGTCTACAGCAAATCCATCGTCGTAAAAATACAGTATATTGCCATCTTCACTTAATAGTATTACGCGGGCGTTATTTGGTGATTCGTTGCCGGTAAAAGCTTGAACTCTATCACCGTCTTGATAAATCGTAACAACCCCTTTCCACAGAGGTTTCGGTATCCCTGCGCGCATCCCGTTATCAATCATGGTACTAAACATTCTTGGGAACAACCCTTGAATAGTTGGTAATTCGTAAACAGATACTTGAGTTTCCGTCATGTCTAAACCGATTAACCATCTATCTATATCAAACTGCGAGTCTTGCTTATAACCAACTAATAATAGGGTTAATTGACTACCAAAGTCTTCAGGAATTCGCATGACCTTCTGTTCAAGAGACTGCCCGCTAATTGACGGAAAAGCTTTCCCGGTAACCAATTGATTAGGATAGTTTGTGCTACAAGCCGAGGTTAGGAAAATTAAAAGAGTAATTATCAATAAGCGCATTTAGAAATATCCGTTAATTTATATTTGAATTCGTTAATTTATACGTACGTTAATTAACTTGATTTGGTTCAAAATGCTTCAATATTGTTGATTTTATATGAATAAAACCGTACTTCATAAGTTTTTCAATCGGGAAAAGAATATTTCCCTCGAAATATTTGCTTAACTTGATCCTAAACGCTTACTTTTTCGTATCAACAACTATAACCAAGTATAGCCAACTATGGGGTTAATTATGAATGCTAGAATAACCATCAACGAAAAAGACTTGATACCCACTATTATCGGAATTGCGGATTTGAGTTATTACCTTGTCGGCGCCGTTGATTCGTCAAATCATTTTATAGGTTTGAAACGAGTTGGAGAGATAGATGTATTTGCTTCATTGGTCCAAGCCAAAAAATATTTAAGAAGTAACAATATATCCAGTGCGGCACTCGAGTTTCAATCAGCTTACGATGAAATGTGTGGCTCTAGTGCTACTGACCGTTCTATTCAAATGATTAAACTGTAATTACTATGGGTGACAACACATTAAAAGCGAGAGATTTTTTACTAGTTTTTAATCGGATCTTAACCGAGGGAGTTAAGGTAGAAGGGGAATATAAGTTTTTAGGTATTAGAGCATGGCATGATTTTGAAGGCTATACCTGCTGGTTAGCTTATAAGGACTTAACGGTCACTTTGTTGTTTCATGG
>JBLIBL010000015.1:0-52530 GCA_047633355.1 Polaribacter sp.
CACATGTTTTTCGTTCCAGACAAAACCTAAGTACCTACATCCATGTAGGCACATGTTTTTCGTTCCAGACAAAACCTAAGTACCTACATCCATGTAGGCAAAAGCGCTCATAAGTACATCGTTTAGACTGTGATCACATTTTCCTGTTTGGCGAGGATCGGGGGATCGCATTAAAATGAGCTGTCATTGCTTGTCTGAGTACGGTAAAACTCAAATGCTTTTTCTGTTTTAATAAGGAACTCAAAAAGAAGTCTGCCTAATATTGGGTATCTATTTGGATCAGATTGTCTGAATTTATAAAAATTCAACTTATTTTGTAATATATTTGGCATTAATTCATTTAGTGCGAAAACTATCTTTTATATAAAACTACAGCCCTTTAACTAAGCGATTTAGAGTTTCACCGTGAATTGCTGTGAATATATATTCTGAATTATCTAATTGAACTATAGTTTTCCATCTTCGCACTATAATATTACATGCTTATAGTCACAATGCACCATTAGTGTGCATTATCTCTTTCGTTTAATAGCAATGTTACGCCTAAAGTCGTTATAAACACTAAATATACAAGGATTAAAAGTTTGTTACACTACACAGCGTACTGGCATAGTGTTTGCTATAATTACGTTAACTACTGGCATAGCGCTAGTTAATATTATTACATTTTAATTAAACAATCGGATTTACGAGGATACATTTCATGTCGGACAAAAATATACTATCAATGATTGAAGAAAATGATGTCAGCTTTGTTGACCTTCGTTTCACAGACACCAAAGGAAAAGAGCAACATGTCACAATACCTTCTCATTGTATTGATGAAGACTTTTTAGAAGATGGTAAGATGTTTGACGGTTCATCTATTGCTGGATGGAAAAGCATCAATGAATCTGACATGGTATTAATGCCAGATTTATCAACGGCAGTCATGGATCCTTTTTGCGAAGATTCAACACTTAACCTACGTTGTGATATTTTAGAGCCTGCCACCATGCAAGGCTACGATAGAGATCCACGTTCTGTAGCAAAACGCGCTGAAGCCTATTTAAAATCAACAGGCATTGCTGACACCGCTTATTTTGGGCCTGAACCAGAGTTTTTCTTATTTGACGATGTAAAGTTTAAAATCGACATGAAAGGTGCGTCATATTCGGTTGACTCTATAGAAGCTGCTTGGAATTCAGACAAACATTATGATGACGGTAACATGGGTCATCGACCTGGTGTAAAAGGCGGTTATTTTCCAGTCGCTCCTGTTGATTCATCTCAAGATATTCGCTCTCAAATGTGTTTAGTTTTAGAAGAAATGGGGATTAAATGTGAAGCACATCATCACGAAGTAGCCACAGCGAATCAGAATGAAATAGCGACACTTTTTAATACTTTGGTTTACAAAGCCGATGAAACTCAGATTTTGAAATATGTTGTTCATAATGTGGCTCATGCTTATGGTAAAACTGCGACATTTATGCCAAAACCAATCGTCGGCGATAATGGCAGTGGCATGCATGTACATCAATCATTAGCAAAAGATGGAAAAAATATTTTTGCAGGTAATAAGTACGGTGGTTTATCAGAAGAAGCTCTATTCTACATAGGCGGAATCATTAAACACGCAAAAGCGATCAATGCTTTCGCAAATGCCTCAACTAATTCATACAAACGTTTAATACCAGGTTTTGAAGCGCCTGTTATGTTAGCTTACTCTGCTAAAAATAGAAGTGCTTCTATCAGAATTCCACATGTTCCAAGCGAAAAAGGACGCCGTATAGAAGTGAGATTCCCTGATCCAACAGGCAATCCTTACTTGTCATTCTCTGCAATGATGATGGCTGGTCTAGATGGGATTCAAAATAAAATTCACCCTGGTGATTCGATGGATAAAGATCTTTATGACTTGCCTGCAGAAGAAGCGAAGAACATCCCTACAGTTGCATCTTCACTAGAAGAAGCACTACATGCTCTTAATGATGACCGTGAGTTTTTAACCCGTGGCGGTGTATTTAGTGATGATTTTATTAACTCTTATATTGATTTAAAATCGGAAGAAATCACTTATCTGAATATGACGACTCATCCTGTTGAGTTTGAGATGTATTACAGTTTATAAAGCCTCCAATTAAAAGACCCTTAGCAAGCAGAAAGGCTGATCATTTGATCGGCCTTTTTTATGTCTTTTACTTACTTCCGCTAATTATTTGATTTTATTAGCTAACCGGAACTTGGGATAACTAAATAGTTTTACGAAACGTGTTTGCAAAAGTGAATACATTTTCATTAGGCCCATTCTTATCTAACAGATCCAGTTTTTGTTTGCCTTCTTCAATACTAGGAATATGTCCGACAGGAACCCACCAAAGTGCAATTTGTGATTCAAGCATTTTATTAAACCATGCTTGTCGATCTCTGATTAATTCAACATGGGCGGATTTATAGACGTAACTTTTAAGCGATTTGATATCTTTCCAAACGCTCATATTAATTATTAAATTAGGGTCACTAAATGCTCGAATACCTGTAGAGTCTCCATCTTCCGTTTGTAAACGCCAAATAAATCCTGCAAAATGGTCGGCTATTTGATTAATTTCATCTAATCGGTCAACAAAACCTTTCATTATTTCTGAATCCATTTTGGCTTTGGCAATGTTAATTTGTGCTAGGTGAAATTTTTTCATATTTTTTAAATTTAATGCGTTTTAAAGGAAGAGTGGTAGAAAATATGTTATGACGAAAATCTAATCCATTCTTGCGTCCTGAAGAAAAACCCTGTGTATCCACGGACTTGCAGTTTCCCATCTTCTAACCAGATTTTGCAATCATAAGTTTTGCCATTTTTTGGATCTACGATTTCACCGTCTGTCCATTTGTTTTTATTCAAAATCAATCCGTCTATAATTTGTAATCCCAGTATCGGCTTGTTATTTTTTTCTCCTTCACATTTATCACAAATAGGAGTTTCAAGATCTCCTTCTTGAGGAAACAGTTCAACTACTTTTCCATATAATTTATTATCTTCTATAGATAACTCAACTAACGATCTTACCATTTTAGTTTTGTCGTCAATTGTTTGCCAGGTTCCAACGACACTTTTATTTGCATCATCAGCATGAGAAAGGGGAATAAACACAATGAGTAATAGGAGAATTAGTAGTTTCATTTGATATTATTTCCTTTAACCAATTAGTTAGAAGTATTTTCTCTCGTCATAAACCAATTGCCTAGATAACTACCTATATGATATCCAACATAAGAGGCACCTAACCAATACCATCCACTATGCATTACGATTATTTTTGGCCAATACAAAAACCAGGTAAACGCCGGAATAAGGTTCATAAAACTATCAATAATTAATCTAATAAAAGCGCCAAAGGATATTTTATCGATAAAATTAGCGATGGAAGAAAAATTGCCAAAAAAATCATAAATTTCCATAAACTCAACATGCGCATAGGTGGTTAAAGCCATCAGCCCATAATAACCGCCACCAAAATAAAGCCACTTGCTATGCACAAGATTTACTTTAAATTCAGTCTTACTTATCTTCGCCTGCTTTTTTCTTTTTTTGAGCTCATCCAAATCCTCGCCAAGTTCCACGTAACCTCTTTTTATGGCGAAAAACACCATTAGGAATGTGATGACTGCTGTCGGCAAACCAGCAAAAAATATTGCTCTAATTACTTCTACGTTTTGATTAGAAAATTCCATAGCTTTACTTTGATATTGACCAGCAACTATTTTTGTTTGAGGCTTTCTTCAATTTTTCATTCGCTTTTAAAGGGCTATCTAATATATCAAACATCGCTTTTGCAGTAGTATATGATAGATTTAATGTATCCGTTCTATCAATCACTTTATTGGCTTTTTCTATAACTAAATCTATCATAAATTGAGAAAGGGAAGAGCCAGAGTAATCAGTGTTTCTTTGAATACAATTTTGAATTACAGATGATTTTCTAACAACCAATCGAGTTTTTAAGTTGAGAACTTGGTTCATACAAAAACTCAGTTTTATGTTCGCTTAACAATGTTGCCATTATGACACACAATAATTTTGTGTGTCATAATGGCATATAATAAAATACACTAGATAAAGTCAATATTACCGCCTGTTATGAGTTATGCAATTACTTGAAAAGTATCATCATGGGGAGTTTGAATATGAAAGTTATAATCAAGATATACCCAACTTTCTAATAGCTCACCCTACAACTAATGAGCGTATTTTGATCACCAAAGAGTTTAAAGCGAAGTTGAAAGAGCTATAAATTTAAATATATACACAAGAGTAAATCTGTCCGGTTATTGTTTATTTACAAAATAAATCACTTAATTGGAATTTAAACCACCGTTTTACGTTAGAATTAGCCTTGATTAAAAAAAACATATTAAAGAACAACATAGAAGAGAAACCTTATGAGTTCTAAAACTAAGCAGTTAATCACCTCAGTTATCCTAGCCATTATCGTATTAGTGATTTTATCCATCTTTTTTGGGCTAGCAATTAGCCTCATTATCGCTATTTTAATTGGATTAGCAACATTCTGGCTAGTATCTAACAATAATAACGAAAAATCGAACGCTACCGATGAAGTTGTCGAATTATCAGCAACCGAAATAGGCAATAAAGCGTTATTAATGGCGAACCTTGAGCTCAGAAAGAACATCATCTCACCCGCGCTTAGAGAGAATTATGAAGCATTAATTGACCAATTAATCGAGCTTTTACCATTAGTTAATGATTCTGCGACACAAAATGAGCTTAGTTGGGTTATTAATCGTATGGCGACTGAATATTTGCCAAAAAAATCAATCACTCCTTATTTGAAGTTGTCTGAGTCTGAACGATTAGATATCAAAATTATTTCTGAGGTTCAAGAAAATATCAAATCGATGGGTAAAGAATTAAGCGATGTTAAAGAAATGATTATCAAAAAGAGTAACAATGAGTTTGC
Organism: Polaribacter sp.; assembly: GCA_047633355.1. Lineage (GTDB taxonomy): Bacteria > Pseudomonadota > Gammaproteobacteria > Enterobacterales > Kangiellaceae. Next base: position 4,959 of record JBLIBL010000015.1, read on the forward strand.
GCAAAAAGCCGAATTCTTAAAACAACGATTTACTGACTAATAAAAATTCAGAATTGAAGGGATAAATAATATGAGTAGCTTAATAAAAACACCTAAATGGGCAAAAGAAACCGATCTTTCCTCAATGAAAGAACGCTCCAAGGAACTCATTACTCAAGTTAAAGAGAAAGCTGGTCCGGCACTTATGCGAGCTGTAGATGCAATTGGAGGAAAATCTCAAAAAAAAATGTTGGCCGCCAATGATTTAATGTCTCAAAGTGTAGGATCGTTACTTAAAGGTCTTGATGGAAAGTCGCCTACGGGAGAAAAGCTGTTAGAACTTCGTAGCGCTATGGATGAATTAAATCCTCACTCATTACATAATGCTTGGTATTTTTCATGGATGCCAAAAGGCATGAAACGAAAGGCCGTTTCAAAATTTATTCACAAATATCAACCTATGCAATCGCATGTTGCTGGCATTCTCAATGGCTTGAGATCTGGTAAAGATGAATTATTAGAAACCAGTATTGAACTAGAAAATCAATACAATGAAATAGCAGGCGCACAAAAAGAGATCCAATCAGAAATTTATGTTGGCGAGATATTTATCACCGAATTAGACAAGTTGGATGCGGAAACTGACGCAGATGATATTCAAGAAAAACAAAAACTGGCATCAGTTAAGAATAAAGCGGCAAGACGAATAAGAGATCTCAGAACGATGGAACAAGCCGCCGTTCAGTTTTTTATTAGCATTGACCAAACGGTTGCAACCAATGAGCTACTTAGCGAGCAAATTGACTCTGCGCTAACGGTTGGTCCAATGGTGATGACCAATGCGTTAAGAATACAAGCCGCATTAGCAAAACAAGACTCCGTCAAAAAAGCGGTTCAAGGATTCCAAGAAGGCTTAGGTGAAATGATGGCGCAAAATGCAACAGCAGTAAACCAAGCGGCTCAGGAAGTGGGTGATTTATACAATAATCCAGTAATTGCTATTGAAAAAATGGAAGAAGGTTTCGATCAATTAATGAAGGCGGTTCAAACGGCTAATGAGACTATGGCAAACAGCACCCTAAAAGCTCGTGAATCGAGTGCGCGGCTTGCAGAAATGACCGCTCAACTTTCTCCAGTAGCAGAAGGCTTACACGATGCATTACAAGCAGGCAAAAAAGCAAAGAATAACGATGATGTAATGGATATTGAAGAAATCAAAAAGCTTGATTAGTATTAAGGCTAGTATAAGGAAAAAAAAATGATTGATCTAAAACAGCAATTACAAGCAATACGGTCGCTCGAAATATTGCCAAAAGAAGCAAGTCAAAAAATTGATATTACTTCTGTAAAAATGGGCGGTTTTATTGATTTGAATAACGATACCTGGCAGATTATTAATTATTATTCTTATCTTGATGTAAAATGGGATGATTTTTCGCCGCGAAAAAAAGATTATTGGATTATTGAACTAGAGCTTTATTCACTAACGCGTGGAATAAAAACCTTTGTAGAATGGGAAATTGATGATGAGTTGGAGGTTTGTTTAACAGATGCTTCAATTAAACTAAGAGATATTCAACTTGACGGAAAACCACTATCTAAAAAAGACTTAGCTTACATCGTAGATGAAGAAGAAGGCGAAGTAATTTATAAGGGCACTAAATATTTCTATAGTGATGATGAAACCTGGGCTGGTTTGTTTTTTAGAAATGCTCTTGATGCTAAAAATAAATCCAATTCAATTCCGTTAAGAATGTATGAGTTTGAATCGGACGATAGTCAATATTTGAGTGTTGAAAGCTGGCATGAAAATGAAGATAAAGTAGAAAGAGAGGCTTTTGTTAGTCATTCGATTAAAAGTAAAGACATACAAGTTTTGCAAACGAGTGGACAATCAAATTAATGGGCTTCTGTAAGATGTTAAAAAATCTGAGTAAATCGATTCTACTTATACTTTCTATATCCATTCTTTCTGGGTGTGAAGGCCTACCAGATAATCTTGTAGAAGAAGTTGAAAGAATGGAAGGCAAGCAAGAGCGATTAGAACGATTCATCGCACAGCGTAAAAATGAATTGTCTGAACTATCTAAACATAACGATTCCGAGTTTTTAATGCACTATTCTCAAAGTGAAGATTGGACTCAATATTTTTCTATCGCTAGTGCTCAACTAGATAAAGCACGAAATTTATATAATAATGAAATCACTCCATTTTACGATAAGGATGATCCTAAAGATTCGACTAGCGTATTCAAACTGAATAAAATGCATTCCGAGTACATGAAAAATTCTAATATTAGTACACGATATGTTAATGAGCGAATCGCATTCTTAATTGAGTCTCGCGATAACGCATCTTTGATTCAAGAGAAAGCCAAACAACACTTATTTGAAATTAGTCGTTTGCAAGACGAGTTATTAATTGAATCCAAAAAAGCCATTGCCAACTTCCCAAACAAATCAGTCGATTTAGAGTCTAGGCAGTCACTTATAAACGACCTAGCTAAAATCGTTGAGGAATCGAACTCTCAACTTAACAACGAATATAATAAACGAAGCAACTCTTCTAATGAATTTGTTGATTACGCGATTATAGGTGAACAAGGTCAATTGATTGAAAAAAAATTAACAGAAGCCACTAAACAGCAAAAAGAAACTAAAAATAAAATATCCCAACTTGAAAAAAGTTACGTGAAAGTTCTTGCTGATCAAAGGATTGAATATTTCCTTACAATTACTCGTGCTAGTTGGTGTGAAGGTGAATATTGTGGCAACGGTTCGGAAACAAGCTATAGCCCAATAAAAGTAGATTCGACAGTTTTCGAGTATTTTGATTCTTCCCAAGTCGCCACTTTAGCCACCATAAGAAGAGGCTGGGGAAGTGAAACTTTAAAAATTAACGTTAAAAAAGATATGTGGAAAGCGCTTTCTTTAAATGAAAGATATCGATGGGATCGTAATCATACCGACGCCGATTATTGGATACAAAAATTGTATACCAAAACATTCCATAAATATGTTGAAATTGAAGACGACCAATCAAAAGAAACAGGCTGGCAAAGTGTCAGCGAGACTTATTTTTTAAAACAATATGATAACTTAGGAATGGCTATTCTCACTAAGCCTTTTGGTTTTTATGATGAAGATGCAATCACTGACGCTCAACCTGTTGGCATGGCTACCATTGCGGAGCCGGTATTAAAAGATGGTGTTGCTAGTGGCTCAAATCAGTACGGTGAATGGCGTCAATCGAATGGCCTTTCATTTTGGCACTATTATGGAATGTACCATATGTATCGTGGTTTAGTCGGCCCATCTCGGTATGGATATAATGATTGGAACGGATATAACAGCCGCCACCGTGGCGCTAGTTATTACGGTAGAAATAATCGTTGGGGAACCTTCGGTAGTTCAACGTATTCCAATAGCCGATATCAGAACAGCGGTTTTGCAAGAGCGAATTCAAGTACAGTTTACAGCGCACGAACGGGCAAACGGGCATCAAGTTCTTCTATTCGTGGCGCTAGCTCATCCAACCGAAACCGCGGACCATCCAGTCGCGGTAAATAGAATTGCAGTGAATAGAATTTTTAAACTTAAATATAAGAACAATCACTTATCTTTTTTGGGGATAATCAATGAACATTGAACAATATTTATATTACATCGCGTACACTTTGATATATTTGGTATTGGCTATTTTAATGAAGGCCATTCTAAATTTCCGATCTGGTAAATTATACAAAGCAGATGAACAAATTGCTGACGGTAATATGGCAGTTGGTTTTAGGCGTTCCGGTGCTCAACTCGGTTTGGCTATTGCAATGATCGGAGTTCTGTCGGGCTCGAGCAATAGTGATTTTGTTAATGATTTATTTACCACAGCAAGCTATGGTTTGTTAGCTGTTGGTTTCATGCTCGTTTCTTTATTGGTAACTGATAGAGCCGTTTTGCCAAGCGTCAATAATACCGAAGAATTGAAAGAAGGTAATTTAGCTATTGGACTAGTGGAATTTGGTACTTTGATAATGACTGGAATAATTGCTTATGCCAGTATCAAAGGGGACGATGGTGGCTTTATATCCTCTCTAGTATATTTTGTTGCTGGACAAGTGACCGTCGTATTATTAGTAGTTGCCTATGAAAAAATATTTGCAAGAAAAGTAAACCTTGTTCAATCGGTCGTTGATAACAATTTATCCGCCGGAATTTATCTTTCCGGTAAAATTATCGCATACGGTCTAATTTTACAAAGCGCAATTGTTAGTCAGTCAAATATTGATGTGCCTACACTTTCTGTGCAAGCTATTGAGTTTGCTACAGCCGCATTTTCTGGCATGATTATGTTATACCTGTTTGAAATATTAATTGATCGGTTTATTGTTACTGCGACTAAAGCATCTGATATTATTAAAAATGACCAACAAGTCGCGGCTTTGCAATTATCACTCGCTAAAATAGGAATGGCCTTGATTTTAGGAATGGCTATTTTATAGCTCAAGAATAAATCTTAACCAATAATTCTATTAAAAGTCCAATGAATCAACCTCGCTATTTTTCAGCTCTACTAGCTTTTTGTATGTTTTCTACAGGAGCGAGCGGGCTTGTTAACGAATATGTTTTAGCGACTCTCACCACTTATATTCTTGGTAATTCTATTGAACAATTCTCTATCGTAATAGCATCTATGATGTTGATGATGGGTGTCTCTGGTTTTGTTCAATCTGCCATGTCCGATGACAACTTAATTGGAAAGTTTGTAACTCTTGAAGCCACCATGGCAATCATCTGTGCGTTTGCGCCATTGGCAATCTATTGGACTTATGCAAACTTAACGGATCATTTCCTTTATGTTCACTATTTTTTCGTACTATTTGTTGGATTTTTGATTGGATTTGAAATCCCCCTGGTCATGAGAATTATTGAACAGAGTAAAGTGAGTTTAAAAACCAACTTGTCACTTGTTTACGCTATGGATTATGTTGGTGCATTTGTTGGCGCTATTTTGTGGGTAAAATTCCTATTGAAAAACTATCCTATAACAGAGATCAGTTTTATCGTCGCTGGTTTTAATCTCTTGATTGCTTTTATAACGGTAATTTATTTACTTCGAACTAAACTAATTAAGAATATTTGGAGTAGCTTGATTCTAATGATTACCGCGGCACTTTTATTATCCATCGGTTATTGGAAAAACCAAGAACTAAGCCATCTATTAGAGCAAAAATTTTACGATGATCCGATTGTTTATAGCCATACAACCAAGTATCAACATCTTGTCATTACTGAGAACAAACAGTTAAAGGACATTAGATTATACATCAATGGCAATACCCAATTCTCTTCCTTAGATGAAGAACGTTATCATGATCTATTAGTTCACCCCGTTATGTCTTTAGCAAAACCAAAAACAGTCTTGATCTTAGGTGGAGGTGATGGGCTTGCATTAAGAGAGGTTTTGAAATACAAAGAACTCGACAGTATTACTTTGGTAGATTTAGATCCGAAAATGATCGAACTGGCAACTAACAATCAATATTTATCAACACTAAATAAAAATGCATTTAATGATTCTAGATTGAAAGTGCTAACTGCAGAGGGTATTAAAGATATGGGTGTTAGGAGCTTACAACTAGCTACTGACGACACAGTTAATGTAACATCAGACAGCATTGGTCATAATAAATTTGAAAGGGTCGCGTCTCTTAACGTATATAATTTAGACGCTGATATTTTTCTAAAAAATATCGAGAATAAAAAGTGGGATGCTATTATTATAGATTTCCCAGATCCGTCCTCTATTGAAATTAATAAACTTTATACCAAACAATTTTATTACCAAGTAAAATCAAGGCTAACTGATGAAGGATTTGTTGCAGTCCAATCGACCTCACCATATCATGCTAAAGAAGTATTCTTGGCAATTGGTTTAACGCTTGAGTCTGTCGGCTTTAATCGTTTACCTTATCGACAAAATGTTCCTTCATTTGGTGATTGGGGTTTTCATTTGGCATGGAAAAATTCAAGTACAAAACAGAAAGTAAAAGCTAGAATTAAAAATATAAATTCATTTGAGGTTACAACAAGCTTTATTACTCCCGATGTTCTCGTTGCATCGCTAGCATTTGGTAAGAATGAATTAGAATCGAAGTCCAATTGTATCAATCGCTTAATGTCTCCCTGTTTGATGAATCAATATTTGGATTATAGTTGGCAAGTTGACTAATGAAAAAAGAACCAAATATACAGAATAACCAACCAAAAGACTATTTTAAAACGTCAGACAATATTAGTTATGCTGGCGATCATATTATCGTAGATTTTTGGGGTGCGTCTTATTTAGATGATATAGAAAAAATGAAATCTGCTTTTAAAGAAGCGATAGAAATATCTGGCGCTACATTACTCCATATTCATTTACATAGTTTTTCTTCAACTGGCGGGATTTCAGGGGTTGCTGTTTTGGCTGAATCACATATCAGCGTACATACTTGGCCAGAAAAATCCTATGCAGCGTTTGATATATTTATGTGTGGTAATGCAAATGCAAAATTAACGATTCCAATTTTAGAAAAAGCTTTTTCTCCTAAAGATATTAAGATCACTAATTTGAAACGCGGTGAAACAGTTAATAAAATTTAGAAACTATGATTTTTTAGACTTTATAAGTGCAACACCTGCAGAACCAACTACGACTAAAAATGCTCCAACAAAACTTAATTGGTTTAAATTTTCAGTTTGAATATAGTCTGGAAAATAGTAACTTGTTAAATGCATAAAAAACAGAGTGAAAAGCGGCGTAATTGCTAATACAGCGCTCACTCTAGATGCTTCCCAATGGGCTAGAGATTCAGAAAATGCTCCGTAAGCAACCACGGTATTGGCACCGCAAAAAATCAATAAAAACCAACCAAGTGAATCTAAATTGAGTAATTGAGTCGGTTCAGAGTTTGGAAGAAAAACTAAACTACCAAATGAAAAAATGATCATCATTATTTGAACTGAGGTAAGTTGTTTCAGCAGCTGCTTCTGTGCCAGCGCATAAATCGCCCAAAAAATAGCCGCAATAAAAACCAGAAGGACACCGAAACCGTATTCGCTGTCTAAATTCATTAGGTCAGCGAGACGATGATTAAAAAATAACACCAAACCCGATACAAAACTAATAAGCCCTAATCCTTGCCATCGATTAAATGATTCTTTAAACAACCATAAACTACCCAGTAAGAGTAACATGGGTGCAATTTGAATCATCAATTGCGCACTTTCTGGTGTAGATTTTTCAAGTCCGAGCATGTACAAAATATAGTTGGCTAATAAACAGATTATAGTAAGAAGTAGCAACCAGATAATGTTTTTAGTCAATACTTTTTTAGTAGGCAACTCTCTTTTTAAAAATAAATAAATATACAATATAAAAAATGCAAATAGAAATCTAAACCAAGTGACCGTCACTGAATCCAAATATTGCAATAAGCCTTTTAGTGCAACGGGTAAAAGACCCCACATTAACGATGTCAATAACGCCAACATCAGGCCAAACTTCCAACGACCACTAGTTTGATGCATATTTTTTCCAATACGATTTTAAAGAATAATAGATCACATAACAAAATTAAGTATTAATTCTATTTTTTCTAATACACTACTTGTAGATTTAATCTAATTGCAATGTTGGCGTAACCTTAAGTTAATTTCTTGTTAACTTTATAGATCTAGAGAAGTAAGAAATGGGCTAATTGATTCTTGCAGATCTTTTAACTTTTCAAACGGTTTTATTAAATAGAAATGACATCCGGCATTTTTCGCTCCAAGTCCATCCGATTTTTCTTCATCGCCTACATGTAATAACTGATTAGCGTCTATTTGAAAATCATCAATCACTTTTTCAAACATTTCCGTATGAGGTTTTGCTCGATGCCCTTGTTGTGGTGAATAGTTCTTCTTAAAATATTTTCCTATCGTAAGATTATTAGCATCACAATTTCCATTGGTAATACTTACAAGGATATAATTTTTAGAAAGGCTTTTAATCATACTAACAATTTCTTCTGGAATACTAGCTTGCTGTCGCAAGTCGATAAATATATCGGTAGCTTTTTGAATAATTAAATCGCGATTTTCTAACCCAATGCAAAGCTCTCTTAAACACTCTTGACGTAAATGAGTCAAATTATCAAATGCAATGTGATTACTTTCGAAAAGTTTCTTCCTAATCTCTTTAAAAACATTAACATCGTAAATTCTGTTTTGTTTTCCAAATTCTAAAGCTAAGTATTCTTGGCTTTGTTTTTCTGCTCGGATAATGACTGGGGTATTGTCATAGAGTGTATTGTCTAAATCAAAACTAATGACTTTAATGTCTTGAGGGTTCAGTTCTTGAAGGTCCAGTTTTTGAAGATCTGGTTCTTGAGAATTTAGTTTTTGATTGCTCATTTTTTCACACTGACTAATTTTTATGCATCCGAATCATACCGACAACTGTTTTAGCAATTAATTCAATGAACAATGTGCCCATTTCCGGCGCAAATCGAGATTCATCTTTGCTAGCAATCGCTAACAGACCAAATCGACAATTATCACCTAATGGAATCAATGCGCTTGAATTAATTTCACTGGCTAATTCACCGAACAATTCCACTTTTATTGAATTTTCTAGCCGACCACAAAGAGACTTATTTTCTGGAAACTGATTATTAAGTAAGTTTTTAATATCTTCAACTTGTGTAAATATTTTGGCGGGATGGCAAGTATTGTAATCACCAATCAAAATTAGCGCAGTGGCATCCAAATCAAATTCCGTCCTTAAACCTGTGAGAATTTGATTAACTAAGCTATTTAGATCCTTCGCATTTAAAAGATTAAGCAAAAAACGATTACAATTATTAAGCAACTCTTCATTCCTAAAAGCTGACTGCAGCATTTCAACTAATTGAATTTGTAGTGACTGATTTTTTACTCTTAACGTTTTAACTTGACGCTCAACAAGCGATGGTAGTTCACCTTCTTTATGAGCTAAGTCAATATGTGATAGAAGATCCGGTTGTTTAACAAAAAAATCAGGATTATCACATAAGTATTGTCTAACTGCCGCTTCTTCCATCATGTGGTTAAAACGATCTAAATGATATTTTTTTTTTATTGATTCTTTTGAGTCAAGACTCTCACTATTAATATTAATGGGTATTGCTTTATTGGATTCTAATGCCTGTTTTTGCAAGGTCGGATTATTTGATTCTGTCATTATTATTTTATTCCTTGAATTCTAATATAAAGAGCTATTGCTTTAAGCTAAATCTCTAAGTAGCCATGATAAACAAAATCGGCTGGTCCAATCATTTTTAAAGATTGACCTTTTCCCGCCCAATCAATGTGCAAATGACCGCCAGGTAAAAAAACTTTAGCTCTTTGGCAAAGTTTATTTTGTAATCTGCCAATAACCATGCTGGCGCACGCGCCAGTTCCACAAGCTAAAGTTTCTCCAGCTCCTCGTTCAAAGACTCTTAACCTTACTTCACTTTCAGAAACAATGTTCATAAAACCAACATTGACGCCATTGGGAAACATCTGATGTTGATTAATTTCATTGCCTATGTTTTTTACCAAGTCATCCGAAAGCTCACTCTCTAAATCGTTAACATTTATCACACAATGCGGATTTCCTATAGAAACCGATCCAAATGAAACTGTTTGAGTTGTTAATTTAATTTTATAGCTAATCGCTTCTTCATTATCAGCCAGTGGAATTTTTTGAGGCTCTAATTCAGGAACACCCATATCGACACTAACTAAGCCATTCCTCATCAGCTGCAGACTCATAATACCTTTTTGTGTGCTCACTCTAAACTTATGCTTCCAGGTCAGCCCCATTTTTTTGACAAACTTTGCCAAGCATCTTGCACCATTTCCACATTGCTCAACTTCCGTTCCGTCTGCATTAAATATTCTATAATGAAAGTCTACATCAGGCTGCGGAGGCGCTTCTATTAACAACAGCTGATCAAACCCTACACCTTTATTTCTATCAGCTAATTTTCTAATCTGGTATTCACTAAAAAAAATATTTTGTGAAATGCCATCGACCACCATAAAGTCATTGCCTAACCCATGCATTTTTGCAAAACTCAGCATCATTGATCTATTTCCCCTTTTGACTCTTCTTTTTTTGCTTCAACGGGGTCTAAAGTTGTCTCTGAATCTTCCTTTTGTAAAACATCTTTTACTGCTTTATCTAAAAATAACACACTTTTGTTGCCACAACTGGCAACAAACAAACAAACAATAATAGCTAAAATAAATTTGCAAGCGACACTATAAGACCGTTTGTAAAATGATTGATTGGTTAAACGATTGGGGGAATTCCGTCTCATTGCGATTTTTCCCAACTTTTTATCACTTCGTGATTTTCCAAATATTTTTGTTTTTGGACAAACTGAATAAATTTTGGTAAGTAGACGCCGACATCAGCAACTTTGACATTATCTAACTGTTTTAAACTAGCATTGATGTTGATATACAAAGCATGCAGCCAGCTCTTGTTATCAATACCAAACTCAGTTATTGCGTCGATTAACATTTCAGTAGATGTTGAAACAGAAGAGGCGCCTTTAGAATTAATTTGCGCGGCAGCATTATCTAAAGCATTTTTTGTATGGTTTTCTAATCTCTCTTTGAAAGAGTGTTCTTCTGGTAGCTGTCTCAATACCGCCAGCAACCCTCTAACATTAATGGCATGATGCACTAATTTTGAGTTAATAGGATCTATCCAGCGACCATTTTTCATTAAACCTGGTAATACTCCATATTTCAGTTTTTCAATTGCAGCATTAAGGTAAACTTCTTTTTCACTGATCGAGTAAAATTCTGCCAGCAGCCAAGCTGCAAACGCATTGTTACTCCAGTTAGTATCAATCGCCTGTTGCATAGCCCATTTGCTAGCTTTTTCGGCACACATATAATAACGACGGTCTAATGTTATTCTAAAAGCTTCAATCATACCAACCGCAGCAACAGCATGATCGTATAATAGTTCTCCGCGGTGATCTTTTAGGATCCACCCATCTTTGTAAGCCGCTGGATTTTTTCTTAGCACTCTGCTAATCGCCACCGTTTGACGTTTATCTTTACCGCGCAAGTCTGGCAAAGGAAATAAACCATTGTCTTGTTGAAGATCAAGCAAGTAATTTGCGCCCTTAGTAACAATATTAAGGTGCTTTTGCTGCTTATAGGAATTCAATGAGTATAAGATTGAATAAGTAATAACAGTCCTGCCAGCTGCACGAAGCCCCTGTTTCATCTTTTTTGGGTCACCATCGGGGACATTACGCCACATAGCATTAGCATGAATATCATCATCAATTTTGCGCCACAGCTCTCCAACTCGCGATTTAAGCGGTGGCATTGACTCAATAGGAGAAAAATAATTTGGAGCTGTTTCAGGATTGCCAGCCCAATCTCCTAACGCCTTAGTAATCTTCACAATATTATTTTGAACGAGCGGTAAATCTCTATCAAGTTGCGCGTTTCTAACTTCGTTAAGTAAGGGCCTTACCTGATTTTGGATGTGCTCCGGTGGTAAACTACCAGGATGCGCATTTTTCTCACTATCCGCGGCATGCATTGGATTAATCATAGTTAATCCAGTGAAAATCAGACCTATTTGAAGTATTATCATTCTATGTAAGCATGTTTTAACGTCCAATTTAATTGCCCCTTAAGCTACTAAAAGTTCCATTATTTCAATATATTGCAGTGATTCTAAAGGATCAGCAATAAAATGGGAATGTTTTGCGCAATAAATGTTTTGTTCAGTAAACAATAAGACATGCTTGAAAAGAGCATTAAAGTGTTTAGTTTTGATTAATTTTTGATAATAGCAAATTAATTCGGTTCTCTAAGTCTCTTTTAACGTTCAGCAATTCGACAATATTAACTTGACGTTGTTCCTTACCGAGATCGAGATCGGTTATGTAAATGGGATATTGTTCATCTGTTTTGCGATTTTTAAGGATATCTTTAGCTAAATTTGTATAAATGGATTCTTTATCTATCCAAAATAGATAGTCTTTTTCATTTGAGTGGAAGTTAAATGCCAATGGATTTTGGTTATTCGTTAGTTTAATCGCTTGAATCAGGCTAAAATTATTCATATTAGAATGAATGTTTTTAAGCGGTATTAACTTGACCTCTGTAGCCCTTTTTTTAATTTCAGATCCGGCGTTGTTTATTATATTAATTGTTTTACATCTAAAGTAGTCTACCTCTAGCGTTTTCAGGTCACCAATTCGATTCTCGGCTTTCATAAAAAATTGTTGGTAGTGAGCAATTATTTGCTTGATATCCGCCTTATTGTGTTTTCTAGCGTGAATCGCCCCTAAATTTGATTTAAATAGAACCTCAACGGTTTTCCCCTTTTCTTCACTAATAAAGCATTGATGGTTTTTATTCGAACGGCGTAGTAAAACTAACTTTTCAATTGGGCGTAAAGGTAAAAAAGAGTCAATATTAACTTTTATTTTTTTATCTTTCGCTTTTTCTTTATTAATAAAATGAACACTATTAAGAAGCTTCTCTTTATTCTCTAGCAAGAGACACTCGATATTTTTATCATCAAAGCTAATTGATAAAAACTGCTTTCCAACCGACATTAGATTGTAGCATTTCGTTTTATTTGATTTACTCTGTACATAAAGTCTGCACCACTCTTGTAGCAAGTTGGATATTCGTTCGACAATCGCCTTATTTTGTAATAATCCATGGCAATAAAAAGAAGGTTTGTCTTGTGAATACAATCGAGTAATGACATCACTGTACTCTTTAAAAAACTGAGGTATTGCGTCATTTCCTTGGAAATAGTTTAAATCAATTTCACCCCAACTATTCAACAAAAGTACATGGAAAGAATAGGCTAAATTATTTTTTTCTGAACTTAACGATAAGCAATCTAAATTATTAGCAATTAAATATCGGTCACGGTTTTTTTCATTTAATAGCGGATCGACCCCAGTATTAATAAATAATCCCAAAGATAATGTTTTAGCTGAATCTTTAAAATTTAAATTTAAATTTAAATTTGAATGTTTATTTTGTTCTATAGAAATCCATTTCAATATCTCTCGCGTTGTTTGTTTCGCGTAGTCTTGATTAAAGTAAAGGTCGCTGGTATAAAGGTTAAAATGCGTATTGATTCCCACTACTTTATTAACACAACCCCAAGTTAAACAGTCAAATAAAGAGTCCGCAATATATATTGGCTCATTAATTGATAGCTCTTTTCTAGCGATCTGTTCTTGATAGATTGACCAGACACCTTCTTTTTCTGACAAGGTAAGGGTATTTTCAACTACATTTTTTGCAATACCATTATTTAGACTATCCACTTTCCCATTTCTTCTTTCAAAAGATGCATATAGCTGTCGACCAAGATAGGTTAACTCTTGCTTAATGTTTTTATTCATTACACCATGAATGCGAGCAAAGTTTGATAAAACGTAATAGCAACTTGTTAGTTCCCTAATTAAATCTTTCCGTTGTTCCGTAACAGTATCTATTTTCCAATTCGGACGATTGTTTAGCCTTTCTAAAGTTGCTAAATTCCACCCCCATTGCTTAACAAGATTTTGCATCAAACTATGACGCCAATTTTTGGCGTTATTATTGTAGCGTGTTTCTAATTTGATTTTTAATCCGGATTTAAGATAAAAAGAGCGACGTAAAAAATCCAATTTTTGCGGTGATTGATTAAGATATGCCTCGGAAAAATACAATAGCAAGAGATAAGGATCGCACTCTGTAGACTTCAATTGATGAGCATGTAAAATCGACTTCAGTTGAGAAGACAATAAACCTCCGCATGGATAACTCTTTGCATAAACCTCTAATGCCATTAGTTTTACAAAAGATTTAAACGGTGATTCGATTGACTTATATAGTTGCCAGAGTGTTGCGGTAAAATACTCCACAGCTGGAATTGTTTTAACTTCACCAAAATCTATCCAATCATGTTCGTCGAGATGTTTTTGCTTAATCAGTCGATCTGAAAATATTGAATAATTTTCTGATTCAGGTATTAGCCACCAAAGTGGTTTTCTACCGACTAACCAAATAGCCGTTCTATAAAATTCATCCAACAAAAGAAAACGTTGAGCATTTCCGCAATTATCTACATCTAATTGTTGACTATTGCCTTGGCTAAAATCGTTTTGATTTACCAAATAAAAATTCAGTTCAATACCTTGCTCTGCAAACCACAGCTTAATATTTTCAGCTTTTTTAGTTAACTTTTGGTTTAGCTCATCAGAAAGCTTCTCAGTAAAACAAATCCATAAATCAATATCACTAGAAATCGACTGCCCCAACGTACCCATACTACCCATTAAAAACAAACTGGCAATGGAGAAATACCGGTGAGCCTTTGATTGATAATCAAAACTCTGACTAACTGTTTTAACAATTTTTTTTTCTAGACTGGTCGGTGAGTAATTAGGAATTCCACAGGGCGTAAAACTATCATGGTAGCCTGGAAGCGTTGGATGATTAACATGAAAAAAGAGTGGTAACAGGCGAAAGTAGTCTTGTTGTTTTGACGTTAATGATTCTAACATTCTGCCAAATCTAATCCGAGAAAGGCTTAAAAATTCATTCTCTATCTTCTTTAATTCTTTTTTGTCTATCTCATTCAATTTATTCTATATCTCTATATGCTACAATTATTCTATTGGTATAACTTATTCACTTGGTTGAGTAGATAATTTATCCAATGCAAACGCCTACTAAATAAGTATAGATTGCATAGTGCTAATTAGAGTAATTATTTAATGCTTGATTAAAATGGAAGATTTAAATGGATAATAAAGCAACTCGAATACTCGAATTATCTCCAATGGGTATAATTGTAACCGATAAAAATACACGAATAACTTGGTGTAATAATCAATTCCTAAAGGATAGTCGATTAGAAAAAGATGATGTTATCAATCGACTGTTTGCCTCCTTGCCCATCGAGGGAGATAGTTTTTCAAATGACCCAAGTAAAAGTATCGATTTGCAGCTTTTTGATAGCAATACACCGGCGAGAAAATCTTTTCAATACTGGCAAGTAGACTCTAGTGATTCAAAACAGCAGCTAATTCATTATTTTATTTTACAGCGAGAGACATCTAAACCGACTAAGATTACAGCCGACGTTCGTCTGCCAAAGCGTGCTAATTGGCTTGAATTTTTAGATTATGAAGTCAGTCGCAGTAGAAGATACCAAAACCCACTGTCTTTAATGAAATGTCACCTTTTAATCTCAGAGAACCCTCAAGAAATAGATGAAAATGACATACAATCCTGTGTAAAGAGCACATTAATGGACGAGCTTCGTTGGGCCGACATGATAGGTAATACACAACAAGGAAATTATTTAATGGTGCTACCAGAAACACCACAGGAATCAACACTCGCATTACAAGAAAAACTACAAGAAGCAATATCTTCAGAACTAAAAAACTTGTCCGCTAATTTAACCACGATCCTTGTTTTTGGTGTTGCACACTGGGAAAAACATGATGACTCTTCAAGTTTATTAGAAAAGGCACGCGTAAGCTTAGTAGCTGAATTAGAATTACTTTTACCCTAGCAGTTCTATTCATATACGGACATATCCACTCTCATCAATTAAGCTTGCAGAGGATCTTGTATTGATATCTATATCCATCTCCGCATAAATATTGGCAATTTAAGTCCAATTTAATCAAAAAAATAGATTAAGGATTTTTCCCTCTAGCCGATGACTAATTATCAGGCATTAATCTATTGATTCGCTAGCATGAATTTGTAATTATTCCTGAGGTTAACGTTATTTCAACTAGGGAATTATTTAACATTTGTCTTTGGGGGTTTCAAAAGTGCAATCAATTGTCGAATTATATAAAACAAATCTATTATCGTTCGGTACGATTTCAACATCAAAACCCGAAACTTCGAAACTGGATAAAAACACCCAGAAATATAGATTGGGTACCTTGTTGGTGCAAAAAGGAATCGTAACCGCTAACCAATTAAAAATAGCTTTATGCTACCAAAAAGACAATCGCTTAAGATTAGGCGACGCGCTTGTCTCGCTTAATTATGTGACTGAAAGCACTTTAAATAGAGCTCTCATTAAACAATCTTGGTTAAAGACGCTAGCAACAATAGGCGCTTTTGTATTGGCTCCAGTTGTTTCAACCAGCTGTTTTGCATCTGATCATCAAAAAGCGAACACTATCAAAGTCGCCAGTATTGATAAGTCAAGAGTCCCATATAAAAGTGATATGCATGCCTCCTTCACACCTCGTTCTATCGGCGAACTTGCAAAAGAGTATTATTTTAGCGGTCACGAAACCCGAGGCAATGGCGACAATGTCTTTTTTGTCATTGGACGTAAGCTCTCAGATACCTCAGGTGTCAATATAAGCCTATTTAGTCATTCCGACAATAATTCTCATTTGGATCATTGGCAAGTTAAAAACAATCAATTTAACCAAAAAGTAAATTCAGAGTCTCATTTTTTACGTTTTGACCTGCAAATTTCACTTTTCAAGTTCACAGTAAAGCCTAATGTTTTTTCATTTAACAAACGCAAAACACTTAATAACAACCGTTATACCAACACAATACCTGCCATAATCATGCTCACATTAAAAGGTCGATCGATATACGAAACAGCAGGCAATGAAACACGCTTATGGAGTCTAAATAGAGCTAAAAAGGGTGTACAAAGAAAAGCTCAATTGATGCTATCCGTGACTAAACACTTTTAAAGTTTATAGTCACCATAATCATAGACCTTAATCATGTGTTTTTAAGGCTTAAATAACCTGATACAATCGCTTCAATTATTGTCATTTCTAGGTTATTTACATGTCTAAGTTCGTTAAAAAATCATTTATTGCCATCTTCACGTTAATCTTGCTCGCTAGCTGTGATCAACCTTCGGTAGTGGATAAATCAAAACCCGACGAACCAACAAATAAAATCGCCAATGATGGCAAGTTCGTCGAAGCCGAATTAGTCCAATCCAAGTTACCACAATCCAATTTAGTTGATACAGAGTCAGTAGAGTTTAGCTTGCTAAAAGATGAACCTTTTATACGCATTGAATCAGATGAGTCCTGTGAAGCACCTGTAGTCATGGAATTTTTTGCCTATCAGTGCCCCCACTGTTATACGTTAGAAACTGAAGCTAAAAAATGGAAAGATTCCAACAAAGGAAAAGTAAGTTTTGTTGCAATACCCACACACCTTGGTAAAGAAGAGTTTGGTTCATTTTTAATTGTCCATCATGCAGCAAACTTTCTTGGATTACTTGATAAAGCCACACCTGCTCTATTTGACCGAATCCACAATCAGAAAAAAGGATTTACTTCTCCTGACGACGCTATTGCATTTTTAGTGTCATTAGGCGCTAAACAAGAAGAAGCAAAAACCGCAATCGAGTCAGATGAAAAAATAAAAGTAGCAATAGATGAAAGCTTCCGCCTATTATCTAAATATAAAATTGCTGCGGTACCAACCATCATCGTTAATCATAAATATCAGTTTGATATCACTAAAGCGGGTGGCTACGACAAAGTTTTTGCTGTAGTCGAGCAAACTTTAAAGCTTGATTCAGACTGCTCTAGTAAATAAAGGCTCCAACAAATAAATATTACTCACATCATAAGAAGGTGTATTAATGGAAAATATAAGTTGGAGTGATTTTGAAAAGATAAAGTTACGCATCGGTACAGTAGTAAAAGTAGAAGACTTTCCTAAAGCGAGGAATCCATCTTATATTTTACACGTTGATTTTGGTAAGCAGATTGGCATCAAGAAAGCAAGCTCTCAACTTACCGTACACTATCAAAAAGACCAGTTACTGAATAAGCAAGTCGTCGCAGTAGTTAACTTTGCGCCCAAACAAATTGGCCCAATCATGTCCGAATGTTTGGTTACAGGTTTTTATGATGAAAATGGCGGTGTGATATTAGCCGTCCCAGATAAGCCTATTAATAACGGTGCAATTTTTGGCTAATATCTTTGCAATTAAACAATTTCAAATTGAAAGGATAAATTTATGATAACCGCCTTGATAAAACTGCTCAAAGCGCTCAATTCAGAGCAAAGCCCTAGACAGCTTGCCATCGCAATTTCATTATCTACAATATTAGGGTTAACACCTTTATATTCTTTACATAATCTACTCATTCTTTTTATTGCTTTCAGCTTTAGAGTAAACCTATCTCTATTTTTTTTGAGCTACCCACTGTTTGCCCTTTTAGGTTATCTGTTATCTAGCTTTTTTGAATCCGTTGGTAGTTTCATCTTATTAAATCCAAACCTTGTCGATCTTTGGCAATGGTTTTTTAATACTGTGGTTGGGCGTTGGAGCAACTTTTATTATTCAGGCGTTATGGGCTCACTTATTGTATCTGTATTATTTGCCTTAATTCTTTACCCAACAAGCAAGTCATTTATAAAATTATATAGAGGCCAATTTTTAGTGACAATTGAAAAATATCAGTTTATTAGGCTTTTAAAAACATCTACGTTTTGGAAGCTATATGAAAAACATTAATCACAACTGTAAAATTTCATTCATAAAGTCAGGAGGCAACCATGAAAATATTTAGATGGTGGGGGATCTCAGCTTTTTTTCTCACAGCTTTAATATTACTATTATCGTGGTACCTTATTGCACCAATTATTTTTAAATCCAGTATAGAGAGCGCTGGAACTCAAATGCTGGGGGCAAAATTTGATGTTGATCAAGTGGAGCTTCATCTATTACCTTTGGGTGTGTCTATCAACGGTATTGCAGCGACCGATCCTGATCAACCAATGCAAAATTTGTTTGAGCTAAAAACCATTAAATTTTCAATCGATAATTCAATACTATTATGGAAAAAAATTCTTATTGATGAGCTAAAGATCGAAGGTCTTAAATTAGGTACAAAAAGAAAAAATAATGGTTCAATAGAAAAATCTCAAGAGTCTGTAAATTTAGAAAATAGTAAAACTGGTCAATTGTTTAATACTAGCCTCCCTGAGTTAAACAAAATTGATATTAAAGCTTTAGTAGATAAAGCGGACTTAGTGACTTTAAAAAGCCTTAAGCAACTAGAGAAAAAACAACAATCTCTAAATAAATTTTGGGAAAATGAAATAGAAAACTCTCAACATGAAATCACTTTAAAAGAGATCGAAGCAGCATTTAATCGCTTATCAAAAAGAGCAAAAAATAACTCTTTAAATTTAATTAAAGACAGAAAAGATTGGAAAAAACTAAAATCCGACATTCGCAAAGAAAGAAAATTAATTTCTGCGTTAAATAAAAGACTTAAAACGGATAAAACAGAACTAACTCAAATGATAACCCAGGTAAAAAATAGTCAGCAACAAGATTTGGATAGACTTTTATCAAAAACAGGCTTAAATAACGGTCTTTCTGGTGTATCAAAAAGCATATATGAACAGTTGTTTGGAGCACAACTCACACCTTGGGTTAAAAAAATAATTGAATTCAGCAAGCATAATAAAGATATCAGCAAGAAACAGTCTGAATCTAAAGCGGTTACTTATGAAACTAAAAATGGAACCTTGATTCAATTTGTGGATGAAAAAAAATTTCCTGACTTATTTATAAAACACGTCAGCCTTAGTGGTAAAGATAAACAATGGAGTACATTCGGTGAAGGTAATAATCTAGGTTACTATCCATGGATTATAAATAAACCAGCGGAGTTGAATATCGAAATTAAAGGCTTGACCGATCAAAGTGGCGCAAATATGAAAGTAAAAAGCGAGTGGAAAAATTCGCAAGAAATGAACACTAAAATTCACACAAATATAAAAAACTGGAATATTGAAAATATTAAGTTACTACAGAGCGAGCAAGGCAATTGGATGATCAATTCCGGAACCCTAAATGCATCACTAGACGGTCAAATAACACTTGAAGACATTGATATCAAATTGAACTTAGCCATTGCCAATGCTAGCATTAATCCACCTGAAGGTTTATCTGGTTGGCAAACCAGCTTAGCGGATCAAAAAACAATTAAGATAACCGTATTGGCTGTAGGTAGTTTGAATCAACCCAATATATCTGTGAAAACGAACCTTGAAAATATATTTTTGTCCGCGATAAATAATAGTTTAAAGAAACAGACAAGCAAATATAAAAATGAATATAAAGATCAGATATCAAGACGAGTAGGTGATTTATCAAAACTAGATAATCTAAATAGCAATTTCGAAAAGTGGACAGACGCTTTGAAAAATAATGATAAATTATTAGAGAAACTTAAAGTAGGCCTGTAATATTTCTAAGTAGTAAATATATAAAACACTTTGGAATTGACCTGTTTTCAACATCAATTATTTTAAACAGAGATAATATGAATATTATTAAGATCCTTTTTTTTAGCATTACAATGATGTTGGCTAGCGAAACAGTTATAGCAAAAGAGAGTGAAAAAGCTAATTATAAAGACTCTGATTTTAAGACTCTTACTAATTTTCATTTTGTTTCAGAAACCCTTGCAAGTTCTGGCTATTTAAAAATGGATGAATATCAATTGATAAAGCATTATGGCTTTAAACATGTCATTAATTTAATTCCTGGCGATCAAAAAGAAGAAAGAGGCGTTGTAGAATCTTTAGGATTAAGTTACGAGCAAATACCTGTAGACTGGTCTGAACCATCCTTAGAAAACTTTGAATCTTTTGCTAAATTAATGAAGCGTTATGGCAAAGACAAAGTTTATGTTCACTGCCAAGCCAATTATCGGGCCTCAACATTTGTTTTTTTACATAGAATGACAAAGTTGGGCGTTGAAGAAACTGAAGCTAAAAAAGACTTATTAAAAATTTGGACACCCAGCGCTACTTGGCAGGATTTTATTGATAAAGTTTTGTTTTAAAAACTACCATTCTGAACATCGCTACTCTAATTTAAAGCAAGGAACATAGTTATTAGATGCCAAAGTCATTCTATTTTCCTGAATAAAACACTTTAATAAATTATTTAATGGTTCGCTAATTTCTTTACTTCCTTGAAGAATAAACGGACCATGCTTTTCTACTTCCGCAATACCATCAGGCTTTACGTTACCCGCGACAATTCCTGAAAAGGCTTTTCTCAAATTTAAAGCCAATTCATGGATTGGTTGATCTTTTGACAGATTTAACTCACCCATATTCTTATGCGTTGCATTAAAAGGAATCTGCCATTCTTCTTTTACTTTTAAACGCCAATTAAAATTAAATGAATCATTATGCTTGGCTCTGAAATCCGTCACTTCATCAATACTGGATTTAATTTCTTTAGCAACTTTAACTTGATCCTCAATAATGATTTTATAAAGATCCGATGCTTCTGTACCTAAAGTAGTTTTGATAAATTGATCCAGTCGCTCAAAATATTCCTTTGAAGAACTAGGTCCAGTAAGAATAACCTGCAATGGAATCGATTTATTTTTGGGGTGTAATAATAGTCCAATCAAATAAAGCAGTTCTTCAGCAGTACCTGCACCACCAGGAAAAATAATAATCGCGTGAGACAATCTAACAAATGCTTCTAGACGTTTTTCTATATCCGGCATAATCACTAAATGATTAACAATTGGGTTAGGTGCTTCAGATGCGATTATTCCGGGTTCAGTAATGCCTAAATATAAGGCATCATGATTACGATGTTTAGCATGAGAAATTGTCGCACCTTTCATAGGACCTTTCATCACGCCAGCTCCGCAACCTGTGCAAATATCAAAACCTCTTAGCCCCAATTCATAGCCAACTTTCTTAGTATACTTATATTCATTATCGGAAATCGCATGTCCACCCCAACATACAACCAAACTGGGTTTTTTACCACGTTGTAACGTTTCCGCATTTCTCAGAATACGAAAGATATAATCAGTAATTTTTTTACCTTGCGAAAGATCAGTATTATATTGGCTTTCGTATAAACTCGGACTAAAAACAAGATCTCGAACCACCGCGGAAAGATGCTCACGCATACCTAAAATCATTTCTCCATCCACAAATGCTTGCATCGGCGGGTTGATTAGTTCAAATCGTATTCCTCGTCTTTGCCAGCTTAATTTAACATCAAAATCTTGATACATATCTAGCATTTGTTTTGCATTGTCGAGATTTGAGCCGCTATTTAGCACAGCAAGTACGCAACGTCTAATTAGCTCATGTTTTTGACCTTGAGATTGCTCGATTAACCAATGCATTTCATTAACTGACAAAAGTTCCAATGAGCTTTCTGGGCTAACGTAATAGATGTTATCTGACTGATTGGTTTCCATTTAGCTTTCCTTATTGATCCATTATTATTCATTTCGCAACTTGTTATATTACAGTATAGTCTATTGATGTAATTGCTCTTAATTAAACAATGGTACAAATCATGTTTACACCATCTCATTTTGAAATACCTGAATCAGAAAGTCTAAAACTAATTAAAGAAATTTCTTTTGGCCAGATAATGGTCATTCATGAAGGAAAGATTATTCAGGCATTTATTCCCTTTGAACTAGATGTTGATGAAATGTGTTTGTATGGTCATGCCGCAAAGAAAAATAGTTTATTGGAAGGTCTAGATGGTTTTAGTAAAGTGATTATCAATTTTTTAGGCGGGCATGCTTATATTTCACCTAACTGGTACTTAAAACCCGATCAAGTCCCTACTTGGAACTATCAGGCTATAGAAGTAGAGGGCATCGCTACAACATTAAATAGTGAGGAAACTTTAAAAGTCATTACACGTCTTTCAAATATACATGAAAGCCAATTTGATACTCCATGGACAATGGATAAATTACCAGAAAAAAAAACAGACGCAATGCTTCACGCAATTGTTGGTTTTAAAATTGACATAAGTAAAATTTCTGGACAATCAAAAATGAGTCAAAATAAAGATCAAAAGAACAAAAATAGTGTTATTGACGGTTTAAGATCTCAAGATAATTGTACGGATCGTAAAGTCGCGGAAATAATGAACAACACAACGTCTTTATCATAACTTCCCCCTCTTTCCCTTATGGGACTTACTTTTGGTGCGAAGGGAGACTGAGGGTATTTTTTTTTAACAATGAATCAATTTCTAACTGATAACATTAAAGATAAATCTCCCCTAACTCCTCTTCAACAAAGGGGAACGAAGCAGATTAAGTTAATAGAAATTGTTTACTAGCAAAAACGTCTCCATTAATAACAACATGAAGCTTATGTTTCCCTAAATAATACTTACGGGTACTTATTTTTTTAAATGAATAATATTTCTTGCTCGACTTATATTTCACATCAAAATCTCCTTCATATATTTTAAATATTTTTCCTGCGGTTTTTCCATTGGCTTTCATAAAATCGATAATAAACTCAACTCTTAGTTTTCCAAGTGAATTTTTATTCGATATTAGATCAAATGAAAAATTTACTTTTTCCTCTAAACAAACTGATTTATCCAATTTAAAATTAGTGATGTTTATATGCCCAACGTCTGAAAAACCAAATAAGGCCAAAACCTCTTTGTCTCCTTTTTTTAGAAGCCCTCTACATGCATGCTTAATAACCCAGTCAACTTCCTTAGACCGCCCTAAGTATTGTGAAGCGATCTCGCTCACCATTTTGGGATGATCTTTACTAATATCATTTAAATTATTTGCAACACTTCGCCTGACGTATAGCTCATCATCGTCAATCAAATCTATTATTGTCTCTAAAACAAGTTTAGGATCTTGTTTAAACTCCGGTAACGCCATTGCCCAAGGAAGTCGTGGTCTGCATCCTTCGGTCGCTAATCTTCTAACATGGTAGTTATTAGACTTAGTCCACTCTTTCATTTGTTGCATAGTCAATTCAGGATAACGAATAATAAAAGGCCGAATTGCAAATTCGGAACTTGAACCCTCTGTAAGATCCTCCAATGCCATCATTGAAGTTTCAAAATCATTTATACCAAATTTCTCAACAAAATCAGGAAAGCACATGTGTGCTAATCCCGAGTAGTTATTTGCGACTTTCAATATGATGGAAATCGACTGTTTAAAATCCTTTGGTAAAGACGCTCCAAGAATTTCTGCAATACGGTGCATTCTGTCTTTCAGCTCTAACTGCTCCCAATCATTACTTAATACATTTTTTTCAAATGACAATATTTCAAAATCCGCATACTGTTCTTTGCAATTTTTTGCTATAGATTGAACTAATTCTCTTGAGTAATAATTCTTTAGTAAAGTTGGTTGCTTAGATACTTCAGTCATTTTATGGCATACTCTTATTAAATGATATTTTCTATTATATGTTATTCTAAGTCGTCACTACTGACAGGGTAGTATCAGTTTTAAGAATAATACTTTAATTACAACAATGGAATATATAAAGGAATAAAATGATACTCGATATACACTCTAATATTGTTTCCAGAGAATGGTTGTATAAAAATTTAGGAAATTTGAATCTGGTAATTCTCGATGCTACCATGAAAAAGAAAGCAAATAGCGAATCTATTCCAATACCTACACTTAAAATACCAGGTTCTAAAAAATTTAATTTTGATACAGAAATATGTGATCAAAATACTGAATTGCCACATATGCTATGTACACCTGTAGAATTTCAACAGTCCGTCAGACAGCTAGGTGTTTACTCAGATTCAATAATTGTAGTTTACGATGCAATGGGAATATTTTCATCCCCGAGAGCTTGGTGGATGTTTAAAACAATGGGGCATGAAAAGGTTTATGTTCTTGATGGTGGGTTACCAAAATGGATTGAGGCAGGTTTACCAACGAATCAAGAATATTCTAGCACTGCAACGAAAGAGTTAGGAAACTTCGAATCTCAGTTTAAACCCCATATGGTTTATTCTAGCAATGAAGTATTATCTGCAATAGATATAGACGAAATTCAAATATTTGATGCTCGTTCCATTGGTCGTTTTAATGGCGTTGAAGCTGAGCCAAGAGCAGGATTAAAAAGTGGACACATTCCAAGTTCACAATGTATTCCATTTACAGAGGTGATATCAGAAGGATATTTTAAAGAAAAAGAAGTGTTAAAAAATATCTTTAACGGCAAAATAAAAAACAATGCAAAAGAATTGGTTTTCAGCTGCGGTTCTGGTGTAACGGCTAGTATTCTCGCACTTGTGGCTGATGAATGTGGCTACAAAAAAATTGCTATTTATGATGGTAGCTGGAGTGAGTGGGGTGATGACTCTTTGCTGCCTAAGGAATAACTCCAAACTACTTGTAAAATATAGCCACTTTTAAAAATCATCCCCAAAGGCATCTAGCCTTAAATGAGCGACCTTTTAATTTTCCATTTTGAATTTTATTCAGGGCATCATTAGCAATACTTCTATGAATTGCAACAAAGGCCCGATTATCAAAAATTTGAATCTTCCCAATTTGATTACCCTGAATATTATCTGTTCCTTTTTTTGCTGTCAGCGCCCCAAGAATATCGCCAGCTCTCAATTTTTGTTTTTTACCGCCATCAATCTGCAACGTTGTCATATCAGGCTTGTTTGGCTTTTTCTCTAAAATATTTCTATTGGGGAGTTCTTCCATTTTTATGCTTTGCTTCATCATATCTTCTAGCTTAATGATTCTATGGACTTCTTTTTCGATAATAATTGAGTAGGCGGTTCCCTTACTACCAGCTCTACCCGTTCTGCCAATTCGATGCACATGAACTTCAGGATCTCTCGAAATTTGATAGTTGATAACGGCATCCAATTTATCAATATCCAGACCACGCGCGGCAACATCTGTCGCTACTAATATTGAAACACTTTTATTCGAAAATCTAACCAAAGCTTGATCACGGTCTTTCTGATCTAAGTCTCCATGGATGGCTATACAACTAAAACCAAACATAGCCAATTCATCAGCGACTTGTTGGGTTTCTATTTTTGTTGTACAAAAGATAACGCTCGATTCTGGTTGGTATTTCAATAAAATTAAACGAATAGCTGTTAACCTGTCAGAGTGTTCAGCCACTTGATAAAAGTGTTGATCAATCGTATTGGTATCGTGAGTGGATTCAACCTTTACGGATTCCGGATCTTTCATGATAGCCTTAGCAATTGGTTTTATTTCATCAGGAAAGGTTGCACTAAATAAGAGTGTTTGTCGTTTCGTAGGACACATTGAAAAAATTAAATCTAAAGCAGACTGAAATCCCATCTCTAACATTCTATCTGCTTCATCTAAAATTAATGTATGAACATTTTCTAGGTTTAAACGACCACGGTTTAAATGATCTTCGATTCTACCTGGTGTACCAACAATAATATGCGCACCATGTTCTAATGAACCAATCTGAGGCCCTAAAGGAGAACCACCACATAACGTAAGCACTTTTATATTATGGATAGAACGTGCTAATCGTCTAATTTCTGTTGCAACTTGATCAGCAAGCTCTCGGGTAGGGCACAACACTAAAGATTGAATTCTGAAACGTTTAACATCTAGATTATGCAAAATACCTAAAGCAAACGCTGCAGTTTTTCCTGAGCCAGTTTTTCCTTGGGCAATAACATCTTTGCCCGATAAAATCAGTGGTAAACTTTTTTCTTGAATAGGCGTCATTTCTTTATAACCTAAGCTAGAAATATTTTCTAGCAACGCTTTTTCTAAAGGTAAACTTTCAAATTTATTTGATGGCAATTTATAATCCTCCGTTCAAAATATTACAAAATTAACTCTATGCTCGGTCAGTAAATAATTAAAATTTAAAGGTCTTAATTTCCATTTCTTTTATTTCACCGTAATTTTTCGCTTCTTCCTTTATATCACTTGCTTTTCCAACCAGAACATATTGTAAGTTATCTTTAGGAAAAACAGCCTGCGCAATTCTATTTGCCTTATCTACATCAAGTGAATCAACATTCTTTTGAAAATCATTGATAAAAGAATTATCTAGGTTTAATGACCACATTGTTGAAAGAAGCCTCGCTAGTTGTCCGCTTGTTTCATAACGTGGCGGGAATTGCCCTTTTACATAAGTTTTAGCAGAATCTAGTGTTTCTTTATCAATTCCTTTGTTCCAAAGTCTATGATAAGTTTTTACCGCTAACTCAATGGCTTCAAAGGTTGTCTCTTTTTTAGTAAACGTTGAAATAACAAAGTTACCAAATTTAGACTGACTATTAAAGCGGCTTCTTGCGCCATAAGTTAATCCAGAGTTAACTCGCAGCTCATCATTTAGCCAAGAAGTAAATCGAGCACCTAAAATTGTATTTATTACCTGAAGTGATACTTTATCAGGATGATTTGAAGCAATTCCCTTACCACCAATCATAAAAGTGGTTTCTATTGCATCACTTTTATTAATTAGCCAAACATTTGATTCTTTAGGCGCTTTAAATTCATTCAACTCAATCGGATTAATAACGTTTGACTTCCATCCGTTAAAAAGTTTTTTAATCTTTTTAACCATTTTTCTAGTCTTAAAATCTCCAACAAGTATTAAAGCGCTATTGTTTGCAGAATAAAATTTAGTATAAAACAATTCAACTTGCTCTAAAGTTATTGTCTCTACGCTCGAGGAATCACCTTCTACGGGATTTCCATAGGGGTGTTTAGCATAATACAATTTATTAAATGCGCTAGTAATGACGTTACGAGGAATCTCTCGACTTTGGATTAATTGATTAAGATAACGCTTTTTATGTTTAGTAAACTCCTCTGAATTAAAGGTAGGCTTAGTGATGATATCTCTGAAAATGGGTAGTAATTTATTAGAGTCTTTACTTGCGATAGAAAGACTCGTACTTGCTGACTCTAATTCAACACCGCCACCTAATTGAGCACCGTGAAAAGCAAAAACATCTTCTATTTCCTTTTTATTTAATTTCCCGCTACCAAAGCTTAGAGCATCTCCCGTTAGATTTGCCAGACCGTATTGAGTGCCATCATTGATCGCGCCCGCTTTAGTAACCATTCGAATATCAATCAATGGCACCTCATGCTGTTCCATCAGATAAACAGTTAATCCATTTTTAAGTGTCAATTTTTTATATTCTGGTATTTTAAAATCTGCTGTCGCAAATTGGCTCATAAAAACAAATAAAATAGAGATTCTAAGGGTGATTTTTTTTATTTTATTCGTTTTCATTTTATTTATCTCCTTCTTTGCTATCTTTCGCGGAATCTAAAATGCCTACGGTTCTGTTTGAGCGAATTAGATATTGATTAGCGACTCGTTTAATATCTTTTTTGTTAATTTCATTCATGTCATCAATCGCACTGAACATTTTATTAAAACTTCCAAAAAATAGCTCGTAGGAACCTAAAGTATTTGCCTTACCGTTGATAGTAGATAACGTTCTATAGAAATCAACTTGAGCAAGGTTTTTAACTTTAGTTAGCTCTTTCTGATTAACACCATCTTGCATTAAAAGGTTAAGTTCTACAATCATCGCTTTTTCTAATACTTTTGCATCAATACCATTCGCAGCAGTCGCGTAAATATAAAATAAATTAGGATCGAAAGAGTCGGGCATGTAAGTAAAAACACTAGTCGCTAATTGTTTTTCGTCAACTAGTGAACGATGCAGGCGAGAACTGTCTCCATCGCCTAAAATGGAAGCTAACATGCTCAATGGATAATAATCTTTATGTTGCGTTTCAGGAACATGAAATCCCATTAATATATTCGCAGAAGTCACTGATTTTTTTTGAACGTAAACTCTACGTTCTCCGGTTTGAGGAGGTTCTACTGTATGCACCTTTCTTGGTTCAGGCTGAGCCTGTATAGGCTCAAAATACTTCTTTGCCAGACGTTTTACTTCTTTTACTGTTACATCACCAGCAATAACCACTACAGCATTATTGGGCGCATAATATGTTTTATGATAGTCTTTCAAATCCTCCAAAGACCAGTTATCAATATCAGATTGATGACCTATCACTCCCCAACTATAAGGATGCGCACGAAAAGCGGAACCTTTAACTTGCTCCTGCAACATTCTAAAATTAGAATTCTCTAAACCAGTGGTTCTTTCTGAAGTGACAACTCCACGTTCGCTTTCTACCATTTTCTTGTCTATGGCTAAATGTTCTATTCTGTCTGCCTCTAAATCAAAAATAACTTCCATAGAGCTTGCCGGAAACCAATTGGTATAAGCGGTGATATTCTCACTGGTATAAGCGTTATTAGCACCTCCTGAGGCTTCCATGACTCTATCAAACTGTTTAGGTCCATATTTTTTGGCGCCATTAAACATCATATGTTCAAAAAAGTGAGACAGCCCAGTAATGCCTGGGTATTCATTGCGAGAGCCCACTTTCCAAAAAATATACATATTAGCGTTCGGTATAGAATCATCTTCTAAAACCATAATCTTCATGCCATTTTTCAATGTAAAAGATTTTACATCATCCAGCTCTGTTACGGCTTGGAGGTTAAAACAAGCGACTAGCAGAGATAAAGCGAAAAGCATTTTGATCATTTGATTGCTCCCTATTAAATTAGCTTTTGATTGTATTGTGATAATAAAATTACGCAAGGTTTGAGCGGCATTTTTTGTAACTAAGCGAGTAATAGTAGAACAAAAACACTGACCACAATCAAAAACATCCCAAAATACTCACGCATACTAATACTTTCTTTGAATATTTTTAAAGTGATCAACAGCGTAAAAAAGAAATCTATTTGCCCCAATGCCTTTACATAAGCCACAGTTTGTAAACTCGATGCTGTAAACCAACCAACCGAGCCCAGCATGCTGGTAGTGCCGATAAAGCAACATAGCTTCCAATGGTTTTTCATTTGGATTAGTTGGCTTTTATCTTTGTAAACTAAATAGACGAATACAAGAGTACTTTGAAGTGTCACCATAAAAGCTAAAGTAACAGCGGCACTCAAAATTAAGTCTGTTTCTAATAGTAAACTGGCTTGTCTAATCCATAATGTAGCCAATGCAAAACTAAGACCGGCTCCCACACCAAATAACGCCGCTGGACTTTTAAAGATAGAGGTTAGATTTTTATCCGTTTTACTTAAAATTAATACGGCAACTACGCCAATAATGACCGAAAGCCAACCAAAGCCGGAAAGAACCGCATCAAACATTAACACGCTCAATAATGCGGTTAAAATGGCTTCTGTTTTGACGAGACTAGTGGCAACCGCAAAATTCTGGTATCCAAACGCTTTTATTGTGAAAATAGTCCCTACAACTTGAGCAATAGCTGCAAAGCTCGCAGACTTTATAAAGCCAATACTCATATCAGGAAAATCAATTTGTTGGTAGTATTTTACTAACCATAAATAAATCCAAACTAACGGAAGTGCAAATAGGAAACGAACTAAGGTTGTGGCGAGCGTATTGAGATTAAGTGATAGCTGCTTTTGTCCAGCCGTTCTAACTGCTTGCATAAAAGCGGCTAAAATTGTGAAATAGATCCAAAGATCCACTTTATTGTTGCCAATTATTCATTATAGATGTCGTTGTTGTCTTGATGAATGCTTATTTTTAACTGAAGTTTCTTCTGTTGAATTTATGGATAACGCTAAACGATTAAATGAACCTTTTAGTTTTGAACGAAGATAATCTGATTCCATATTAACTACTAAATCATCGTACGTTTTTGGAAACAGATCTTCACAAGCTTGTGCCACTAGTTCATAAAGCCTTTTTAAATTTATTTTGTGGGTTTGTTCTGTTTTGTTAAATATCCAATCGGTTAGTTGTAAAAAGTTATCGAATGGCTGGTCATTTAAAATATAAGGTAACGATCGAGAAAAACGTCCTGAATTTCCAATCATATCCCAGTACCTTGCAAAACGATTGACTCTTTGCATAGTAATAAAATTAACAGTATTGGTACTTAAAATAGAGTAGGGCGGGATGGGGCTAAAACGTAAATCAAAAGGTTCAGTATGACGAATAACAGGGCTGCCTCTTAATCTTTTTAATATACCCATTTGAATTTCATGAGGACGACAAGCATATAATTGATCAAAACTATCCGAAAAGGTTTCTAATGTTTCACCTGGTAAACCAAAAATAAGATCGGCGTGAATATGGGCATTTGTATTATCTTTTAACCAAATTAAATTGTTTTTTGATTTTTCATTATTCTGTTTCCGACTAATGTTAGATTGTAC
Organism: Polaribacter sp.; assembly: GCA_047633355.1. GTDB lineage: Bacteria > Pseudomonadota > Gammaproteobacteria > Enterobacterales > Kangiellaceae. The sequence goes on from JBLIBL010000015.1 coordinate 36,078, forward strand.
TTCTTCATTAAAGGTTTGAATACCAACTTCAAACTGCAAACTTCCTTCTGGAAATAAGCGTAGCTTATCTTTAAGTTTTTCCGGTAAGTGGTCAGGAATCACCTCAAAATGAAGAAAGAGGTCGTCACTCATTCTTTCTAAAAAGAAGTCCAGAATTTGTAGCGTAGTTTTTATTTTAAGATTAAATGTTCGGTCAACGAATTTGAAATGTCTTCCACCTCGCGCATACAATTTATCCATTTCAATGAGGAATCTCTCTAATTCAAATGGATAAGAGGTTTTGTCGAGTGCTGACAAACAAAACTCACACTTAAATGGACAACCGCGTGATGCTTCTATATACATCACTCTTTGCTTTAAATCTTCTGCATCATATAAATCATAAGGCAAAGTTAAATCTTTTAGCTCAATAGGTTTTGAATTAAGAATTTTTTTTGTAGGAGCATTATCGTTTAAAATATCTTTACATAATTGATAGAAGCTTTTATCCGCTGCGCCAGTGATCACATAGTCCGCAAAGTCGAACATTGACTGCTCTTGCGTCTCATAGCTAATTTCTGGACCACCAAGAATAATAATAACTTCTGGCGCTATACGCTTAATCTGTGCAATTACTGACAACGTTTCTTCACAATTCCAAATATAAACACCAAGACCAATAATTTTTGGTGAATCGGCTAGCAGCTTTTCGACTATGTCTATCGGACGCAAATTGATAGTATATTCAGAGATTTTAGCCTGTGACTGAAGCTCTTGTAAATTGGCATACAAATAACGTAATCCAAGGCTTGCGTGGATGTATTTGGCATTTAATGTAGAGAGAGTAATCACGGCGCGCATTTTAGCACAAATAATTTTTTCTGGTTCTATTTACAAAGACAGTTTTTAGTATTTATTAGTACTCAAAAAAGCTTAAAACGCTAGCTTCTCGATATGATTACATGTCATAGTTTTTCTACTATAATTGGTGCAGGTAAAATGTGTATTTAACATGGGAGTAAAACAATGGATTTCGAATGGGTAGCGATAGCGCTTGGTGATGTCACCTGGATATCTGTAGCGTTCTTATTCGGTTTTTTAGCCCGTTTAATAAATTTACCACCTTTGGTAGGATTTTTAGCTACTGGTTTTTTGTTGAATTACCTAGGAATGGCCAGTGGTGAAATGCTGCAAAAACTCGCTGATTTAGGCATTATCCTCTTATTATTTACGGTAGGCCTTAAACTTAACCTAAAAGTATTAATAAAACCGCAAGTCTGGTCAGTGACATTAATTCATATCACAATAATAATCGGTTTATTTAGTCTAGCGATTTACACACTTTCGCTTCTGCATGCACCATTATTTGAAACACTTGATTTTAAGAATTCTGCATTGATAGCTTTCGCCCTCAGTTTTTCTAGTACCGTCTTTGTAGTTAAGGTTTTAGAAGAAAAAGGTGAAATGAGCTCTTTTCATGGTCGAATTGCAATCGGTATTTTAATCATGCAAGATTTGTTGGCCGTCATTTTCTTAGCTGCTTCAGCTGGAAAACTACCTAGTTATTGGGCATTGCTACTATTTTTGCTAATTCCAGCTAGACCAGTATTTCATTATATTCTTGAAAAAACAGGGCATGGCGAATTATTAATTTTATATGCTCTTGTGTTAGCTTTAGGCGGAGCAGAAATGTTTGAACTGACTGGTGTAAAAGGTTATCTAGGTGCTTTATTTATGGGGATCTTAATTTCAAGCCATAGTAAATCTACTGAAATGGCAAAATCTATGCTTGGTTTTAAAGATCTATTTTTGGTTGGCTTCTTTTTATCTATTGGTATGGCCGGTCAATTGTCTTTAGAAGCATTAACCATTGGCTTACTGATTGTCCCTTTTATGTTCATAAAATCAGCTTTGTTTTACGCACTCATGATTCGATTCAAATTGCGCGCAAGAACCGCTTTTTTAGCTAGCATTAATCTTACAAACTACAGCGAGTTTGGGTTAATTGTTGCGGCAATTGGAGTAACAAATGGTTGGATCGATAGTGAATGGTTGGTAATTATTGCGATCGCATTATCCTTTTCATTTTTATTTTCTGCACCGTTAAATCGTCAAGATGATAAACTTTATAGCAAAAACAAATATTTTTTGCGAAAACATCAATCTACTCAACGTCTTATCGATGACCCTCTGCTTGATACTCGTAATGCAAAGATTGCGATTTTTGGCATGGGGCGAGTTGGACGTGGTGCTTACGATAAAATGGTTGAACTTTATGGCGATAGCGTAGTTGGCTTTGACTTTGATGCAAATAAGGTTGAGCGATATAAATTAGAAGGTTACTTTGTTTTACAAGGTGACCCGAGTGACGCTGATTTTTGGGATAAAATAAAAAAAGATAACAAAATTCAGCTCGTCATGTTGGCGCTTACTCGTTTACAGGAGAATCTTGAAGTATTAGATCGATTGCGTGAAATTTCTTTTACCGGGCAAATTACTGTAACTGCAAAGTACCCAGATGAGATTATTCTATTAACCGACGCTGGTGCAACAGCCGTATATAATGTTTATACAGAAGCTGGTGCAGGTTTTGCAAATCATGTCGGCAGCTTAATTTCTCGTTAGAAAGGAAAAACACCTTCACAATCATCTTCTTACACTATGTTTTACGTAATCATACTAATGAGTGATAAACTTGCTATTAGATGAATTTCAGTATTTACCGAGCTAAATACCTGCAATTAAAAAGATTTCTGATAGTTTACCTTCTTCAAAAAAAGGAAAATTTTTATTAACCGGTTCAGCAGATATTTTTCGTTCAGCCAAAACACAAGAATCACTTCCTGGTCACATGGCAAGACTAGATCTATACCCTCTTTCAATATCAGAAATAACCGGTTACAAAGGTAACTTAATAGATTTCTTGATTGGACAAACATTTCTAGACTAAATAATTTGCAAACAACTAGGCAACAACTTTCCGAATGGATAATAAATGGTGTATATCCAGAGGTGCAATCAAAAAGTAAGCGAGCTAAGTCAATTTGGTTCAACTCCTATATTCAAGGTCGATTATACAAAGATTTTGAATCGCTATATAGCCCGAGGGGAGATTATTATTCTAGATTGCAGTCACTTATTCCTTATATTTAGGATTATGTGGTAACTTGCTAAAGTACGCTAATCATTTCCAATGATTTAGAATTAGATGACAAGTTCACTAAATCCTACATTCAAATTTTAGAATTAATGTTTATTGTTAAGCGCGTTCCCAGCTATCTAAAAAACCGCTCAAAACGTAACGCGACTAGAATACCAAAATTACATTTTATTGATACTGGTTTAGCTTGTCATTTACTCGGAATAAAAACTAGTCAACAGCTATTAACGAGTCAATATTATGGAGGACTACTTGAAAACTTTATTTAAATGGAATTGTGTAAACATGCACAGTGGTCAGAGAATGACATAAGCCTTTTTCACTATAGAGATAAACAAAAAAATGAGGTTTATCCGCTGGGCAGCTTTCGGGTCTAGTCTATTTGCATTTAATGACTTAACACCATGATAAACCATACGCGCCAACGTCCCCAAACCATCACATCGCCATCATGCAGCTCATAATCCAATAATTTTTTAGCATGTTGGTCACCAAATATTTGAAAAATTGCTGGTAGACCAATCGATACCGATACAATTGGTTGTGAAAAATCATGCTCATTTTTATCTTGATGTGCTCCGAGTTTTGTTCCTATTAAGTATTGATTTATTAAACATGCATCGGGATAGAAGTCTGTAAAACCCGCAGCCAAAGCGGCATTAGTCGCTAACTTTAAAAAAGTGTTCGGCATAGCTAGCCAAAAGTCATCATTTAACGGGTCTTTTTTTGAATACTGGTAACCTTGCCAATCTGAGGTCCAACCATAATCTCCGCAGTTAGTACAAGCAACCCCTGTTTATTAGCAATTAAGTGAAGCAGATGCTGCATACTACGCTTTGGAATGGCCTGAAGGGTGCGGTAATCCTAGGGTATCTCGTGGTGAGACCGAACAATATTCAATGTAAAATGAAGTAATAACATTTACAAATTGAGCGTAGCTCTATAAACTCTTGATTTTAAACAATTTAATATTTTTGGTCAGAAAATCTTTCCATTACTTGTGGTTCACTGAACAGAATAAGCTGTTATGTGGCTTAGTTAACCATTATATAAACTGGAAGAAATACCAACTAAACATATTCTTAAGAGGGAAATATGAGTACCGTTAAACTACGCGACTGGATTGAAATTATTGGGATATTTGCTGTTGTTAGCTCATTAATATTTGTCGGGTTACAAATGAAACAAACTCAGGAAATATCAATGTCACAAGCCTATCAGTCTCGCGCTAGCATAAGTGTTGACTGGTCTATTGCTTTTGCATCGAACACTCTTGCACTTTCAGCAAACAGGAAGGCAAAGAACGGTAAAATGGAAGAGATTACACCTGAAGAATATGATTCGGCACGTTGGCTTCTATTAGGCGTTTATATTGTATTTGATAACTCTCACTATCAGTACATCAATGGTTACGTATCCGATGAACTCTGGCTCCAAGTCAGGAACCACATAAAAGAAATTATGGAAAATCCTCTTGCACGAGAAATGTTCGATGGCTTAAGAGAGAATGCTCGGCCCACATTTAGAGCGCAACTAATAGAAATTGCCAATGAAATTGATATGAATCTCACTAATGGCTGAGCTTTTCAACAGATGAAGATAAAGTTAAAAACAGGCGATTATGAGCTCTCAGTTATATCAGCACATAACAAAGACATTAACTGGATTCGTCAACCTGTCTCGCCTCTTGTTTTGCAAGAGCCAAGCCAGAACAACTCACCAGTTATGCAGGGCGTTGAGGCTGTAGGAAAAGGTTGAGTAAATTTTTTATAAGATTTTTTTTGCGCGGAGAGTTCCCTCAAAGTAAATTAGTTTAGGTGAACCAAGATAATATTCACGTAGAAACGCAATATTTTGCGTATATTTTAAACGAAAAAAAGAGGTTAGGGTTTTCCTACAGCCTCGTTATATTTTTATTAAGGCTTGGCTTTAATATTGAATTATCTATGAATTAAAAGGATTGTTATGAAAGAAGGTATAGATAAAGTCAAAAGTGAAGTTAAAGCTAAATTACTATATTGGAATAATATCCAGAGTAAAAAGGTTAAAGTTGCTTTAATATTTCTTTTTGCGGGAATTGTAGCTTTAAAGGTTTTTACTACCGTTTTAACATTCGATTGGCTTGCAAGTTTATTTAGTTAATAAAACAGTGCAGTCAAAACATACAAGCAGGACTTTTAACCGTTGGCTAGGTTCCGCTTCGCTTCACATTTTAGCCAACAATTACTTAGCCCGTTAATTGGGCGTTAAATTCCAATGATAGCAAAATCCAGTGCGGCAATTATTTCATCTCTCAAATGAGACAAAGAGCCAATAGGTTCTTTTAATAACCTAGCAGGCATGGAAGTAATCTGAGGAATAAGAATTAATAATTCTTGTTCTTTATAAGAAACTCGAGGTGTTAGCTTCTTAAGCTCTTCATCCTTGAATTTGCTATACAAAGCTAATGGAGCAACTATTCTAGTTGCTAAATCATCAATTAAGTCATTTTGCATATTTATGATAAAGGGGTAAACGGAACTGCTTTTCTTATTAGGATTAGCATATATATCAAATTGAGGCATTAAAAAGTCCGGTATTCATCAGAAAACAAACCATTATTTTCTACAAAATCATTGTATGCTTGAATGGCTCTTTTGTTTTCATTTTTCCATTTTTTTTTGACTGTTATTGCAAGTTTTTCTCTTAGGGCTTGCTCCAGCGTTGCAGAAAGGTTAATGTTTAGAGCCTTAGTTTTTTTAAGTAGATCACTGTTTACACTAAGGTTCGTTGGCTTTTTAGGGGCATCATAATTATATAAATTTTGCATATTTACACCTTAACATTTATGCGTATTAGTATGCGCATAGCATAGCATTTAACAAGTGTATGTTGCTGATAAATTTACGCTTTGCTTCAATTTTCTGCAAATACGGGCGTTATATAAATTTATCTGATTTGGAGGTTTAATGAAATTACTTATTTCAATTTGTCTGGTTGTGAGTTTTAGTGTAACAGGCTCAGTTAATGCAGAAGATTTTAATCCCGAACAATTTGCATGAGAATTTTGATATTAATGTTCGTTTTTCTTCCTTGTTCAGCGAATCAACCATAGGGGAAACATGAAGCTTGCCCTCATTTAGATATCTTTCGTATGCTGTACCAAGATTCAGTAAATATAAGGTTGAGTCTGAGAGCTAAGAAAGACCAATATAAATTTGAATATGTGGGTCGAGTTTGCTCTGATAAGAATTCTTGAACAACCTTTAAGTTAAATGAGACAGATAAAATTCAAGTGAATCTGGCAAGTTTGAGTATAAAAACAGAAAAATTTATTATCTATTTGGAAAAGTCCATAAAATGTCTATATTGATACTGTCACTTATTATTTTAATTGCCATTGTTTATTTAAAACGAATTTAAAGAATAATTGAAAAGCATTGCTTTAAATGCTCTGTCGTAATCCGATCCGGCGGCATATCGAACTTGGCAGTTAATTTACGCAAACTCCGAGAGTACATTTCAATGGTTCGTTCGCTTTTACCTTGAAGTGTTAATGCGTTAACATGTCGCTCATAAAGAGCGCTGTAATGAGTTTGGTCTTTGTCGTTCATGGTCTTCTCCAGACAGTCAATGCACCTCCTTAATTGAAGATGTATTGAAACTACGGGTGATGAAGACATTCTCCGCGTTAGCGGCTTCGTTCAACAAGAACTTAAGCAACAGTAAAGGACATCATGAAATTTATAACTCATTGTTCAAACATAATTTTATATAGCAAAATACATACTTGGTATTTTGTTTTATTCGCAGCCATTTTCTCCATAATAAGTGGTTGTGGTGGTTCTAGTGGCAGCTCAAACAATGACACAGAACCTGAACCCATAGTGACAATTGAGGGACAGCTACATGCGGCTCTTGATTCAGTTAACACTGGTACGGATTTCACTTTAATTGTTGAGTCCAATAACGGTACTCAGTTCATTCACAACCGAGGCGCATCAACAACAACTAAATCGTATCGTTCAGCTTCAACTTCCAAAATGGTAACCGCTTCATTAATTCTGTGGTTGGTAGAGCAGGGCATTATTTTTTTAGACGATAATCCACAGGATTATCTATATTTTTGGCCAACAATTGGTAATCATGCGACCATTGAATTGCGTCATTTGCTCAATTTTACTTCTGGACTAAGTAATGAGCCAGCTTGCTTGAACTTCGCAAATGCAGATTTTTCGGACTGTGTTAAAACGATTCTTGATAATAATTCATCTATCCCTGCTCCAGGAGAAGAATTCTATTATGCGAGTACCCATTTACAAGTAGCTGGTTTGATGGCAATTCAGGCTAGTGGTTTTAGTGATTGGGAACAGGTATTTAATTACTTCAAATCAGAGACACAGCTTTTCACAAATGCCTATTTTGATTTACCATCCGTTAGTAACCCACGCTTGGCTGGTGGCATGCACTGGCAGGCTGATGAGTACCTAGAATTTCTTGGCGCGATTTTTCATCAACAAATTCTTTCCCCTGCGTCAATTGAAGCAATGACCAGTGACCAAATTGGTAATGCTAGTGTTATTTACTCGCCATTCGCTGAGGGAGGACTTGGAGGAGATTGGCATTATGGTTTTGGCCAGTGGATTGAATGCCCTCAAGTTCCCTTTAGTTGCTCGATAACTACAAGGGTATCCAGTATCGGCGCGTATGGTGCGTATCCATTTATTGATTTTGAGCAACAATATTTCGGTATTATTGCTCGTGAAGGTGCTTTTGGAACAGGGTCTGAAGGCTATCAACTTTGGGCTGAGGTAGAGACTGAGTTAGCTGAATGGGCAACAAATAATCTTTAACCAAATTTTGAGCGGTAAATCCATACAAGTCGTTTAAAAGGACAAAATACAGTTGGCTGTGTTTCGTTCCTCAACAATTTTAGCCAACACTATTTTGCCCATTAAGAAGAGCGTTATACTGCCCAGACAGCATGTCGCAGCGGCAAGGGCGTGACCGGATTCAACCCTATCGAGAAAACAGGCAGCAACAATGAACTAAATAGTAATTTCAACAATAAGCGATCTCATTGGAACCGTGGTGGTTGTTGTGACTCTATGCTACGTGGCTGTACAAATCCGGCAGAACACTAACGCGAGTTTGGTGAATTCGCGGCAGGCCTTACTCGATGCAGATCTTGCCTTGATCTCTGATTTTATTGGTTACGCTGTTGATCCGCATCTGATCGGCGACGAAGTTGTATTGATGGAGGAAGACAAACGAAAGTTTGTCTGGATGATTGTCAAGTCGTTAAGAATTAAGGAGTTTGCTTGGCATCAGTACAAGTCAGGGAACTTGGACGAAGAAACTTGGCAGTCTGGTAAAACAACGCTGGTTCGTAAAATTGCTAACCTAAGTTTTGCGCAATGCCTATAGGATTAGCAAAACATAATTTGTAAATTGAAATAGTGCTAATTTAATAGCTAATACGACTTTCTAAAAGTGAGGTTTATCCGCTGGGAAGCTTTCGGTTCTAGTCTATTTGCATTTAATGACATAACACCATGATAAAATGGTGTGACGCTAGGAGACAGGATATTTTACCGGTCACTTATTATCATTTGGTGTTTACTTTACCGAGTGAATTAAACGGTTGGGTGAGTTGTTATCCTGAAGTGATTTATCGATTGTTATTTGAAAGTGTTTGGCAAACCTTGTCTCAGTTTGGTCAGGAAACAAAACGCCTGAATGGCCAGCTGGGAATGTTATCGGTGCTGCATACTTGGGGACAAACACTAGCGCGTCATGTACATTTACATTGTCTGGTGCCGGGCGGTGCGCTCGGAGATAGTGGCGATTGGCATCAAGCTAAAAGCACGTACTTGTTTCCAGTGAAAGCACTCTCTCGTCACTACCGAGGCAACTTCGTGAGTCGTTTGCGTGATGCGAAAAAGCAGGATTATTGGATAAAATACCCGATGATAAGTTTAGCCAAACACTCGACCAAGTGATGGGCAAAGCGTGGGTAGTTTATACCACCAAGAGTAGGCGCTTTTAGGCGAAAGCAGCCACTTACGGGCATGATAAATTGATTGATTATTTAGGGCGGTATACGAGACGGATTGCATTAACCCCTAACCGATTAATCAATCTAAAAGATAATCAAGTCAGTTTAAAATATCGCGATTATCGTGACAATAAAAGCAAAGTCATGAAACTCTCCAGTGAAGAATTATTGAGACGCTATGCGCTTCACATTCTGCCTAAAGGGTTTATGCGAGTTCGCTATCATGGCTTTTTAGCCAATGCAGTGAGAGCGGAAAAGCTTCAGGTAATTAGACGAGCATTAAAAGTCGTCAAGGTAAAAGCTGAAGATAAAGCGCTAATCGTTAAGGGAAATCCTTGTTGTCCTGATTGTGGTAAAAACCGTTGGCATTATGTCGGCGTCATTAATCGCCTTCACTGGAAACCTGGATGACGATATTAGAGTGAGTAAAAACAGTGAATTAAACACGGTGATAAACTGTGGACACTTGCTTGCGCTCAACCTCAAAATCAGGCAATCTTAGCACTTAAAAGAGTCGTTATTGATGGGTTGAAAGTGCAAGGAAAGGCAAAAACGTCATAAAATCCTGCCAAACAGAGAGTTATTACTTAAAGTACGCGACTCTCGAATAAACAAAAACCATTAATAGTATTAAACAGCGTGCCAACGCGGCACAGCTCAACAGAGATTTATATTGATTGAAAATCAACATAAATACTTTAAAGTTATGTAGCTCAATGAATTTTGATTGTTAATCACTAAAATAGGTTCAATACATGAGTAAGAAACAAAATAAATTGCCACCTTTGAGTTATCCTGGCATTGGTTTAGTATTTGGCACTGGTATCGGCATTACTTTTGGTCCTGCTCTTTTTGGTGATGTGAGCCTTGGTCTTGTCTTTGGTTCTACATTCGGCTTAATTTTAGGTGCAGTAGCATATAGTCAATCAAAGAATAAAAAAGATGACGATAAATAATATTCCTTCAGTTCTAACGCTGCATAACCAATACATGAAGTGGATAGCTTTTCCGCTGCGCTTCAAATCTACAACTTATGTAAGGCGTTAGCTTACTGGATTAAATTTTAGTGGGGAGTTCTATGGACGACTATGAAAAGAAAAATTGGTCAGATCAAAAGCCCAGAAAATATGGTTCTATGACACAAGAAGAATATGTTGAAGAAAGATTAAATCAATTTCGAGCCTGGTACGACGTAAAAGCATCAAAGGCAAAAAAGACTTATCTATGGATGAGAACAACCACAGTTGCAGGTGGCGCAACTGTTCCAGTTTTGGTGAATCTGAAAGTTGAGAATTTTGATATCTATATCGATGTAATTACAACGTTAGTCAGTTTGCTAGTTATTGTTTTTGTATCGCTAGAGAGTGTATTTCATTTTAGAGAACAGTGGAAAAATTACAGAGCAACCGAACAATTACTGGCAAAGGAATACTTCAATTACGTTACTGCGGAAGGTTATTATAGAGGTAAAGAAGAAAAAGGAGCTTTTCTTGATTTCGTAGATAGGGTTGAAAACGCTATAGCATCCGAAAATGCTTCTACTCTTAATGTAATGACAACAGTCTCCGAGCAAAAGGCACAAGGTTCAACGCAGCCTGTTAACGTAAGTAACAAACCTAATGAAAGCTAATCGGGTAGCCAGAGGTCTCTAACCTCCAGCCCTCACACCACCCTGCAAGCGGATCCGCACAGGGCGGTTCACTTAACTTATCCGTTAGGATAATGAACTTTGACCCATCCGTTCCTCAGTGAGAACAGACCTTCCTTTACCAAATAGTCGTTACTAATCGCTTGATTTATTCCCGGTGTTTTGGAACTACGCCAAGGACCTTTCCCTCATGGGACCTACTCTTGGTACTTGTGATACCACAACCAACAGCCGCTTGGATCCTAACACCGCGTTTCAATAAATTAGCAACTTTCGTTTTTGTTCTCGCCACTGCCGCCAATAACACATTCGAACTCTGCGCCTAATTCAACAATCTAGATCAACACAATTTTGATAGGCATTAGCAATACCTAAATAGTTAACCCAACCACGTAAATACAAACTTAGTTTATACAACTGATAGCGCATACTCACGCCCCAATTTCGATTGTTTAGATTTATGCAGCGTTTTCTTATGCCACTTGATATAAACGCGCGTAAAAGTAAACCCTAAAAACTTACTTTGGCTAACCTCTACGACTTGGCTTTTCTCAGTGTTGACGACTAGCTTCAAACGGGTTTTGAGATATCGGGAGATACTATCAAGCACTCGTTCACCTGCACGTTTTGATTTCATTAAAATAATAAAATCGTCTGCGTATCAAGCGAAATGATGGCCACGATGTTTTAACTCTTTATCAAGACTATCAAGTAAAATATTTGATAGTCTCGGTGAGAGTGGCCCACCTCGCCTAAGAGCGCCTACTTGTGCGGCACACCTTCTGTACTTGGTTGTAGTCTTCCTTTATCCATTATTCCCGCTCGCAAATATCGACCAATGAGTGATAGAAGTTGTTTATCCTTATTTAGAATAGCTAACTTCGACATCATCAAGTCGTGGTTCACTCGGTCGAAGAACTTCGATAAATCGACATCTACAGCTATGCGCCGTTTTTGTTTAATGAATCGATGAACTTGTCTAACCGCTTGTTGACCATTTCGCTTCGGCCTAAAACCAAAACTATTGTCTGAGAAGGTCGGTTCAAATATCGGAGAAAGTACTTGGGTGATGGCTTGCTGAATCACTCTGTCGAGAACGGTAGGAATTCCCAATAAGCGTTTACCGCCATCAGGTTTATCAATCTCCACTCGTCTGACAGGGCTTGGATGATAATTTCCATGTCGCAATTGTTGTTCACATTGTTTCCAATGTAATCTCGACCACGTTAGAAAATCACCAATCTGTAAACCATCGACGCCTGCCGCACCTTTATTCGCCCGAACTTGTTTCCAAGCCCGTTTAAGATTGGGCGCTGCTAATACTTCATCAAATAGATGGGGTTTTAAGGCCGGTTGCATATCAACACGCTGCGCAAAATAATCACCGGTCGGTGTAGTTGAATTGCTCAAGTGAGTCATGACTCCTCCTTTGGTTAAATGTTCAGGCCTTAACCGTGTCCCAACCATTACGATGGGCGTTTGGCTACTATGCCTTCGGCTGACTTCTGCTTAATCACGGTCTGAATTTCTCCATACCGCGCTATCGGTTTTCCATCTAATTCGCTCTCTTTGGTTGATGGGAGCCAAAGAGCCAAGACACGTTTAAACCGGAGTCTCATTGGTTGTTTACCGATCGCTTGTTAAGCAGATCTCCCCGAATAAGAATATTAACTTTCCTTGCGCAACTACATCATTTACGGTGGCCGTTAAATCACTTGGCTTCGTCGTCTTGTGCCAACTCGCCTCCAGCCTACGCCTCATATGATGTTCTTGTTCATTAGCTCGCAAGTTTGCTAGCGGCTTCCTTCGGACTGCTCCTCGCGGATTAGCCCTTGCCATTCGCTAGTAGTTATCGTCTAATTACATCAAAGTGTTCGACGGTGATTTTCCTACAGAGGACTTACACCTCATTAGTTAATACCCATGTCGGGCGTACACAAGTGCGTGAAGTGGATAGTTTTTTCGTTGCACTTCAAAACTACAACTTACGCAGGGCGTTAGCTATCTTTATCAATCAATGGAGTTGAGTGCGATGTTAAAATTTATTAGTTTTTTTTTGTCACTGTGTCTAATCTTTCAACCAACGGTGCAAGCAAAAAATTGCGGTACGGTTGAATCACTAACGTGGCTAGTTGGTAATTGGAAGTCGGAAAACAGCAAACTGAAAATCAAAGAATCATGGAAACGAATAAGCTCCAACACTTTTGAAGGCTCAGGTTCTACGTATTCGATTGAAAAGAAAAAGATTGTAAGTTCTGAAAGTTTACGATTAGTCGAAATGTCTGGAGAGGTTTTTTATGTGGCTAAAGTTGCTAGTAATGATTTACCTGTTGCTTTCAAATTAACAAGTTGCACAGCTAAAACTGCAATATTCGAGAATTCAATTCATGATTTCCCTAAGAAGATCATTTATCAATTGAATAAAGAGAAAAATATTACTATTTTTGTCTCCGGAGAGAATGGTAAAGGTTTTTCAATTGATCTTATTGGTGAAAATAATAATAATAAGTGACAGTCACTTTTTGAAAGATAATAATAATAATAAGTGACAGTCACTTTTTGAAATACAAAAAATAATGAGTGGAAAATAAAATAGATTCAAAATTTAAGATGTTATTTTCTAATAAAATTTTTCAACTTGGATTTGCCGTCGATAATTCAAATCTTAGACAGCCGGATATCTCTCATTTTTCGAGATTATGAATTGGTTGGTGGGTGATTGAGGTTAACCGTCAGACTGATATAAATCTTGGCTTGAGTTGAATCCTTTTAGCCATTTTTTACCTAGCACTTTAGTTTTTTCTTTGAGTTTTTCAATACTTCCTAAAAATCGATAGTAACTCGTTTCATAGTTTTGAACTTGCACTATCCAGTTTTCTTGTTTGACGTTAAGTTGCTCTAGGGTATGGCTAATGTGCGTTGGAATAGCGCCTTTTGCGGGAGAGATAATCATCTTTCCCGTCCACTCAACCAGTTCAATATAGTCCTTTAAACGTATGACCATCGTGCGGTTTTTAACCTTGCCTGCTATGGTTTTTAGTGTGCTTTTTAATTCATCTTCTGTTTTCGTTTTAAGTCGTTTTTGAATAGATGTATAGTCACTTTCTTCTAGACTTTTTGCAATATTTGCTCTAATGGGATTTAAATCAACATAAGCCATACAGGTGAGCGCAGCTGCTTCATCGAGCAGGGCTTGTGATTTGAATCGGGATTTATTTACATGGATGTAATGTATGCCGTTTTCGTCTAAGTGCGCCTACTTTTGGTGCAGGACGCAAAAAACGATCCCAAAAATGCCCTTTACAGAATTACCCCAGGGCAATCTCTCTGACTTCGTCATTCACCTTGTCTTCTGCATTGGACATTTTTGCTAATGGCTTGTATTTTTAATTCGCGTTGGGTTTTGAATTTTGGATCATTATATTTGCCTGGAAAAACTTTTAACCATTTATCAGCAACGTCTAAATCCGACCATGTTTGAGGGAGTTTAGGATCGCTGTAAACAACCAGGTGATAATGATTGTTATGTCCAAGGATGGACTGTATGCCGACTTTGCAGGAGAAAAAGTCGGTGCATCACCGCGTAACTAAAGACTTCAATCGAAAAATAGTGAGCTAACTCTAGTATTCTATTTTCAATCCACAGCCGTCGATATTCATAATTTTTATTGGTTTCTGGATCTTTACCACAAAGAAAAGTTCGTCTGACACAGCGGCTGATTAAATGATAATAACCCGCGTTATCGGGATCGATTAATTCGCTACGTTTAATGGCCATCATACCTTCCTTGATATTATTTACAGTAGAGCTATTTTACTTGGTGTCAATCATTGGGTAAATCAGTGTTGTCTAAAATATTTGTGGGTGAAAACTAATTGCGTTTGTGAGATATTGTCTATATTGTGACTGTCACTTATTATTTTTTTTTGCTTATTATTTTTTTTAGCAAACAATTACAAGCCGCTTATTGCGGCGTTATGAGCCATATAAGGGAAAAGCTATGAGAATTACAGTACTAATTGTAGTTTGTCTTTTTAGCCAGCAAGCTTTAGCCTGTAGTTGCGTGAAAATGAATTTACAGGAATACGCAACTAATGCAGATATGATTTTTATAGGCAGACTTGTTAAAGCTGAACTTGTAAATATTGATAAAACTAAAGTTGCAGAAGTTCATTATGAAGTTGTAGAAAATTTTAAAGGAAAATCAAGCAAAGCATATAAACTCAGAACACCTTGGCTCGAAGGAACATGTGGAATAGGAACCGATATAGGTCATTTTTATCGTATATTCTATAAGAAAAACAAAAATCGATTTGTTGGCTTGTGTGGAGGTTCTAACCAAATATGGATTCATGATATTGAAAAGACATCAAAAAAAATCAAAGCAGCACTTAAAACGGCTCATAACAAGCAAAGCCAACCGACGCAGTAAACTGCGCGGCTGCTTTGGGCGTTAAAGTTGCAGAAAAACATTATTAATATTCTATTTGAAACGATAAAATGTAAAGCCAGAGGATAAATAAAACCGTTTAGAGATTTATTTCTGCAAAAGTGATATATCAGCAATCCCCATAAACAATTCTCTCAATTCATTAATCAAAGCGAAGCGATTATTTCTAATTTTTTCATCTTCAGCATTGATCATTACATTATCAAAAAATTCATTGACCGGATTTTTTAATTCTGCAAGTTTTTCTAACGCTGCTTTATAGTTCGATTGCGCTAACTCTTCTTCAACATAGGTCTTTGCATTAGTAATGGTATTAAACAAATTACTCTCACTTGATTCAAATAAACTTTGATCAACTGTAGCGTCATCAGCATCAAAATCTGATTTAGCTAGAATGTTTTTAACTCGCTTATTGGCCTCGGCAAGGTCGGCGCTTTCTTCTCTTTGATCAAAAGCCTTTACTGCCTGTATTCTAGCGTAGAAATCAGTTGGTTTAGTCACATTTAAAATACTAACGGACTTTATTACTCTAGAAGAAAAACCTAACTCTTGATACATCGCATTACTTCTAGCAGAAAAATATTTTAATAATTCATGCTTGGTATTAGCATCCAACTCTATAGAATCAAATCCTTTTAAAGCTTCATCTATTAAATTAGCAAGATCGAGATTAAGATTTTTTTCGGAAATTAAACGTAATACACCCAATGAAGCTCTTCTTAATGCGAAGGGATCTTTTGCGCCGGTTGGAGTTTGACCAATGCCAAATATTCCAACCAAAGTATCAATTCTTTCTGCTAATGCTAAAATTAAACCAGTATTTGTTTCTGGTAAAGAGTCACCAGCAAACCGTGGCATATAAATTTCATCCATTGCTAGAGATACATCTTTAACTTCACCGTCTTTATCTGCGTAATAGCGTCCCATAATTCCTTGTAAGTCAGAAAACTCTCCAACCATATCAGTCATTAAATCACACTTACAAAGTTCCGCTGCACGAGCAACTAAAGAAGGATCTATATCTAAACTTTTAGCGATTGTTATTGATAATGTTTTAACACGTTGAGATTTGTCATAAATACTTCCCAACTTGTGTTGAAAAACAATTTTTTTAAGTCGCTCTGTAAAAGACTCTAAACTTTGTTTACAGTCAGTATCATAAAAGAATTTTGCATCAG
>JBLIBL010000016.1:0-51628 GCA_047633355.1 Polaribacter sp.
TTTTTAAATTTAGCTTGTTTTCGGATTTTGCGGGTGGCTTCGTAACCATCCATAACTGGCATCATGATATCCATTAGCACCAGGTCAATCTTTGGTTCTTTTTTCAGGAACTCTAAAGCGATCTTGCCATCTTCGGCAGCGATAACTATGCAGCCTTTCTCCTCCAATAATTGCGAAACCGCAAATATATTCCTCATATCATCATCAACCACCAGAACTTTTTTACCCTTGAAGACGTTTTCCATATCATAAAGATCATGAATGATTTTTTGTCTCTTCTGAGTCATTTCTCCAACAATTTGGTGTAAAAATAGGGACGTTTCGTCTAAAAGACGGTCTTCAGAATCAACTCCCTTGATGACAATGTTATCTGTGTATTTGAGCAGTCGTTGATGATCTTTTTTGCTAAGGTCTTTTCCGGTATAGATGATGATGGGGGGGACCTGGAAGTTTTCTTGCAGCTCTAATTTCTCCAGCACTTCAAATCCTGTAATATCCGACAAGCTTAAATCTAAAATGACACAGTCAAAGTTCCCTGAGATAAGCGTTTGAAACCCTTCGTTGCCAGTTGTAGCTTCGGTGATTTTAACATCTCCATTGCCAATTACCTGTTTGATGGCCAGGCGAGTGGCGTCATCATCTTCAATGATCAACAGCTCCTTAACTGCCTTGTTTGAGTATTTTAAGAATTTTTGAAAGGCGCCATCCAATTGTTGCTGATCGACGGGTTTGGTAAGAAATCCTATCACTCCCCGAGATTCAGCATCCTGTTTTTCATCATCCGCCGAAATTATATGGACAGGAATATGACGTATATTCTGATTGTCTTTTAGTGCACTCAAAACATACCTGCCATTGACACCCGGAAGATGAAGATCTAGCACAATGCCATCAGGCAGATATTGTTCTGCCATGCTTAAGCCCTCTTCTCCAGTAGCAGTTGCTATACACATAAAACCATGTTCACGACTTTGTCTTACCAAAATTTCTGCAAAATTAGGATCGTCTTCAATCAAAAGCAGTATTTTTTGATCATCAGGTCGCGGTTCATCGGTAGGAAAACCTATATTCCTTATAAACTCACGGTCATCCTCGACTTGATAATCAAATGGAGCCATAGAACTACCACTTGGTTTAATCGCTGGCGCAGCCTCAGCATTAGCAGCAACATCAGATATAGCATTCTCCGCACCTCTGAGTCTCTGTGTCTCTTTCCCATCTAAAGGAAGGTAGAGAGTGAAGGTTGAACCTTTATCGATCTGGCTTTGGAGTTGAATTTCACCTCCGAGTAGTGCAGTTAACTCTCGGGAAATAGAAAGGCCGAGTCCAGTGCCGCCATAGTTCCTCGCGGTTCCTCCATCGGCCTGTTGAAAGGCTTCAAAGACCACGTTTTGTTTATCCTCAGGGATCCCGATGCCCGTGTCGGTGACTGCAATTGACAGGGTTGTTGAAGGGACTAATCCACTTCTGGAAAGATTTACATCATCCTTTGGTCTGCTGAAATCGAGGCTGATGCTGCCCTTCTTAGTGAATTTGACAGCGTTCGAGATGAAATTTTTCAAAATCTGGTTCAAACGTTTTTGGTCAGAATGAATAGCGTCGGGCAGTTTGGGATCTATATTTATGATGAAATCCAAATCATTTTGCACCATCACATGGTTGAAATTGCGTTTCAGATCTTTCACCACATCCCCAATAAGGAAGGACATTAATTCAACTTCCATCATACCTGCTTCAATTTTGGATAGATCTAGAATTTCATTGATTAGAGACAGGAGATCTTGACCACCCTGGTTAACGATTGTCGCAGATTGAACCTGTTCGAGCGTCATGTTGCCCTGTTTATTCTTAGCTAGACTACTGGAAAGTAATAACATGGAGTTCAATGGTGTACGCAGTTCATGAGACATATTGGATAAAAATTCTGATTTATATTTACTGGCAATAGCTAACTCTTCAGCTTTTAATTCAATGTCATTACTTTTCTTTTCGATTTGGGATTTCTGTACTTGAAGATTGTAATTCGCCAGTTGCAGTGCCTTTGCCTGGGATTGCATACTTTCCGATTTTTCTTCTAACTCCTGGTTAGCCAGCCTCAATTCTTCTGACTGGCCTTCCAATTCTTCCGATTGGCTCTGAGTTTTCTCCAGAATTTCTGACATTTTCATTCGAGCGCGAGTGGAATTAAGGTTAATGGCGATGGTTTCCATGACGCTCTTGATGAGTTCCATTTTGATATCGGTAAACTCCTCAAAGAAACCCATTTCAATCACTCCCTTCAATTCACCTTCAAAAAGAAATGGAGACACCATCACATTTCTAGGCATCGAGTCGCCAAGGGTAGAGCTCACTCTGGTATAGTCTTCGGGAAGATTGGTCACCGAGATCATCTTTTTCTCAAAGGCCGCCTGTCCAGCTAAACCTTCTCCTATTTCGATGATGTCATTAACACTTTTACGTTTGCTATAGGCAAAACTGCCCATCAGTTTCAGTGTTTCCGTTTGCTCTTCTTTTTTGTAAATCGTTCCAATTTGTGCGTTTAAGTAATGGGATAAATAACTGATCACATTTTCGGCGAGCGTTTTTTCATCTAAGTCGCCACGCATGATTTCATTCAATCCATTTTGGCCTGTCTTAAGCCAATCGTTATGTCGATTATCCTGAGCCAAGCCTTTTAATGCTTGGCTCATTTCATTTATGGATATTCCAAGCACATCCTTTTCACTTCTTAACTCAATTTGTTGGTCATAATTTCCTTTGGCAATATTCTGAGAAAATTCAGTTAATTTCCTTAAAGATAAGATCATCTGATTAATCGATCTAAGAACGTCTCCCACTTCACCTTTTATGTCGGTGTTAATCTCTTGTAACAAATCTCCATCAGCTGCAGATTTGACCACTTTTTTCACTGTAGTTAAAGATTGGTTAATCCCGCTCACAATCCAGAAAACAAAACTGCCTCCTAAAAGTAACCCTGTTAAGGAAATAATTAGTAGGATTGTTCGAGATTTTTGATAATTCTCATCGCTTAAAAGTTTATCACTGTCGATATCTTTCTCATTCTTTTCTACAATCGCTGCCATCTGCTTAATGGCTCTATCATTCATTTTCCTTGCATTTCCTGAAGACAAGTTAAAGGCGACGATGTTGCCGTTTTCACGCGATATGTCTAGTATATTTTCATGTAAAAGGATATAGCGGCTATATTCCTTCATAAAACGTCTTACTAATATTCTTTCTTGCCCTGTTGACAAAGACACAAGTATATCCAATCGCTCGACTAGGTCATTTTCAACCCCTTGATTAGCATGTGCATAAGTATCCATATCGTTGGTGGAGTTCGCCAAAATAATATTTTTTTCAGCCCGCTGAATTTCTACTAAGTTACGGTTGATTCGTGCTCCCAATTTTATTTTGACAGTAATTTTTTTAAGTGAGTCCAGATCCTTTGCTTTATCTGACGCTAGATCATTTAAATTCACAATCTCAGTCATGGTTGCAGCGGCTCTATCATAAGCCACTCTGCCCTTAGTTTGAGATATCTTTTTAGCTCGGACATTTGAATTGAGCCGAGCGGCTTCACGGAGTTTCTTATTGAGCATTAGGTAGCCATTCCAAGTTTCTGTAAACTTATCTAAAAGCCGCTTGCCATTTTCATCCACTAATAACCTCAACTTATTTCTCAGAGTTATCATGTCTGATTGAGTTTCTTTAATGAAATCTGAATATTCATCCATTTCTAACTGAGTTGTAGAGAGGATGATATTTTTTTCAGCCCGGGAA
Organism: Polaribacter sp.; assembly: GCA_047633355.1. Lineage (GTDB taxonomy): Bacteria > Pseudomonadota > Gammaproteobacteria > Enterobacterales > Kangiellaceae. The sequence continues at coordinate 3,784 of JBLIBL010000016.1, forward strand.
ATAGCGATCACCCCCTGATTGATCCGAGCCCCTAGCTTGACTTTTTCAGCAGAAACTTGCGCCAGATAATTGAGCTGACTATTCATCTCGCTAAGGCTATTAAGTGCCATCAATAAAATTATTACGATTAAGATAAAAAGAAAGCTAAAACTTCCCAATAATTTATTTCTAATGGTTCTATTTGTATGCATGGATTTTCCTTTTTAAATTAATAAAGGGTAGATGTTTAGAAAAGGAGTTTAATTAATTGTAGTACAAATTTTGAGCTTTAGTGGGTGATGACGAGTTAATTTCTGTCAATTAAAAAATCCAATACAATTATATTATTTAAACTGTCACGGCATTTTCCCAAGACACAAAGGCGCCATCTCTGAACTTTCTATAGCTCTAGGCTGATAACAAATGATGGCGGTGGATTCTTCTCAACCGAATGGATAGTTCTATCCGATATCACTAAACTCGCGACAGAAATGACCTTCAGCACATCAATACAGAGAAAGTCCATATACTTTCCCTGAGGGATACTCTATATTGTCCACCCAGCCGAGAATAATCATTTAATGATTGAAAAGATAAAACCTTCGCCTATACTCTCGATGAGCGTGTTAATTATTGACGACCATCAATCGATCCGACCATCAATCGATCCGACCATCAATCGATATTTTTTGAATCAGCATCGGTAGCATTTGGCCCCCATCTTATAGAAGTAATCTTGATAGCTGCAAATAATGATGGAGCAAAAAGGTTAAAAGCGGTCAAAGCTGCTGGAGGTATTTCCGTTGTCGAAGATCCTGTGGCAGCAGAAGTAAAAATAATGCCACAAGCTGTGCTTGATTGGGTAAAACCGGATTATGTACTTCCGCTGGAGAAGATAGGGCAGTTATTAGTAGTACTAGCTAATCATTAGGATTAGGTAGTTATTTAACCTAAGTAAAAAAATGAGTATTTATGACCGAGCAGTCAAATAACATCGAAAAATCAAAAATTCTCATTGTCGATGACAAAGAAGAAAATCTCATAGCTATGGAGCTAACCATTCTAGAAGAAGGCCAAGGATTACCAGTGGAAATTATTACAGCCATCAGTGGTATTGAAGCGTTGAAATACACTTTGCATAATGACTTTGCTCTAATACTACTGGATGTGCAGATGCCAGACATGGATGGCTATGAGCTGGCTGAATTACTCAGGGTTAAAAAGACGACTCAACAAATTCCTATTATATTCCTTTCGGCTGTATTTTCATCGGAATACTACATTATGAAAGGTTTCGAATCGGGGGCGGTGGATTTTTTAACCAAACCGATAAATACAAAAATTTTATTAAATAAAATATTTAATTTCGTTCAACTGGACCAGCAAAAAAAAGTTTTGGTAGAGCAAGGGAAGTTGCTTGAGGTGACGCTTCAAGTGAGTCAGAAAAATGAACAGGCTTTGCAGCAGAGGAAAGACGAAATTAAAACGAGCAACCTTAAACTCGAAAAAGCCATCGAACTTGCTAATAGTATGACTGCTGAAGCTGAAATCGCTAATTCTGCCAAAAGTGAATTTCTTGCCAATATGAGTCACGAGATACGTACACCGATGAATGGCGTCATTGGTATGACCAATTTGTTACTCGATACCGAACTAAATCAACAGCAACATAACTTTGCCAAAACAGTGAAAAATAGCGCCGAATCGTTGCTTGCAATCATTAATGACATACTCGACTTCTCCAAGGTGGAAGCAGGTAAACTAGAATTAGAACTCGTAGATTTTGAGATGGGCGAGATGATGGATGAATTTGGCAGCGCCATTGCATTTCGTGTCCATCAGAAAAGTCTGGAATTGATTTGTCCAGCTAACCCAATACAACATCAGTGGTTTAGTGCTGATCCGGGTAGAATTAGACAGATAATGACCAACTTGGTGGATAATGCTGTCAAATTTACCAAACAGGGTGAGATAGCCGTTTATTACTCTGTGCAAGAACAGACAGCTTCACATTCATTGATACGCATTGATGTGACCGATACTGGTATTGGTCTTAGTACAGAGCAGAAAAACCGGCTTTTTGAACGCTTCAATCAGGCTGATAGTTCTACCACTCGCAATTACGGTGGTACTGGTCTTGGATTATCCATCAGTAAACAGTTAGTGGAATTGATGGGTGGAGAGATTGGTGTTGAGAGCACAGAAGGGGAGGGCTCGATATTTTGGTTCACCCTGAACCTTGCCAAAGCTAAGGTACAGCCGGAACAGCCAACTTTGGCAGACCTCCAAGAGCAGAATATATTGGTCGTAGATAGTAATGCCACCAATCGTACTCTACTCAAGAATTTATTGATCAATTGGAAGGTGCAACATTATTGTATTTGTGAAAGTGCTGAAACGGCACTCGCAAGCTTGAAGAAAGCGGTGATTGATGGTCATCCCTACAACATTGCCATAGTGGATATAGATATGCCAATCATGGGTGGTCTACAGCTGGCAATTGAAATCAAAAATGACACAAGCCTAGCAGGAACCCTATTGATGATGCTCAGCTCCCAAGGGCAACGCGGTGATGCAATAAAATTTGAAGCAGCCGGTTTTAACGCCTATATGGATAAACCCATTGAAAAAGCCGCACTTTACAATACGCTGCTGCAAATGACCTGTAACATCCAGAAAGATGTCCCGTTAGAAAAGCATATTAATGCAACCAAACGCAAACTACCACAGTTTAAAGCCCGAGTACTAGTTGTGGAGGACAATCCTGTTAACCAGATGGTAGCTCGAGGAATGTTGATGAAGTTTGGTGTGGTTGTTGATTTAGTCGCTAATGGTAAAGAAGCAATCCATGCTCTAAAGACACTTCCTTATGATATTGTCTTTATGGATTGTCAAATGCCGGTAATGGATGGTTATGAGGCAAGTCGCTGTATTCGCGATCCACAATCAAAGGTGCTTGATCACACCATACCGATCGTTGCAATGACCGCCAATGCCATGGTGGGTGACCGAGAAAAATGTATTGCTGTTGGTATGGATGATTTTATCTCTAAACCAGTAAACCCTAATAAGATTCAAGAAGCATTAATACGCTGGCTACCGAAGTAATATTCTAAAATATAGAAACCGATACTTATGAGCTAAAATCAGTCACAGGGTCGCACGTTTTCTTAAGCGAAGAGGTTTACTTGAAAGGGATGAAGAAGATAGTTATTTAACCCCTGATTGTCTGGATGATGAAAGGGCTCCGCCAGATGGTTTGCTATCTTGAGAGCTGCCTGGATTATCAATTTCAAAGTCTAATCAAATGCTAATTTCTGGCAGGGTTGATTGTGCCTATTATTAGAAAATTTGCGATTGAGGAATAAATTATTGTGGGGTTATGGTCAAAAATAGCTTACTTTCAGTCACTATTGAATGCATTTAATCACCATTGAAGATGATTTTTATTTCTTGACGAGGAGGGATATAGTGTGTTTTTGTCTATAAGCGTTCATAATGTATTGAATAAAGATGAATCGATTTTAAAAAATATTAGGTCATTAATGATAACTAGTTCGGTAGAAAACTTGATAATAGCTTCTAGGTTCACATGTAAAATAAAAGCCTTGAAGGAATTATTTAAATGTTAGGTTTAGAATTTATTAATAGTAGTGCTGAACTTGTCGATCAAATGAACTATACCTACTCATATTGGCCACTACTGATTTCCTTTCTTATCGCTTGGTTAGGTGCCTATGCGGGTTTAAACACCGTCCCGTCAATTATAGAGTCCAACCAGCTACGCACTAAATTTATTTGGCATTTTTCTGGTGCATTATCAATGGGAATTGCAGTATGGTCTATGCATTTTGTAGGTATGTTAGCCTTTAAACTCCCTGTTATGATGCACTATAATGCGAGTCTCACTGCAATATCAATTATACCCGCTATACTTTCTAGTTATCTTGCAATTACTCTTTTCATTAAAGAATCTGTTGCGAAATATGAATTTCTTGTTGGGGGGATATTACTGGGTGCTGGAATTGGATTAATGCACTATTTAGGTATGCAAGCAATGTATGGAAAATTTATTTTAAAGTACGATATACATAACTTTTTATTATCTATTTTTATCGCTTTTGTATTAGCAAGTATCGCCTTATATGTCGGAATTAAACAATTTAAACAATTCAAACAAAACAACGTCACTCCACAACTAGCAACATCATCAGCTATTATTGGTGCAGCCATTACTGGAATGCATTATACGGGAATGAGAGCGTCTCACTTTTTACCTGCTGAATATGTCTACCCTCAAAACATGGGATTATCACATGACAATATAGTTATTATAATCGTGGCATGCACCTTACTTTTATCATTACTGGCTATTACTTCGTCTATAATTCACCATATCATTGTGAACTTGGTCACAGCAAGAAAAGCAGCGGAAAGTGCAAATAAAGCTAAATCTCACTTTTTGGCTACGATGAGCCATGAAATTAGAACTCCTATGAATGGTGTAATAGGCATGACAAACCTTCTACTTGATACTTCGTTAAATAAAGAACAGTATAATTTTGCCAAAACGGTAAAGTCTAGTGCTGAATCTTTACTGACTATCATTAATGATATCCTTGATTTTTCCAAAATTGAATCAAGTATGTTAGAGCTTGAACTCCTTGAGTGTGATTTGGAATTGTTATTGCACGACGTTGGCAGCTGTTTTGCTTTTCAAGCTCATAATAAGAATCTAGAACTAGTATGCCCCGCTAACATTATGCCTAGTCAGTCGTTCATTGCAGACTCTGGTCGTATCCGACAAATACTCAACAACCTTGTTGGTAATGCCATTAAATTTACCTCAGAGGGCGAAGTATCTGTATCTTGTAAGGTGGAAGTGCAGAATGAGAAATTTACAAAACTCCTTTTTGAAATTACTGATACTGGTATTGGTCTTAGTGATCAACAACAAAGCAAACTTTTTGAGCGTTTCAGTCAAGCAGACAGCTCTACTACTCGTAAATACGGAGGCACAGGCTTAGGGTTATCTATAAGCAAGCAGTTAGTTGAAATGATGGACGGTGAGATAGGTATCAAAAGTGTTGAAGGTAAAGGTTCGACGTTTTGGTTTACACTCAATATTGCTAATTCCAACACTGTGAGACCAAAGAAAGCTTTTGACAACTTACAGGAACAAAAAATACTTGTCGTTGATGATAATTTAACAAATAGGGTTTTGTTAGGACAACTGCTGACTAAATGGCAAGTTGAACATACGTTGGTAGATAGCGGTAAAAAAGCGTTTGAAAAATTAACTGAAGAAAGTTCAAAAGGGACACCTTACCATATCGCTATTCTAGATATGCAAATGCCTCAAATGGATGGTTTTCAGCTCGGTACTATGATCAAAAATGATAGTCGACTTTTTAAAAACACTCGTTTAGTGATGCTAACATCACAAGGGAAACGAGGTGACGCTGATAAATTAAAGGCCGCTGGTTTTAGTGGATATCTTAATAAACCTATTGATCAAACTAATCTCTACAATACTTTAATCACAGTAGCAGGAATTAACTCCCAAGAGCAACAATTGGTCACGGCCTATAGTTCTCGCGAACTTCCGCAGTTTACCGCTAGAGTTCTGGTAGTAGAGGATAATGCGATTAATCAGATAGTTGCCCAAGGCTTATTGAAAAAATTTGGTGTCCAAGTTGATTTAGCTGCTAATGGAGAAGAAGCGTTAAACTCTTTAGAGAATCTACCTTTTGATTTAGTTTTTATGGATTGTCAAATGCCAGTAATGGATGGTTATGAAGCTACTCAACAAATTCGACATTCAGAATCGAAGGTACTTAATAGAGAGATAACCATAATCGCCATGACAGCTAATTCTATGGAAGGCGATCGAGAGAAGTGTCTAGCGGTTGGAATGAATGATTTTATCTCTAAACCAGTAAACCCTAATAAGGTTCAAGAAGCATTAATACGCTGGCTACCGAAGTAATATTCTAAAATATAGAAACCGATACTTATGAGCTAAAATCAGTCACAGGGTCGCACGTATTCTTGAGCGAAGAGGTTTACTTGAAAGAGATGAAGAAGATAGTTATTTAACCCTTGATTGTCTGGATGATGAACCGATGCAACAACGGCATGGTCACGTGATGTGAATGGAATCACAAATGCCGTGAGCGCATGGATGGGCAGGAACGGCCCATCACCTATCGAATTGCCTTGGGTTCACAGCAAGGACGAAAAGTCTTTACCTTGCAAACCACAAACTATACCGCCAAGTAAAGCTGTATATTCTGTTTCAAATCATGTTGCTAATATAGTAGGCTTCAACTTACAAGCTGGTATGGGTGGCGGGTGCTGCGAGATGTCATTGGAAATTACGGTACGTACTACGATGTGCGAGCCGGGCTAGCGATGGTGGGTTTAGGTGCATTGCCACCCACCGACACTTTCTGGTCGTTGACTATGTATGACGAGCACGGATTTTTTGTTGATAGTGAAATTGTGCGTTACGCGATCGGTGATAGTGATGCTCTGACGATGAATGCAGATGATTCACTGGACAATTTTTCCCTAGTATCACTCCGGCGAATCAAGATGAACTTGAAAGTACCACTTGGAAGTTTCAAGCTCATCTTGACCCTCTTGATTTAATTGGCTATTACAGCCAAATCCGTCCCATCGTCATAATCAAGGTCTCGCGCCTAATGTGGCAGAAGTTGAATATTGGAATGACTACTATTCTGTGGCCAAAATAACTTGACCACTAAACCCATTGACTTTTGTTATATGCAAGCGTATCTTCGAGGGACACTTAGATGATATATCTGAGTCACTTAGATGATATACCTAAGTGACTCAGATGATATAACTAAGTCACTTAGGTGATATATCTAAGTAATAGTAACTATAATTAAATTAATTTTAATTATAGTAAATTTGATAATCGAGTAGTCTCAAATTTCTTTTGGAGAAATATATGAATTTTGTTGTAAAAAGTACAAAAAAAAGCTTGTTGCCATTATTGCTTAGCGGTTTATTCGCAGGCGCTGTTTCCGCTGATGGCCCGCACGAGGTTAATCTGGGAGATGCCGGTAGTTTTGCCATTTTAAGCCAAACTGGTGTTACTGATGTTTATCGCTCAAATATAACGGGCGATGTGGGAACAAGTCCAATTACTGGAGCGGCTATACTGCTTGCATGTGATGAAGTGAACGGGTCGATCTACACTGTTGATGTCTTTGGTCCTAACTGTGATAAGACTATCACTGATGCGACCACGTTAACTTTGGCTGTGGGCGCCATGGGAACTGCATACAACGACGCAGCAGCGCGAACTGCAGATGTCACTGAGCTAAATGCCGGTGAAATTGGCGGTTTAACCCTTCGACCTGGTACCTATAAATGGTCTTCAGACGTTAGTATTTCATCAGATGTCACGCTTGTAGGTAGCGATACAGACAACTGGATCTTCCAAATTGCAGGCAACTTAACTGAAGCTAATGCAGTTAACGTCACATTAGCCGGTGGCGCTTTAGCCAAGAACATTGTCTGGCAGGTTGCTGGTTCAGTAACTCTGGGTACTAATTCCCATTTTGAAGGTGTTGTACTGAGCAAAACCTTGATTGCTGTTAATACTGGTACGTCAGTTAACGGAAGATTATTGGCCCAAACCGCGGTTACCTTGCAAAAGAACGCAATTACTGCACCTTAAGATGTCACATTGCCATAAGGCGAGAGTGCCTTGCGAATAAATCATAATATTTAGTTCGATTTATTCTATTAGGTTGTAAATAGAGGCTTGGCGATTTTAATCGGCAGGCCTTTTTAGATTTTAAATAGAGGCTTGTCCGATTTTGATCAGCAGTCCATTGACCTGAGCAAACACTACTTTATCAACTTGTTGAACGTCACTATGACGATTTTCAATCAGCCAGACGGATGGCAGACATCGTAGCACTGCTTGTTGATCACATCTTAGCGCCGGTTGATATGCGACAATGGGTGATCAGTTTTCCTTTTCAAATGCGCTTTCTGTTTGCCAATTATCCAGCGGTGATGGGTAAAGTATTAGTTATTGTCACCCGTCTCATTTCTACTCACCTAATTCAAACATAATATTTTGACTGTCACTAATATTTTGCTCAAAGCTAAATCGGAAGGTCGATACCATGGCTGACAAACCGACATCGAGTTACAGCAAAAGATTGAGGGTATTCCGTAAAAAGGCATGGATGCCGATGCGCGGAACAGCTCTAAAAAGAAGTTTGATCTTTAAAGTGAGAAATCCAACGATGAAGTAATAAAACTGCAGCAACACTCAAACCAGTAATCAAACCAATCCAATAGCCATTCACACCATAACCTTGATATTCTGCCAAATAGTAACCGGTTGGAAATCCTACTAGCCAGTAAGCAATAGCTGTGATTACCATGGGTATTTTTGTATCTTTTAATCCACGCAAACAGCCGGCACAAGCAACTTGTAATCCGTCTGAAAACTGAAACACGGCAGCAAAAAATAATAGACTCGATGCTATTTTTAGTAGTTCAGTATCTTGGGTATAAATTGATACTAGCAAGGTCGGTATACTCATAAACATAATCGCAGAAGCGCTCATAATTGAAATACTAAGAAATATTCCGGTATTACCCGCAAGCCTCATTGATTCTATTTTCCCCTGTGCCCTAAAATAAGAAACTCTAGCCGTTATAGCTTGAGATAAACCTAAAGGGATCATAAAAGTGAGCGACGCCAAATTGACTGCAATTTGATGCGATGCCATTATTTCCGTTGGGTATCTTGCAATCATTAATGATACGGCTGCAAACATAGTAATTTCAAAACCTAAAGTAATCGCTAACGGAAGTCCAAGAGTAAAAATGGCTTTAATCTCATCAATCGAAGGTAACTCTAGGTCTTTCAAAAACTGATATTGACGGTATTTTTTTGCCGTAATAGTATAAATTAGTAAACCGATGAACATTAGTGTCCAAGTTACAGCTGTAGCATAACCGACACCAACAGCGCCCATTTCAGTAATTCCTAAACCACCATACATAAACCAATAGTTAAATATAATATTAAAGGGTATGGATGCGCCTGTGATAAGCATAATAGCTTTAGTTGAAAATAATCCTTCGTTGATAAACCTGATAGCTAAAAATAACAGCAAACCAGGCCATCCCCAAAGTGTTGCAAAAAGATAATCGCTCGCGACTTGAGAAATGTTCGGTTCGATATTTAATTTCGCCAATATAAAAGGTGCATTCAGCAGCGCGATTATGGCGAGGGGTAACACGGCTAAGGCAATCAATATAGAAGCATTGAAATGAGTGGTTATTTTTTTAACTTCTCCAGCACCTTTAAAATGGGCAACTATTGGATTGAGTGCTAAAAATAATCCTAAAAAGAAAACTAGAACGGGGTGTAATAAACTAGTTCCTATCGCAATGGCTGCCAAGGCATCAGTGCTGTAATGTCCCGCCATTAAAGTATCAATAAAACCTGTTATCATTTGTGCAAGCTGTGAAAGTACCGCCGGAATACCGATGGGTAACATATCTTTTAGCTCTTTTTTGTAATTTTGCCACATGGTTAAATTATATCTGTTTTGAATTCAATTATTATCAAGTTATCAGGTTTTCAAGTGACCGAAATTAATCGTTTGAAAATAAAAAGAAAGCGCATGGTACGCTTAAAAGGTTAGGAATCAAAGGAGCAAAAAGTTTGGTTAATATTTAATGAATGAGCGTATTAATTTGAAAGTTCGCCTCTCAAATTGGTTTGCATCTTTTCTTTAATCTCGGAGGTCGTACAGTCGCTACTGAGAAGGTAGCTAAGTTTGGTAAGCGTTGCTTCTGGCGTCATGTCGTAACCACTAATAACACCGGCGTTGAGTAGCTCTTGGCCTGTTTGATAACCACTCATATCAACTCGTCCTTTAAGGCATTGCGTGCAATTAACAATAATAATACCAGACTTATCCGCTTTACTTAACAGCTCCAAGAAATCAGGTTGATTGCTTGGAGCATTGCCCATTCCATATGTCATTAATACCAAGCCTTGAATTCCAGAGCTAATGACGCTTTCAAGCAACTTGGCAGAAAATCCCGGATATAAGCTCAAAACCACCACATTAGGTTGGATTATTCGGTTAATTTTTAATGGTTTTGACGGTTCTTGTAAAACGATTTTTTTGTTTAATTCAATCTGGGAACCAACTTTAACCAGTGCCGGAAAGTTAGGTGATTGAAATGCATGAAACCCAGTCGCATCGGTTTTTCTAGCTCGATTGCCTCTATAAAGTCGATTGTGAAAATACAAACCAACTTCTGGTATATCGTAACGAGATGCTAGTAAAAGAGACGTAATTAAATTATCTCGAGCATCAGTACGCATTTGTGACCAAGGAATTTGTGAGCCTGTGACGATAACAGGTTTGGACAAATCTTCTAGCATAAAAGAAAGCGCTGAAGCCGTATATGCCATTGTATCTGTACCATGGAGTACGATAAAACCGTCAAAATCGTTATAATTGGATTTTATATCTTCAGAAATAGTATACCAATCATCCGGTGTAATATTGGATGAATCGATTAAATTTTTATATTCATGAACAACAATTTCTGGCATTTCAGGATAGGAAAGTTCCGGTAACATTTTAATCTGTTCAGTGAAATAACCAACTTCAGGAATAAAACCATTTTCGCTTGGTTTCATACCGATAGTGCCGCCTGTGTAGGCTATGTAAACACGTTTTGATTGTGCCATTTGTCATTGTTCGCTATGCCTAAATGTTATAAGTGTACATTACTAGAGGCTATTAAAAGACACAATGACTATTTATAATAAAAATATTACGGTTTCAGTAATTACACTGATATATTATTAAAACATTCTTTCTTTTGAAAGAGAGGACGAGAGATCGTTATAAACAGTTGACTTAGTCATACCGTAATAAGTTTTGCACTTATTAAAAAGAGGACTTTCATTGTCATGAGATTATTAACAAAAGGATTGGTTTCTTTTAGCTTAACAATTCTTTTTCTAGGAACAATAAACTCCTAGTGCCGTACCATGAAAAAAGTTCACCATCAACAACCGCTCCCTTAAAGTCCATTTCGTTTAATTCACTAAGGTGTTTTTCAAAAGGGAAAGGCTCGCTTGAAAATAGATAGAAACAATTTTCTGTTGCAGGTAATTTATCGCCTAAGTTTGGATATTTATCGGGCCGTATGATTAGGTAATCTTCTAGACCTAACTTAACCAGTACCGACCAAATAAAAGTATCGGGACCAATACACATCCAAGGATTTTTCCAAATCATATATTCAATTTTCGTGATTGTATGAGTCTGTTTTTCGTTTAGATATTTAATGACGCCCGGTATTTTATCAATAGATGCTATACTCTTTGGCGTTAAAAATGACAGTTTTCTCCATCGATCAGCGATATCTGAGAGTTTTTTATTATTTAGATGTTGAGCGAGCCTTTGCAATTCGACAGCAATATTGTCAACTCCAGTGATATGCAAAACGAAAAAAGGAAACGGACATGCTTCTGCCATTTCAAGCGTATTTTCTTCTTTATCCAAAATGATTAGGTCTGGTGATAAGGCCTTTACCTTATCCCACTTAACATCTTTAGTACCTCCGACGGTTGGAATTTCGATAATTTTTTTTATAGGGTGAATACAAAATCGAGTGCGACCAACAACTTCTAAGTCACAATCAATTAGAGTTTCTGTTATCGACGGTATAAAACAAATAATGCGAGTCATATTAGTACCATTCCATGTTTTTTATCAAATTATTAATCTCTGTCAATTGAGTTGTTCATAGGTGTATCTTTTAACCGCTTGATTTATTTTGTTCTGCGGAAGTTGATTACCTTGTAATTACGAATCGATCTTTCTAAACACTTATCCTAGTTAACATTTCTCTTAGCTCATCAATTGTGTTTTGGACTTCATTTTCACACAACGCCAATACCGGTTCTCGATTACTTTTTTGATTGCTGGCATTAGTTAAGGCGTTTAGAGAAAGCGGATATTGATCTGGTGTGGTTAGAGATTTTTCAATTAGGCAGCCTATTACTCTGGTTTGGTTAAGGGTTAGTTTCATCATTTTGGCCTATCGAACTGAGGATTTTGTTAGAGGTGATTGAATTTAAACATTTATCGAACCTTTAGCAAGTCAGAGTCATTACTTTGATGATAATCCTTGGTTAGTCTCCTACTTCCTAAAAACAACAATAAAGGTCAAAGTGTAATAATCTGTATCAGAGCGAACTAATTAGTCTGTTGCGTGATTCGATTATGTTCACAAAATATAAAATACGCTTATGAAGTTAAAAAGAACTAGCTCCAAATTTTCTTTGCCCATTTAGTCAGTCCTGCGGCCACACTACCGTAATAATCACCATCTAAAATAGTAACGTTAGGAATAATTTCCTCAATGGCTTTTCTTACCGTAGGTGACTTTGCTGTCCCTCCCGTTATATAGACTAAATCAGGGGTTGTTTGAGCTAAGTTGATAGCTTCTTGAATTGATTTTTTGATAGCCTCCAGAGGTCTTTTAACCGCTAATTCAAAACTACTTTGATCAATATCTTTTGAAAGTTCAGTTTCAATATAATCTAAGTTTATCTTTTTAGTCGCGGAATTACTTAAAGCTATTTTTGCAAGTTCCGCACTTCTGACTAAACGATGGTTTTGTTTTGATGACTGCAAATATATTAGACGCTTAAATAATTCAGGTTGTTTTGCATCCATTAATTTTGCTTTTAATTCCCTAGCAAAAGGAGGACTTGAAAATTTAGCCTGGTCTCCAACATTGTTGATCGAAACGGCGTACCAAAAAATCGCATCGGGCATAGAAATATCTTTTCTCTTTAATTGACTTCCTCTTCCAAATAAAGGCATTAATGTATGATAGGCTAACAAAATATCTAAATCATTTCCGCCTATTCTTTGTCCTGTATGAGCTAAAAAATCCTGTTTTCGGTCATCTTTTTTCACATGTGAAGGCCCCATTTTTACCATTGAGCAATCCGTTGTTCCGCCGCCTATATCGACTACTAATACAATTTGGTCTTTTTTTAGACTCGTTTCAAAATCGACGCCTGCTGCTAGTGGCTCGTATAAAAATTCAATCTCTTTATAGCCACAGACCTTTGCTGCTTTAGTTATTATTTCTATTGCTTGTTGATTACTCTTTTCGCTATTAACGCCTTGAAAGTTAACAGGCCGACCTATAACTACTTTACTAATGGATTGTTGTGTCTGTTTTTCTGCAATTGTTTTTATATTGAGCAGCATAGAACAAACTAAATCTTCAAAAAAATTAATTTGTGTTGAGGTTAAGCCTATTGAACCTAAAAATGATTTAGGTGATTTAATAAAAACACCTTCTTCAGGGTTTTCAATATAGTTTTCTATGGCTTGCTTGCCAAAAAAATTACAAATGTCTGTATTATTAAATCCCTCATACCTTTTGAATGACTGAGCAGATTGCAACTGCTTTAAATGGGATTGTTTAAATGGTTCTTTTTGTTGTAGCGATAAATTTTGATAAATATAATCACAAATTAAACTTCTATCAAAGGTATAAAGTGTTGAAGGTAGGTACTTTTCATCTTGGTATAAAGAAAGTAACTTGACTTGGTTTTCTATATAAATGCCTAAAGCTGAATTGGATGTACCAAAATCTAATCCCGCAAACATAAAGAACTCCAATGAGACTACAAAAAATGGTTCAAGATTTTATAGTATATGGATTAGAAATAACACAAGAACCGCAAATTAATTGATAGAGTGACAGGTAATATGACGATCTTCACAATTAAACCTAACGGTTCCGCTGATAATAATCGATTAGGTTTTGGGTGGAGGAGTCGTGATGCTCTGTATTGGAATCTTCTACGAGTTCTTTTTGTATCTTTACCGCTAAACCTTTTCCAAGTTCAACACCCCATTGATCAAACGAACAGATCTGAAGCAAAATACCTTGAACAAATATTTTATGTTCATACATTGCAATCAAAGATCCAAGCGTCCATGTATCCAATTTCTTTAACAATATGGTGTTTGTTGGTCTATTGCCTTCATGAACTTTATGTGGAGCTAAGCGGTCGATAAAATCAGCTTGTCTACCTTTTGCTTTTAAATCGCTACGAACTTGTTTTTCGTCAACGCCGGTCATTAAAGCTTGAGATTGAGCAAAAAAATTAGCCATTAGCGGCGTGTGGTGTCCTTTAACCGATGTTGCATTGACAGCACTGCCAATAAAATCTGCAGGAATGATATTTTTACTTTGATGCAAATATTGATAGAAAGCATGTTGACCGTTAATACCTAGACCACCCCAAATTGCGGGTACTGTTGGGTAATGAACCTCTTCACCATGCCAAGTAACAGACTTACCATTGCTTTCCATTTCAGCTTGTTGTAAATAGGAAGCGAGCATATGCAATGTTTGATCGTAAGGTAAAATAGCTTGTGATTGGCAACCTAGAAAAGTGGTATTCCAAACAGATATTAATGCCATCAATACTGGTGCATTTTCTTCTAACGGTGCATTTTGAAAATGTTGGTCCATTTCATGTGCACCTTCCAAAAGTTCTATAAATTTTTCAAATCCTAAATCTAGAGCGATTGGCAAACCAATGGCTGACCAAAGAGAAAAACGCCCGCCGACCCAATCCCACATTTTAAAAATTCTGTCTTCGCTATACCCCGCTTCAATGGCTTTTTCGGGAATAGCTGTGACCGCAACAAATTGATTTTTAACGACTTGATCGTCAAAAGCTGCTGATACTAACCAGCGCATTGCTGTTTTTGCATTGGTCATTGTTTCTATTGTTGAAAATGATTTTGAAGAAACAATAAATAAAACTGTTTCAGGATTAAGAGGTCTTAGGATTTCCGCAATTTGAGTACCATCAACATTGGAAACATAATGAGTTCTAATATTTTTATCACTGACATTTTTAAGGGCTTCAGTTACTAACTGTGGCCCTAAGTTAGATCCACCAACACCAATGTTGACCACATCTTTAATTGGTTTGCCAGTAAAGCCTAAAAGATTACCTCGTCGTATTTTATTAACAAATTTTTTCATCAGATGAAGTTCTGCTTCTACTTGTTCGGTAACGTTTATTCCATCGACTTTAATCTTAGTTTTACTTCGGTTTCTTAAAGCGGTATGTAAAACAGCCCTATTTTCTGTTTTGTTAATCTTATCTCCTCGAAACATTGCGTCTCGCCATTCTTCAATTTTTGTTTCTTTGGCTAGACCATGGAGTAAATTAAGTGTTTCATCAGTCATTAAATTTTTTGAATAATCAAACAGAAAGCGGTTTAGTTCAATCGAGAATTTTGTAAAACGTTCACTTTCTTTATCAAAAAAATCACGTATGAATTGTGTTTTCATTTTTTTAGCGTGATTTTTTAGCGCTTTCCAGCTTTCAAGTTCTTCACGAGAGGTCATATTATATTTCTATAAGGTTATTATTGTTTGTTTGCAAATTATTAAACCGCTTTTTGCAATTGAATGTCATTGTAAGATTTATTTTCCGCAGCGATTAACGCTAAGCTTGTATCTAACATGCGATTAGAAAACCCCCATTCATTATCGTACCATGACATTACTTTTACCATACGTCCATTCACTTTTGTTTGAGAAGAATCAAAACTAGAGGAGGCTGGATCATGATTAAAGTCGATCGAAACCAGAGGTTCATCAACATATGAAAGTACACCTTTCATGTTATTCTTTGCTGCGTTCTCAATTAATTTGTTTACTTCTTCTACGTTAGTATCACGTGAAGCAATAAAAGTTAAATCAACTACTGAAACATTAATGGTTGGTACGCGTACAGCCATCCCGTCAAGCTTTCCATCAAGTTCAGGCAATACTATTCCCACCGCTTTAGCTGCTCCAGTTTTAGTTGGAATCATCGAATGTGTTGCCGCCCGAGCTCGATAAATATCACTGTGAGCTGAATCTATTAACTTTTGATCGTTAGTAAAAGCATGAATTGTTGTCATTAACCCCGACTCAATGCCAATATTATCATTTAAGATTTTTGCGATGGGAGCTAAGCAATTTGTAGTGCAAGAGGCGTTAGAGATAATTTGACAATCACTCGTGAGTTGATCATCGTTAACACCATAAACGATGGTTGCATCAACGTCAGTGCCTGGTGCGGAAATGATAACTTTTCTTGCGCCTGCTTTTATGTGTTTGTTAGCGAGTTCACGCTTAGTGAAAAAACCGGTACATTCGTAAACAATATCGATATCGAGTTCATTCCATGGTAAATTTTCCGGATCTCGGTCACTAAATATCTGGATCACATCGCCATTTACAATAAGTTTGTTATCAAGCAATTGAACGTCTGCAGAAAATCTGCCATGAACGGTGTCGTATTTAGTTAAGTGCGTATTGTTTTTGGCGTCGCCTAAATCATTTATGGCAACGATTTGAATTTGATCATGATAATCGCCTTCGTACAATGCTCTAAGGATATTTCTTCCAATTCTACCGTAACCGTTAATTGCTACTTTGATCATTTTATGCTCCAACGTAAATTAAAATTTAGTAATTGATAAAATTCTATAATTCGCTTGCTTGCTTCGCTAATCGTGTAATTTCATCCCAATTTTTTAAAGCAATTAATTTATTATCTAACATCCATGTACCACCAACGCAGGCGACATTATCTAGCGCTAAGTAATTTTTTGCATTGTTGAGGTTAATCCCACCAGTTGGACAAAAAGTAACTTGAGGTAGTGGGCCTCCAATAGACTTAAGCATGTTGATTCCGCCAGCTGACTCCGCTGGAAAAAATTTCATCTCTTTAAAACCCAAACTCATTAATTTCATTACTTCACTCGGTGTATTTACACCAGGCAATAAAGGGATTGACTGTTTTGAAACAGCATTTAATAATTCATCTGTAGTGCCTGGGCTGACCATAAAGTCCGCTTTTGCTTCTATTGATGCGTTAAGTGTTTCGATATTAATGACCGTGCCGGTACCAACGATAGCATTTGCTACTGATTTTTTTATTTGCTTTATTGCTTCGATAGCAACGGAGGTTCGCAAAGTGATTTCAAGCACATTTAAGCCGCCATGGATCAAGGCGTTCGCAAGAGGAATAGCATCTTCTAAGTTATCTATCACAACAACTGGAATAACTTTTGACTGTTGTATAATTTCTTTGCTTGTATAAGTCACACTGTGTCTCTTTTTTAAAATAGATAATGTAAATAGAATATTTGGAATTCTATATTAGTTACACCAGAATACTTCAACGGCTGTAGATGATTGATTTAGAATACGGCTAACGGGTATCTCTGTTTGTCTTTGTTCTTCTAACAAATTTTCAATGATGCTAAGTTTTTCTTTGCCCGTTATCAATAATAGAATTGTTTCACTATGTAAAATGGCAGAAAGCGTTAGACTCATTCTTTTTGGATAGTCGCCAGCGACAGGGCAGCCAGTTGCGTCAATTGCTATACAGAGATCTTTATTTTCGAGAGAAAGTGCGTTGTCAATATTTTTAGAGTCAGGAAATAGCGAAGCAATATGACCATCTAATCCCATGCCTAGCATACATATCGTAAATGGATTTGGAATCGAAGCATAAGTCTTGTTGCAATCAAGTTCGCCTTGTTCAGTAGTATTTGCGTCATTTTTCATGGATATGTATTTAGCAATTTTTGCATTATTTATTAGCAAATTTTCTCTAGTTAAACGTTCATTACTCTGTGCATGACTTGCATCTAACCAACGCTCATCAGACTGGGCAATGGTTATTTTTTCCCATTCTAATTCAGCTTTTGATAGCAAATCGAATGCGGGCGCTGGTGTTGTCCCTCCAGGCACAATAAAACTTGCTCCACCTTTTGTAATCACTGCTTCCGCCAAATCATGTTGGGTTTTATTAGCAATGGCTTTAAAAAGCTCTTCTCGATTATTAAACTTATTAATTCTTAAATTGGTATGAATCATAATTTTTAAATAGTATCTCTAATTTTTGAGTAAATGTTTTGGATTAATTTTGCCATTCTCGTTGATCATTTGTGATCAATTTATTAGCATCTTCAGGTCCCCAACTGCCTGCTCGATATAAATGGGGTGATACATCTTCATCTTTCCAATATTTTAAAATTGGGTCGATCCACTGCCATGCCGCAGAGCCTTCATCGCGATGTATAAATAAAGTCGCATTACCTGCAATAGCATCAAGTAATAAGCGTTTATAACCAAAACTTTTGAAACCATTGGACGATTCGGTAAAATTTAAATCGAGTTTGACCGGCTTTAAAACTGTTTTCAGTTGAGTCATGTCTTTTGCCATTAAATGCAGTTGAATGCGTTCTTCAGGCTGTAGTTGAATTACTAAGCGATTAGGTGAAAGATTACCGGCTTCAATGCCAAAGGCATTATGCGAAACGTTTTTAAATTGAATAGTGATTTCTGCACTTCGTCTTGCCAATCTTTTTCCAGTGCGTAGATAAAAAGGAACTTTTGACCAACGCCAGTTATCTATAAAAGCTCTAATCGCAACAAATGTTTCAGTTTTACTTGTGGTCTTGTTACTACTGGCCGCTAATTCTTCTAAATACCCAGATTCAAGTTTGTTATTGACGTTACCGGCAACATATTGACCACTGACGGTATGATTTTTTACATCATCTTCTACAATAGGACGTAACGCTTGTATTACTTTTATTTTTTCTGCACGAATATTGTCGGCCGTCATCTTATTTGGAGACTCCATTGCTATTAAGCTAAGCAACTGCAATAGATGGTTTTGTACCATATCTCGCATTGCTCCGGCACCGTCGTAAAAACCAGCGCGTCCTTCAAGACCAACTTGTTCATTTATACTGATTTGGATGTGATCAATTGATTTAGCATCCCATAAATTTTCGAATAATGAATTTCCAAACCTTAATGCCAAAAGGTTTTGTACGGTTTCTTTGCCTAAATAATGATCTATTCTGTAAATTTGCGGCTCAGAAAAGTATTGAGCAATCGTTTGATTTATTTGTTCTGCTGAATCTTGATCGTAGCCAATTGGTTTTTCAACGATCACTCTAGTGTTATCAGTTATCAGTCCCGATTTACTAATATTTTGGCAACAGTCACCATATATGTTGGGAATGATCGCAAGATAAAATATTCTTGGATTTAGTTTACGTTGTTTAAATTGAGTTTTAAGTTTTTCCCAACCTTTCTGATAATCCGTTACGTCTATAATGACTGGATGAATTACCTTTCCAAATTGATCAAATTGTGTATCGTTAAATTCTCCTTCTAACATATAATTTTTAAATGCTATCTTGATCACAGAAAGGATTTCATCAAACTCTTTTTGTTTTCTAGTACAAACAAAAATCCGTGAACCGTCAGGGATTTCGCCATCAATAAAAGCTCTAAACATTGATGGTAAAAGTTTGCGCAAAGACAGATCGCCTGTCCCACCAAAAAGTATTAAATCAAATGCTTTGTTTATGACCTGAGTTGTTTGTTTATTCAAAACAAGACGCTCCTTGTTCTGCTGAAGATACAACATTTCTAAATTGATTAAATATTTCTCTTCCTAATCCTGATTGATCCGAATAATTAGTTTTTACTGCGGGTTCTCTTTTATTAAGTTCTTCGTCGCTAACCAATAATCTTAATTCGCCACTGACTGCATCTAAACGAATAATGTCGCCATCTTGTATTCGAGCAATATTACCTCCCTCTAATGCTTCTGGTACTAAATGTATTGCTGCAGGTACTTTACCAGAAGCTCCTGACATTCGCCCATCAGTTACCATTGCAACTGCAAAACCAGAAGACTGTAGTGAAGAAAGAAGAGGTGTCAATTTATGCAGTTCTGGCATACCATTTGACTTAGGTCCTTGAAAACGTATAACGGCAATAAAATCTTTGTTGAGTTGTTTATTTTCAAATGCTGTGACTAAATCATTTTGGTCATCAAATACGACAGCTTCAGCTTCGATAACTAAGCTGTCGTCCGCTACAGCCGATGTTTTTATTACCGAACGACCGAGATTTCCAGTTAATAGCTTTAATCCTCCTTGAGAATTGAATGGATTACTAGCAGGCCTAATGACTGTTTCATCTAAACTTTCTGTATTCGAGTCTTGCCATTGAACAACGAGATCCGACTCTACGGTTGTAGATTTTTGCCTATAAATTTCAGCTGATTGATTTATTTTTAACTTAGGTTCCTTAAAATATTCGCTTAAACCGGTACCCATCACAGTTTCTACATCTTGATGCAACAAACTGGCGTTTGAAAGCTCTCTCATCAATAGAGGCATACCGCCACTCGCTTGAAAATGGTTGATATCAGCTTTCCCATTTGGATATATTCTAGTTAATAGCGGTGTTATTTTGGATAAGTCGGACATATCTTGCCAATCGATAATAATTCCAGCAGCTTTTGCTATCGCGACAATATGTATCGCATGATTAGTTGAGCCACCAGTAGCAAGAAGTCCTATTAGACCGTTAACTAAGGTTTTTTCGGTGATTATTTTGTAGAGGGGTGTCGGTTTTTGATCAATGTTTTTAATCAAGGTTTCTACACCAAATTGAGTTAAAGAATCTCTTAAACCAGTATTTGGCGGGATAAACGAACTTCCTGGAATATGTAATCCCATGATTTCCATAAGCATCTGATTACTGTTCGCCGTACCATAAAAAGTACATGTTCCAGCACCATGATAAGAAGCGCTTTCCGAGGCTAATAATTCACTTTTTCCTACTTTACCCTCAGCATAGGCTTGCCGAACTTTAGCTTTGTCATCATTGCTTTGACCGGTTGTCATTGGTCCTGCAGGTAAAAATATCGTCGGTAAATGACCAAAACTTAATGCGCCGATTAATAATCCGGGAACAATTTTGTCACAAACACCTAAACAAATGACACCATCAAACATATCATGAGATAAGGAAATAGCTGTGGACATTGCAATTAAATCACGACTAAACAAAGATAATTCCATACCGGGTTGCCCTTGTGTCACGCCGTCACACATTGCAGGTACGCCGCCGGCAATTTGTGCAGTAACACCAAATCGAGAGGCCGTTGATTTTATTAAATCTGGATAGTTTTTGTAAGGTTGGTGCGCGGATAGCATATCATTGTATGCCGTAACAATTCCGAGGTTAGCAGCTTTTTGATCCGATACAATGGTTTTATCTGACGAATTGCAAGTGGCCATCCCATGAGCTAAGTTTCCACAACTTAATTGAGAACGTTTACGCTCTTTTGATTCTGCTGATATCACTTTGTCCAAATAGTGTTTTCTTGAATCTTTACTGCGGTCAATTATTCGTTGAGTAATTACTTTTAGCGTATTTTGAATCATAAGTTTAACAAGTTAATTATGGAATGTTTATATTGCTATTAACCCACATGATGACACCGGTGTCAATAAAATGCTAAAAATTGTCACAAAACGGACATGAAAATAATCGAATCTATTTGAATTTTGCGGGAGCGCTTGATTCACGAACAATCAATTCGTCTTTGATAACGATATTATGATGTTCTAGTGGTTTTTTACGAATGATTCTAATTAACATGCGTGTCGCTTCGATAGCCATTTCAGTTATTGGCTGTTTTATAGTCGTCAGAGAAGGCCAAATATAACGAGATGCTGGTGCATTATCAAATCCTGTCACGGTTAAATCATGTGGAATTGAAATGCCTTTTTGATTCGCCACTTTAACAATACCGGCAGCCATATAATCATTTGATGCAAATATGGCAGTTGGAGGAGTTTCAAGTGATAACAAGCGTCTTGCAGAGTATTCTCCGGACTCAAAACTAAAATTGCCCTGTTGAATATAGTGTTCGAGAATCTCTATTCCGGCTTCTTTAAGAGCCTTTTTATAACCTAATAATCGTTGTTCCGATACGCCGTGGTCAATATGCCCTTTAATAAAGGCTATTTTATGATGGCCTATGGAAATCAAATAACGACACATTTCATATGACGCTTCTGCATCATTACTGACGACACTTGGAATTTGATCAATCGAAGATAACGCACCGATTTTAACCGTTGGGATCTCTTTGCTTTTAAGTAGGTTGAGCAATTCACTCATATCCGAAAACGGCGGTGTCAAAATAATCCCATCTAAATTAGCGCTATCTAGATTTGACTCAAACTGGTTGATTAGGTTTTCATTTTCGTGATCTTCTGGATAAATAACAAGGTGAAAACCTTCAGCTCTACAGCGTTCGAGTGCACCTTTTTGTATGTTTGATACATAACTATTACTTTGGCTTGGATAAACCAAACCAATTAAGAAAGACTGACTGCTGGCAAGACCTCGAGCCTGTGGATTAGGTCTATACCCCAGCTCTGTGAAGGACTTTTCTACTTTCTTTCGAGTATCAGAGCTGACATTTTGCTCTTCGTTTAATACTCTCGATATCGTTTTTTTTGATACGCCAGCGTGTTTAGCAACGTCGTTAATGGTAATTCTTTTCAATTAGAATCCAAGTCAATTTTTTACAATAATTTTATGATAGCGGTGTCAGAAGCGATTAGTCAAATTTTACACATAAAAAAACCGCTTTTCAGCGGTTATATTACTTGAATCTATTTAAATGAATTACTGTATTTCACAAAAGCAGTTCGCATAAGCGTTATTTGGATCGTTCCAATTTGCAAAAGAAACTAACCCTTTAAATTGACTATATAATTTAGATTGAATGCTAGGTTTCACTCTAGCTTGTTGTCTTTCCTGCATTAATGATTCAACTTTAGATTGACTAAATAGCTCTTTTAAAAATAATTCATTTTCTGTCAATTTACGTTTAACGTTGAGAACATCGTAATTTTCTAAGCCGGCTAATTTTGCGGCTGATTTTATAGCATCATTAAGGCTACCAAGTTCATCCACTAAACCTAAGTCTTTTGCTCGCTTACCTGACCAAACTCGACCTTGAGCAATATTGTCTACTTCTTCAAGAGACATGTTTCTTGAGTTTGCAACAAGCCCAATAAATTTTTGATAGCCTGAGTCAATACCCGTTTGAATCATTGTTGCTACGTCATCAGAAAGGGGCATACCAACATCAACGGGATTTGCGTATTTAGTTGTTCCTACGCCATCACGATAGATCCCAAAGTCATTTAAAGGCTTTTCAAAAGTAGGAATCATTCCAAAAATACCAATCGATCCTGTGATGGTGGTTGGCATTGCCCAAATTTCATCAGAGCTAGCACTAATCCAATAACCACCCGATGCGGCAACATCACCCATTGATGCGATTACTTTAATGCCATCGGCTTGTGCTTGTACAAGTTCTTGACGAATAACTTCTGAAGCAAATGCACTACCTCCGCCACTGTCGACTCTCAATACAATCGCTTTTACATTTTTATTTAAGCGTGTTTTTCTGATTTGCCTTGCAATTGTGTCACCTCCAATGGTTCCTTCTTTAGCTTCGCCATCTACAATTGTACCTTTCGTCGTTATAACTGCGACTTTAGGTGTGGTTTTATTGGATGGAAATGCCATCGGCGAACGGATAGCTTTTATGTATTTTGAATGAGTGATGTGTTTAAAAGACTTGGTTTTATTATCTAATCCTGTTTTTGCAATCATTTCATTTCTGAATTGAATGCGGGTCGCCAAACGATCAACCAAACCTGCATCTAATGCCATTTTTGCTGAATTACCTTTATGTTCGACTAATGATTCTTTGTAGTTTTCTATATAGCTATCTAAATCATTTGGGGTTAATCCGCGATTTTTAGCTAAGTCAATTTTAAAATCTCCCCAAAGGTCGCCCATCCAAAGTAAATTGGCTTCTTTAGCAGCATCAGACATATTATTACGTAAAAAAGGTTCAACAGCAGATTTGAATTCACCCACTTTAAAAACATGAACATTGACACCTAATTTATCTAACATACCTTTATAATAAGTGCCAATTCTGGAAAAACCTGTTAAAAAGATGCCTCCTTGTGGGTTCATGACAACTTCATCAGCTTGTGAAGCTAGGAAATATTGACCTTGAGAGAAATAATCACTGTAAGCTATGACGGGCTTACCGCTTGTTTTGAAATCTTCAATAGCGACGGCTAAGTCTTGCATTTTAGTCATGCCAATTCCCCAAAGATAGTTGGTAGAAATAACTAGACTCGTTATTCGATCATCATCTTTAGCTTGATCGAGAGCAAATATTAAATCGTAAAGTAACGTTTCCGGAGCGTTTTCATTTCCTGTTGCTTCTTGCATCGCTTTGTCAACCGGATCTTGATAGGTTAACTGTTCTACTATATTACCGTTTGGAGCTAATACTAAAGCAATACCTTTTTCAACGGTGGGCTTTCCATCAGAGTTTGATATGGCGATCACTAGGAAAACTAAAAAGCCAAAAAATAGTACATTGAGAAATATTTTTCGAGTTAAATCTAAGCCGAACCACATACTTTTGAATAGTTTTGTCATTTTAATCCTTAATCAGGCGTTTATAAATTTGATGAAATATTTCGAACTTAATTATAGATTAAACCATTAGTTAGAAAAAGTGTTAATAATAATACTTAGTTATTTAGAAAGGTTTGAAATAGTGATGGTAACTAACTGATATTAAACAATATAAATGTGCTAGATAAAGTGTTAGTAAATCTTTCAGCTGTATAAATTAAATAAACTCATTAATTCAATTGAGAGTTCTTAGTAAATACTCAATGACGCTATCGTCAAATGCTCATATCTGTTATAAATGACTATTAGTCATTATTCAATATTTTATGTATTTAATTGTTAACGAGAATATAACATGAGCCAAGCTAATCCACATTACCCAAAGTTGTTTGAGCCTTTAGTGGTTCATAATCATACGATTAAAAACCGTGTCATTATGGGCTCTATG
Source organism: Polaribacter sp. (assembly GCA_047633355.1). Classification (GTDB taxonomy): domain Bacteria; phylum Pseudomonadota; class Gammaproteobacteria; order Enterobacterales; family Kangiellaceae. The sequence goes on from JBLIBL010000016.1 coordinate 28,697, forward strand.
CATACCGGTTTAGAAGAAAAAAAGGGCGGTTTCAAAAGATTAGCGCAATATTTTAAAGAGAGAGCCGAAGGAGGCGTTGGTTTAATTGTTACTGGCGGAATAGCGCCAAACTTTGCGGGGCGAGTATCACCATTTGGATGTCAATTGAGTTTTCCTTGGCAAGTGAAAAAACACAAAATAGTCACTGATGCGGTTCATAGCGCTGGTGGGAAAATTGCCATGCAGATATTGCATACTGGTCGATATGCCTATCATCCATTTTCTGTTTCTGCATCTGCGATTAAATCACCAATTACACCTTTTAAGCCAAAAGCATTAAGTATTCGTGGAATTAACAAAACTATAAAAGATTTCGCTAACTGTGCAAAATTGGCTAAAAAAGCTGGTTATGATGGTGTTGAGGTGATGGGTTCTGAGGGTTACTTGATTAATCAGTTTATTGTTTCTAAAACTAATAAAAGAACCGATGATTGGGGCGGGGAGTTTAAAAACAGGATCAAATTACCAATAGAAATAGTTAAAGCGGTCCGAGATGCAACTGATGAAAATTTTATTATTATCTATCGATTATCCATGCTGGATTTAGTAGAAAATGGTAGTAGCTGGGATGAAGTGGTTGAACTAGGCAAAGAAATTGAAAAAGCAGGTGCGTCCATAATCAATACGGGCATAGGTTGGCATGAAGCACGTATCCCAACCATTGTCACTTCGGTTCCTCGAGCCAATTTCACTTGGGTGACAAAGAAAATGAAGCCTCATTTGTCAATTCCACTGATAACAACCAATCGCATCAATGCGCCTGATGTCGCCGAAGGCGTGTTAGCGAATGGTGACGCTGATATGATATCGATGGCAAGACCATTTCTTGCTGACTCTGAATTTATGAATAAAGCAGAATCCGGCAAAGCTGAGACAATCAATACTTGTATCGCATGTAACCAAGCCTGTTTAGATCATGCATTCAAAAATCAAGTGGTGAGTTGCTTAGTCAATCCGAGAGCTTGTTTTGAAACAGAACTTAACTATACAAAAACACAAACACCGCAAAAGTTGGCAGTTGTTGGTGCTGGGCCTGCGGGCATTTCATTTGCAATTACTGCGGCTGAAATTGGCCACAATGTCACGTTATTTGACTCAGCAGATGAAGTCGGAGGACAGTTAAATGTCGCTAAGAAAATACCTGGGAAAGAAGAATTTCATGAAATGCTTCGTTATTTCAAGATAATGCTTAGAGATAAAAATGTTGAGGTCGCTTTGAGCACTCATGTTAATGCTGATTTTCTAAAAGATGCGGGTTTTGCTCAAGTGATAGTCGCTACTGGTATTACCCCTAGAGTTCCCGAATTAGAAGGGATTGACCACCCCAAAGTATTATCTTATTTGCAAGTTTTAAGAGAAAAAGAGCCTGTTGGTAAATCAGTAGCAATCATTGGCGCTGGCGGTATCGGTTTTGATGTTGCTGAATATTTAACCCATGAAGGTGAGTCATTAACCACTAGACCTGAAGCTTGGAATAATGAGTGGGCGGTTGATCCTAGTTATGAACATCGTGGCGGTTTGAAAGATAAGGCAATTTTTGAAGAGTCACCAAGAGATGTTTATTTATTACAGCGAAAACACGGAAAAGTGGGTGCTGGATTAGGGAAAACATCAGGTTGGACCCATCGTTTAGCGTTAAAACACAAGAAAGTCAAAATGTTAAATAGAGTAGAATACTTAAAAATTGATGATCAAGGTTTACATATTAGAATCGGAGAAGAAGAGTCTTGCTTACCGGTTGATAATGTTGTTCTTTGTTCAGGGCAGTTACCAAATAAGTCTTTATATCAAGATCTTAAATTAACTTCCACGAAAGTACATCTAATTGGTGGAGCAGATGTTGCGAGCGAACTTGATGCTAAAAGAGCGATTAAGCAAGGTGCAGAGTTAGCGGCATCAATTTAATAAAGCGGTATCTCTATAATATATATCACACCTCTAATTTTATACTGCTATATTTAAAAGAGTGATTTAATGAGAGGCGGGTATAAATGTTGTTGCACAAAGGGTTTATCGGAAAAATTGATTATGATGACCGTGAAGAACGGCTGGTTGGTGAGGTAGTTAATGCGCCAGATCTGTTAGAATTTGATGGTAATACAGCAAATGAGCTTCAGCAAAACTTTATCAAGTGTGTAGATGATTACTTGACTATCAATCAAGAATCGGGCGAAGAGGGTGCAACGTCTTTAGTTGGGAAATATACCCTTCATTTGTCTAATAGTATTCTAGATAACGTGATGAGAAAAGCTAAGAGAGAAGGATCAAGTATAGAAACTTGGCTTAATCGATGGGTTAACGCCTCTTTAACGGAGCATTTCAAAAAAGAATAAAATAGCTTTCATTTCTAATTTCGCGGATAATCCGCAACAATTTCTAGCATTATATTGAGTCAAATATTTGTGAGTTCCTTTGATAAAGTTCAGCTTTGGACAATTGACGCTGAATATCACGATCAACGTATTGATAACTTTCTTTTCACGCATTTAAAAGGAGTCCCTAAAAGTCGTATTTATCGTATTTTACGTAAAGGTGAATTACGCGTAAATAAAGGACGGGTTAAGGCTGTTTATAAGCTACAAACAGGTGATATTTTAAGAATTCCGCCAATTCGTGTGTCAGAAAGTGTCTCAATTAATGAACTACCTAACATTGCTAACTTAAACCAAGTTAAGTCATTAGAATCTAGTATTATAGTTGAAACCAATCAGTATTTAGTCCTAAATAAGCCCTCTGGAATAGCGGTTCATGGTGGTAGTGGTCAATCCTTTGGTGTCATTGAAGCCCTGCGTTCATTAAGGCCGAAAGAGAAGTTTTTGGAGTTGGTTCATCGTATAGATAAAGATACTTCAGGCTGTCTGTTAATCGCTAAAAAGCGTTCCTATTTGGTTTATTTTCAAAATCAACTTAGGCATAGAAAAATGAATAAAGAGTACGTCGCATTAGTTTGTGGTGCCTGGTCTCCTAAAAATAAATTAGTTTCAGCGCCTTTATTAAGAAAAGAGCTTCCTTCGGGAGATCGTATTGTGGTGGTTGATCAAACAGGCAAACCCTCGGAAACACGTTTTGAAGTTGTAAAAAAACTTAATGGATTTACCTTAGTTAAAGCAAAACCTCTCACCGGTAGAACGCATCAAATTAGAGTGCATGCACGGCATTGCGGGAATCCTTTGTTAGCAGATAAAAAGTATAGTGATACTGAGCAATTTCAAAATGTGATCACTAAAAACAAACTATCTACCTTTCTTTTACATGCCCAGTCCTTGAGTTTTTGGCTGCCAATAGTAGATGAAATCTCGGGTCTAATCAAAAAAGCTCAACAAGGTGAGAGGGTTACCGTTGAAGCACCGTTACCTGAGCTGATGCAAGGGATCATACAAAACATTGATAGATAATTAAAAGCAAAAAGCTACTGAAAGTATCTCAACAAATCAATTGAAAACTTTAGATCTAACGATATTTGAAATTAAAGTGTTTGTTAATTCAAAACTAGACGTTTAGTTAAAAACTAGACGTTTGATTAAAAACCAGATTTTTCAAGATTTTATTCAAAGTCATTAAAGGTAACCCCTGTAAACTACTAGGATCATCGCTTTTAACTGATTCAAATAAACGAATACCATTCTTTTCTATTTTAAAACTACCTGCACAATCAAAGGGTTGATCTAAATTTAAATATTCAATGATTTCAAACTCTGTCAGTTGACGAAATTTCACTTCGACTTTTGATAAACGATATTCGCATAAATTGTTATTAATGCAAATTACAGAAACGCCAGTAAGAAATTCAATGTTATTGCCTGAAAAATTAGTGAGTTGTTCTTTTGCGGAGGTGAAATTTAACGGTTTTCCGATCGTTTTCCCATTAGATACTGCGACTTGATCGGAGCCAATAACAAAAGCAGAAGGGTGTTTTTTTGCAATAACATTGGCTTTACTCAAAGAAAGACGTTTGACCAAGTTTTCAGGTTCTTCTTGATAATTGGGTGATTCATCAAGATTCGGTTTGATCGAAGTAAACGCGTAGCCGAGTTGTTTTAATAACTGCTGACGGTAGTGAGACGCTGAAGCCAAAATTAACTGATTCATCAGGATTGCTTTTTTTGCTGACTGATCCATAAATCATAGTAAGCACCCTGTTTATCTACCAATTGCGAGTGGCTTCCACTTTCTATGATTGTTCCTTTATCGAGTACAATTATTTTATCGGCATTGACGACGGTGGAAAGCCTGTGTGCAATGACTAAGCTAGTCGCATTTGAAGAGATTTCATTAATTGCTTTGAGTATTGATGTTTCCGCGATAGTATCTAAAGACGAAGTGGCTTCATCAAAAACATATATAGCGGGTCGTTTAAGTATGGTTCGCGCTATCGCAACACGTTGTTTTTCACCACCTGATAATTTAAGCCCTCGCTCACCAACCATGGTTTGTAAGCCATCTGGTAGCTCTTTAATAAAAGCCGTTAAATGTGCCATTTCTGCGGCTTCTAATACTTCTTCATCAGATGCCTCTGGACGACCATAACGTATATTCTCGCTAATAGTTGTGTTGAATAGCACTGTGTCTTGTGGAACGATGCCGATGGCTTTTCTTAATGAGTCTTGAGTGACTTGCTCAATTGATTGCTGGTCTATTTTGATGCTTCCCTGATTAGGATCATAAAATCGGAATAACAATTTAACCAGAGTTGATTTTCCAGAGCCGCTTTTGCCAACTACGGCGAGTGTTTCTCCTTTGTTGATACAGAGACTCAAATTTTTAATAATTTTTCGTTTATCATTGTACGCAAAACTAACGTCTTCAAAACGGATCGTTCCATCAACGACTTCTAAACTTCTCGCATCTTTGCAATCAGATATGTTAGGTTTAATGGCTAACAATTTAAACATTTGTTCTATGTTGATTAACGACATTTTAATTTCACGATAAACAAAACCTAGAAAATTAAGCGGGATAAATAATTGCATCATAAAAGCGTTCACTAAAACAAAATCACCAATACTCATTTCATTGTTTTGTACGCCGATAGTCGCTAGCATCATCATTGCCGTCATTGACGCACTAATAATCAAAGCTTGCCCGCCATTTAATGCAAACAAAGAAAGTCTATTTTTACGTCGCGCTTGCTCCCAATTGGCTAGATTTTTATCGTACTTATTTGCTTCAAATGATTCGTTGGTGTAATACTTAACGGTTTCGTAATTGAGTAAACTGTCAATCGCTTGGCTATTGCTATCGGAGTCAGCCTTGTTTGCTTCTCGCAAAAATCGATTTCTCCATTCAGTCATTTTGACGGAGAAAAGAACGTAACAAAGAATTGAAACTATCGTAACAGCCGCAAACTTCCACCCATACTGTGTAAAAAATATACCGATTACGATAAGTATTTCAAATATTGTAGGGACAATATTAAACACCAAAAAACGCATTAAAAAATTAATGCCGCTGACTCCTCGCTCGATATCCCGGGAAAGCCCACCTGTTTTACGGTTTAAATGAAAATCTAAATCAAGTTTATGTAAATGTTGAAAAACTCGATAACCAATGCGTCTCATTGCTCTTTCCGTGACTCGTCCAAATAAGGTATCTCGAATTTCACCAAACAAAACATTGGCAAGGCGTAAAGCACCATAAACTAAAACCAAACCAACCGGTGCTAACATCCATAACTCAGCGCTCATTAAAGTGTTAGAGTCTGAATCATCCAACTGATCAACGATTGATTTAATGATAAAGGGTAGAGCAATATTGGCTAATTTTGCCAACGCCAAAAATAGTAGAGCTAAAAGTACTCGCGCTTTAAACTCTGATAAATAGGGTAATAAATTCTTTAGGACTTTCCAGTTATCAACTGGTGCTTGCTCTTCCTTCGAGTCTGGTAAATGGTGTCGATGTTTCATACAATAGCTCATGAAAAGTTGAAGACTTATTGGCGGTTATGTTCCCTTTTTCTGATAGAATGCGCAACTAGTGTTTAGCTAATTTTAGGTATTAAATGACAACTATCGATTTTAGAGAAAACTATGAGCGTTTTATTAATGAAGCTAACGAATTAGAAATTGTTTGGAACCTTCAATCTAAAGATGGCTTTGCGATTTGTGAATCATCGCTTTCTGAAGAAATAGCGGTCATGCCATTTTGGTCACTTGAGGCTGACGCTAAAAAAGCGTGTGTTGATGATTGGAGTGATTATCAGCCCAACCCCATCAGAATAGATGACTTTATAGATGTATGGCTGCATGGAATGGCTGAGGACAATACAGCCGTTGGAGTCAACTGGAATACAGCGTTGGAAGGCGTAGAAATAGAGCCAGTTGTGTTAATTGATGACTTATTAGGCGAAGAATAAAGGAATAGCCTAATAAAAGAAGGCTATTCGAAGAATAAGTTTTGCGTTTTAAAAGGCTTTTGGGTAGAATCGCGCGCCTATGACTGATAGCTCAAAAAATAGCAGTGACGACAATTTGGAAGAAGTGAAATCCAGTCGAAAAAAGGCAAACCTAATTCAACCTAGAAAGTTAGCGTTGAAAGAGGGTGAATTGCATTTTTCATGGGATATAAGTGATCTTACTCGTTTAGATGGTTTGTTATATTCTAATCAGGGCAAAATAACGGTTGATGTCAGCGGTTTACAAGATAATAGGCATCGAAGTTTGATAAAAGCGCGCATTGAAGCTAGTTTTCAATTAGAATGCCAAACAACTTTTGAGCCGATAGAATACAAGATTGATACAATAATCACTTATTGTACGGTAATTAAAGAAGAACAAATTGCCGATATTGAAGACGAATTTGAAGCACTTTTAGTTGAAGATGGTGTAGTTGATATTAAGTCAGTGATAGAAGATGAACTGATTTTGTCCTTGCCAATTGTCGCTAATAGAGCAATAGAAAAAACAAATGTTAAGACTTCTTATGGCGAATTACCAAAAGAGTCGACTAAAAAGAATCCTTTTGAGGTTCTACAAGGTTTCAAAATAGATTAACTAAGAGCTAAGATGTTTTTAGAAAAATAGATTTTAAAGTTTTATCTTATTATTTTTATTATATTTTTATATTTAACGGAGTCAATCCAATGGCAGTTCAAAAAAGTAAAAAATCACGCGCTCGTCGCGGTACGCGTCGTTCACATGATGCATTAGCTGATCATACTATATCGTTATCTGAAGACCAAACAACAGGTGAACTTCATTTACGTCATAATATGACCGAAGATGGATATTACCGTGGTCGTAAGATTGTTTAATTGTCGATCTATTAAGTTGCCATCGATAGTTAAAAGACCATTTTAATTTTTATTTGCCATTCATTTTAATAAAATGGCTGACTTAAAAATTGCAATAGATTGTATGGGGGGCGATTTTGGTCCCTCAGTTGTTATTCCCGCTGTACACCAATCTCTACTTAAGCACCAAAAAAATTCACGTGATTCAGATCTGAATTCTAGTGCTACCGATCATAGCAATATTCATTTTAAGCTTTTTGGTAATGAAGAAGAAATTTTGTTTGAATTATCTCAATCTAAGCTCCTTAATCATCCTTATATCAGTATTATTCAGTCGCAAGATGACGTTTTAATGACTGATAATCCTTTAGTCGCGCTTAAAAAGAAAAAACGCTCATCTATGAGGCTCGCCTTAGAGTCTGTTCGTGATGGAAGTTCACATGCGTGTGTGAGTGCTGGTAATACGGGTGCTTTGATGGCTGTAGCAAGGTTCATTTTGAAGATGTTACCGGGAATAGAGCGCCCAGCGATTATATCGGCTATTCCGACTTTAAAAGATTCCTCGGTTTACTTACTTGATCTAGGCGCGAATATTGATTGTGATGAAAAACGTTTATTTCAATTTGCATTGATGGGTGATGTTTTATGCAAGTGCATTGACGGTATTGAAAATCCTAAGATCGGATTACTAAATGTTGGCGAGGAAGAAATTAAGGGATCTGAGCGGCTCAAAAATACGGCGAAACTCTTAGAAGAACATGAAGGACTTAATTATTGCGGTTTTGTAGAAGCCAATCAAATTTTTACCGGTGATTACCAAGTGATTGTTACCGATGGTTTTACTGGTAATAGCGTTTTAAAAGCGTCTGAAGGTCTAAGCGAGTTCTTGACTACAAAGTTGAAACTTGCCTTTCAAAAAAACTGGTGGACTAAATGGATCGCTATTTTTGCTAAGCCTGTAATCAATATCTTTAAAAATGAAATAAATCCAGAGCAGTATAATGGTGCGTGTTTCATAGGTCTTAGAGGAGTGGTAGTTAAAAGTCACGGAGGAGCGAACGTTAATGCTACTTTCTTTGCGATTGAAGAAGCTATATCTCAAGCAATCAAGAAAGTCCCTAGTCGCATTAGAGATAGTTTAAAGAGTGTTTAGAGATAGGTTTAGATTGGCCAGTGATAGGTTATACGGCGCAATATTTAATGGTCTGACGAGTATTAAATTGACTAGTATTCAAAGTTAATCTTGATATAGTGCGCAAGATCTCTTTTTAAATTACTTTATACGCCATCATTTGGAGCTTTAATGTCTAATCTAAAATCAAACTTGGCCTTTATATTTCCGGGACAAGGCTCCCAGACTTTACAAATGCTAAACTCTTTTGAAGAGACTGCTGAAGTGAAACAAACCTTTGAACAAGCTTCAAGTGCCATCGGATACGATCTTTGGAAGTTATGCCAAGAAGGACCTGTAGAATCGCTCAATGAAACAGACAAAACGCAACCTGCATTGTTGACGGCTAGTGTTGCCTTATGGAATTTTTGGAAAACGAAAGGGCCGTTACCAAGCATTATGGCGGGTCATAGTTTAGGAGAATACTCCGCGTTAGTTTGTGCCGGTATTCTTGATTTTGAAACCGCTGTAAAGCTTGTTGAGAAACGTGGTCAACTGATGAAACAGGCTGTGCCTGCAGGTGTTGGCAAAATGGCGGCCATCATTGGGTTAGATAACGATAAAATTCAATTAGCTTGTCAGTTGTCGGCAGAATCTCAGATTGTTTCACCGGTTAATTATAACTCTCCGGGTCAAACCGTTATTGCTGGCAACGCTGATGCTGTAGAGCGCGCAATGGAAGCTTGTAAAGAAGCTGGCGCAAAGCGCGCGTTACCTTTGGCTGTAAGCGTACCTTCTCATTGTTTGTTGATGAAATCAGCGTCTGAATCATTAGAGCATGAATTATCAAAGATTTCGTTGAAGCAAAGTGATATTAAAATAATAAACAATGTTGATGTTAGTATTGAAACAACTGAAGAAAAAATTAAGGATGCCTTGGTAAGGCAACTGTATTGCCCAGTTAATTGGTCTAAGAGCATTGAGTTAATGGGTGGAAAGGGTGTTGAAACATTAATTGAATGTGGACCTGGTAAAATATTGAGCGGTTTAAATAGACGCATTGAGCGTTCGTTAAAGTCGTTATCCTTACAAGATTTAAATACATTAAATCAATCACTTGAATCGTTTTATTAAAGTTAATTATTAAATGAAGTAGCAATAATTGAAACTAACAATACACACTAAATAAATATTATATCAAGCGGTATAACTTGTCAGTAAGAGGATAAAATATGTCAGATAATCGTTTAGCACTTGTCACGGGTGCATCTCGTGGAATTGGTCGCGCAATTGCTGAAAAACTAGGAGAAGATGGTTTCACTCTAGTTGGTACAGCGACCTCTGAAAATGGTGCCAGCAATATTAGTGAATACTTTACTCAGCAAGGTATTCAAGGGGAGGGCATGGTTGTTAATGTCTCACAGGCTGAATCTATAGAAGCTCTAATCAAAGCGATTAAAGAAAAATATGGTAAAACACCTGAAATTTTAGTTAATAACGCGGGAATTACCCGAGATAATTTATTAATGAGAATGAAAGATGACGAGTGGGACTCAATTATCGAAACTAATTTAACTTCAATATTTAGACTCGCTAAAGCTTGTTTAAGAGGAATGATGAAGGCAAAATTTGGTAAAATTATCAATGTCGGTTCAGTTGTTGGCACAACTGGAAACCCCGGACAAACTAACTATTCAGCATCTAAAGCTGGTCTTATTGGTTTTTCAAAATCATTAGCAAAAGAAGTTGGGTCGAGAGGGATCACTGTCAATGTCGTATCACCTGGTTTTATAGATACAGACATGACAAAAGTGCTAGACGATAGTCAAAAAGATTCCTTATCCGCAACCATTCCATTGAATCGTTTAGGACAACCGGAAGAAATTGCTTCCGCAGTGAGTTTTTTAGCATCAAATGGTGCAAATTATATTACTGGTGAAACTATCCATGTAAATGGTGGAATGTACATGGGGTAAGCTCAAAATTAGTGTTTATCTGACTTTACTGGTAAAATTTGAGGTCAGACCTTGAAATAAGCATTAATAGTTACTTGCAACTTTTTAGAAAACCAATAAACTACACGCCTCAGCATAAGCTGTTTAATTTTAGAGGAAGAATACAGACATGAGCACTATAGAAGATCGCGTAAAAAAAATTGTTATTGAACAATTGGGTGTTAAAGAAGACGAAGTCACTTTAGAAGCTTCATTCGTTGATGACCTTGGAGCAGACTCTTTAGATACAGTTGAGTTAGTGATGCTTTTAGAAGAAGAATTTGATACTGAAATCCCTGATGATGAAGCTGAGAAGATCAATACTGTTTCAGCCGCAGTTGATTATATCAAATCAAACGTAGAAGACGCATAAGTCTTAAAACGTTGCTCTATAGCAAAACTAAGAGTTAAAGCCTTAACATTTAGACTTTATTTTGAGCCTAGATATCAAAGTTAGATATTTAGCTTAGATATTAAGCAAAGTTAAGCAAAGTTAAGCAAAGTTAAAATATTGGTTAATTAAACGATTGATTGTTTTTTTAACTGATGATTTGGCTTGTATAAGCCACTAGAGCTACATTGGATATCTACTACTAGATATTCTGATGTGGCTTTTTTTGTATCTATTTTTAGCCTAAATGAGATTAAATTGATGAAGAATCGCGTTGTAGTGACAGGAATGGGCATGGTTAGTCCCGTCGGGAATGATGTTTCAACTTCGTGGCAGTCAGTAATTGATGGTAAAAGTGGTGTAGAAATTATTTCTGAATTTCAAGAAATTGGATTATCGACCTATATAGCTGCAAAAGTTAAAAACTTTGACGTTGAGCAGTTTATGCCCAAAAAAGATGCTAGAAAATATGACATATTTGTTCAATATGGCGTTGCGGCATCGGTTCAAGCAATTAAAGATTCTGGAATCGAAATCAATGATTCAAATGCCCATCGGATAGGTGTTTGTTTGGCAGCTGGCATTGGTGGCATGAGTACCATTGAAGAAAACCATAAAAAATTGTTAAACAAAGGTCCACGTAGGGTTTCGCCGTTTTATATACCTGGCTCAATCATTAATATGGCAGCTGGTCAGTTATCCATAATGTATGGTTTAAAAGGACCTAATATTTCAATTGTTACGGCCTGTACTACTGGCCTACATAATATCGGTCACGCGGCTAGAATGATTGCTTACGGTGACGCAGACGCTATGGTTGCGGGCGGCTGTGAAATGACAACCACTCCTCTAACAATGGCAGGTTTTGCATCTGCCAAGGCGCTTTCAACAAACAATGATAATCCAACAACTGCCAGTCGACCTTGGGATAAAGATCGTGATGGTTTTGTTTTAGGCGAAGGTGCAGGTGTCATGGTTCTTGAGTCATTAGAAAACGCCAAAACAAGAGGCGCGCATATTTACGCTGAATTGACAGGTTTTGGTATGTCAGGAGATGCCTATCATATGACCTCACCACCCGCTGATGGTAAAGGCGGCGCGTTAGCTATGACAAATGCTATGAATGATGCTTCAATTAACCCCGACCAAATTGGTTATATTAATGCGCATGGTACTTCAACACCAGCCGGTGACTTAGCAGAAACCAGTGCTGCAAAAACAGTTTTTGGTGATCACGTATATAATTTAAAAATGAGTTCCACAAAATCAATGACAGGCCACCTTTTAGGTGCTGCTGGTAGCGTTGAAGCTATATTCACGGTAAAGGCTTTACAGGAACAAATCGCACCTCCTACTATTAACTTAGATAGCCCAAGTGAAGGTTGTGATTTAAATTATGTCGCTCATACCCCACAAGAAACGAAAATAGAGCATGCATTATGTAATTCCTTTGGGTTTGGTGGAACTAATGGCTCGCTTCTATTTTCTAAACTAAAATAGAGTTCCAATGCTAACTAACTTAAGAATTGTTCTTTATAGTACTTTAGTAGCAATATTTATATGGTCTAGTTTTGCTAATAGTGAAACGGAACAAAATCGACCATTTACACTCAACTCAGAAATCATTACTCAAGGCAGCCTGGTTATTGGTCGATTACAATCAAACTATCAAATACAGTTAAACGGAAATAAACTATTAGTAGCGCCTGATGGTCAATTTGTTTTTGGTGTCGGTAGAAATGAAACAGGTGAACTCCTTCTAACAGCAAAATTAACAAGTAAAATCAAACAAAGACCGCCTGAATCATTTGTCTTTAATATTAAAGAAAGAAAATGGAAGGTCGAAAGAATCGATGGTTTACCCAACTCGAAAGTTAATCCAAAGTCAGAAAAATTAATACAAAGAATAAGAAAAGAAACAAAACTTGTTAGGTTGGCGAGAGCGACAAAAAGTCAACGGCTCGACTTTGATAAATCATTTATAAAACCTGCAAAAGGTAGAATTTCTGGTGTATATGGCAGTCAAAGGATTTTAAACGGCGAAAAAAAGCGGCCTCATTACGGACAAGATATTGCTAACAAAGTTGGTACACCTGTTATTGCTCCAATCAATGGTGTTGTTACATTGGCTGAAACAGATTTGTTTTTTTCTGGTGGGACGATTATTATTGACCACGGCTTTGGCGTAAGTACGACCTACCTGCATTTAAGTCAATTAAACGTTAAAGTTGGAGAAATCGTCAACCAAAAAGACAAAATTGGTGAAATTGGCGCAACAGGTCGCGCTACGGGTCCACATTTAGATTGGCGTCTCAACTGGAACACTACTAGACTAGATCCAGCATTATTAGTAAAAACTAGATAAACTAGTTGAAGGTTAATAGCTTAGGCTCAAACTGTGAAATTCATCCCTCATTGTAAATTATCTCAGGTTAAAATTAATAGATACTTGAATCAGCCTGAATTTGAAACTAACCAATTCTTGATGATTAACAATAAACCAACAGGATCGTAATGCGCGCTATTTTAAAATTATCTTTTTTATTGACCTTCCTCTTTTTTAGCGACTTAAATGCGACAGAAAATAATGCGATCAATTTAACCAGAGTTTATGGCTTTGATAGTAATCCGCATCATTTGCCAGATTCTCAAAAGGTGATTCAAGAAGAATACTGGAAGGCGTCTATGCTTATCGATTCAAACTATGATGATAGATTTTTTTTCATCGCTAATGTTAATAGGAGCCAATTTGTTGTTGATGAAAGAGCTGATACTTTTGATGCATCTGGAGAAATAAGAGTTGATTCTGGCTTTGGTTTTGACGATATTGATTTCGCTTTTGAATTTGCTTATGGATTTGAAACCTTAGATAAAACTTATGTTAGTCAATATACAGGTTTCATTGGTACCTTCGCAGGAGAATCAATTGCCGATCGATATGATTTTGATGAAACAAATTATCAAGCCAAACTAAAATATAAACCATATAGAACATTAGAAGTCGCGCTAACTTATACCTCGTACTACCGAGTCTACACAGAACTAGAGATCGCAGGATTAACGAACCTAGATAACGATAAAATTGTTTACCAGTTAGGGTTAGAGTATCTAGCATCCGATAAAGGCAGATTTTTCTTTAATGGCGAATATGCTAGAACAGCCTATGAAGAAAGACTTTCTAGAGATTTACAGGCGAGTATTATCGCAAACGATTTATTAATCCTCGAAATGTATGACGTTAATATTGGTTATATTTATGAACCAGAAAAAGGCATCCATTGGGAATATAAATACAATTATCAAAATCATCGAGATAAGTCATCGGGTTATTATAATGGCGTTCAAGGCTTTATTTCAATGACCGGTAAATATGCCATTAACGACTTTCACCATATTTACGGTACATTAGGTTACTATAAATTTTCCTTTAAAAATCAAGATAATTTGATACTTAACCCTCTAGAGGAAGATGCCAAAGAGAGACATGGTACAGATATAAAGTTAAGCTATGAATGGATCATAGCGACGCTATTTAAATCCAATTTAGCCGCTTACGCTGATTTAGGTTATACAAAATATATCAACAAAAATTTTGTTTATTCCTACCAACAAGCCTACGCAGGCATTGGCATTCGCTGGTCTGCATTTTAAGTTTGATCCGATTCCCAATTGAGTTATCATGCGCCTTCATTTAGATATGCTTTCAAACCTCAAAAGAACTTGTCACTCACTTAAGAGTAGGGGATAGGTAGTTAATAGTACAATAATCATACAAAGCACCTGTAGCTCATTTTGATAGAGCGAACCCTTCCTAAGGGGTTGGTCGTTAAATTGAGGGACAAGTCGTTACAGTACAAAAAACACACAATGCGCCCGTAGCTCATTTGGATAGAGCGAGCCCCTCCTAAGGGCTAGGTAACAAGTTCGACTCTTGTCGGGCGCACCAAATTAAAGGCTTTCAGCCATTTCTCCATCTTTTCTGATAACTCAGTCGCTTAAAATTTAGAGCGACCGGCCGTAGTATTAAAAACTTGCCAATGACCTGTCCCCTCAACGACTAAAATGAACAAAAAGGCTCTCTGTGACCATCCTGTGACCAAACTTTGGTCACAGAGATTTTTTAGACTGAAAAAACGAGCCATTTATGGTTTTTTTTGACCAATATATCCTCTTTAGTTTTGCGAAAAAAAGTATTTGAAATATTTGCTTTATTGTAAATTTTAATGTGAATTAATGTCCGTTTTGACGGTGACACATGTTTTATTTATTGATTTCGATGGCATGCTAATCTCCCTAGAAATTGAAGAAATGAGCATAATTAAGGGACGTTAATCATTAAAATGTGTCAGCCTTCATTATTGCAAAGCAATTCTGTTAGTAATAATTGTTGATAATCTTTAACCCGTAAAATTTTCTAAGCAAAAAATACAATATTAACTAAACCTCGTCTCATATTTCTTAATATAGAGTTATACAAAATGATTTATAAAATTGAGGATGTTGAAATGACTGACCTATTTTTAGTGCTTGTTGTATTTTTAATTAATATCGTCATTAATTCGATTATGCTTTGTTTTACTTGGAATTGGGTTATTCCGCATATATCCAGTTTGCCAGAATTTAGTATTCTCACTGCTGTGGGGATGCAGTTACTATTAAGAGCGATGTTAGGTAAAGGCGATTTTATTTCTGCCAAATTTAAATAGGTATTACAGAATAGTTGGGAATACGGGGGTGAAATTTTTATTGCATCCTTAATCTAACTTGTTCTTCGTTTGGTGTTCAATATCTAATGCCCGTAATTCTTCTAATCCACTAATTGTTTTTTTAAATCGCTTGTTTTGAGATCGAATGCCATAAAACTGCAGATCCGTTACGTAATAAATAATACTTAGAATTAATAGCAAAACTAATGCTAAGTATTTTACATCTAATTCTAAAAGAATGTCACACATGTTTAAATAACCCTTTCAATGTTAGGGTACTCCATTTTTAATGGTTTTCTATTAGCTTAGTTTAGATAGTTCAAAATAAGCAATCAAGCCTCATTTGTATTAACAAAATTTATTGGTATACCTTCTAATGCAGAGTTTTGAGTACTAAGCCAGTGAGCGATAGATCGCTTATCACTTTCATAAATCACCAATAGATGAATATATCCTTGAATAGCACTAATTGCTATTTTGCAGACTTTGTAATTCTTTGTTCTGAGTTTTAAACAAAAGGAGTCATCTGCAGATAAAAGTTGAATTAGTTATTCTATAGTTAAATATGATGTAAGTTTTTAAAAAGTCAAAAAACATTTTGTAAAGGAGTTTGGATGGTAAAAAGTGCAATTTTAATCAACAGCAGCCTCATTCTGCTAATTTCGGATTAACATCCAAACAGAAGGACGAGGGATTTTATAAAAAGTTGTCCGGAATTAGTTGATTACTACAGCTCGTTTTATATGATACCTTCTACTGAAATTAACTGCTCAATTCACTGGTTATTATGACATTATCAATATTTTCTTTGTCTACATTTAAGCGACTAATTCTAATTTTTCTAAGGGCAACTAATACCTCAAAGCGAAAGTAAGGAATGCAACAAGCTATGGTTCTTGCTGACCCAAAATGGTCACTGGTTTTGATTCAGTGGATAGTCTTAAATGTTTACTAAACAGCCATTGGATTATCTTTTACTAATCAACCAATCTATAACTCAGTTTTTCTTGAAAGGTATTATTGGCGCATAGCCGCCAAATGTTGAACGTCGATCTGTAGCCCCTTAGTATCGAAACATCCCTAACATTTATAATATTAAAAATACTCTATTTGGCACCCATAGGTCTTTATATTACATTGTTTTTTAACCCCGTCTAAATAAGGATTCGTGTCATAATAAGCAAAGAGATAGATTAGATAGGCATCGATACACCAACAAAGAGCCCATTATATGAAAGCTAAACTGCATGAGTTGGCGACCCTTATTACAAAAAAGATTAAGTCTGAAGAAGATTTTGTTTCATTGTCATTACTTGAAGGACTATCGCCATCAGAAATTGCGCGTTTGATTGAGGCTCTCCCTGGAAAATTTAGGAAGTCGATATGGTCTGAACTCCCCCAAATCGAACAAGGTGAAGTACTTCTCGAGATACATCGTGATATTCGTCGTTGGTTGATTCAGCAAACGCCTGACAAACAACTACTTGCTTGTCTCACTTCATTTCAGATCGATGAATTGGCCGACATTGATGATGACCTTCCAGAATCAGTGGTCGGCGCTATGGTTGAGGCGATGGATAGTCAACGACTACAGCGTTATAATCTGGTTAAGGATTTTCCCGATGATAGCGCAGGTGGTCTGATGGACACTGACGCTACTGCTATACGCGCCGATGTAAGCTTGAAGTCGGTCCACCGTTATCTTTGCAGACTACGCCGGAAAGTAGGCTTTTTACCCGAACATCTTGATAGCCTTGTGGTGGTAGATCGCAATAATCGAGTACAAGGCAGTTTGTTACTCAGCGATCTGGTGTCACTTAATAATCAATTGCTGGTCTCTCAGGCAATGAACTCTCAGGCGCCACTGATAGATTCGTTAACGCCGGCAAGCCAGATCACACAACTATTCAAAGACCGAGACCTTATCTCGGCTACTGTGGTAGATACGGATAACCAATTGCTTGGTAGGATCACTGTGGATGATATTTTCGATGTTTTACGCGATGAATCTGAAAGAGAAACCTATAGTAAAGCGGGCCTTGACAAAGATTCCGATATGTTCGCACCAGTCATTAAAAGTGCGCTTAAGCGTGCTATTTGGCTGGGGACAAATTTGATTACGGCCTTTATAGCTGCCGGAGTTATTGGCTTATTTGAAGCTTCAATTGAGCAACTGGTCGCGCTAGCAGTTCTAATGCCAGTGGTTGCGAGTATGGGGGGAATCACCGGCAGTCAAACGCTAACGCTAGTGACCCGCGGGATCGCACTACAACAGGTAGGTTATGCCAATATTAGTCAACTAACACGTCATGAACTAAAAGTCTCGGCGTTAAATGGATTACTATGGTCGTTGGTAGTATTTTTGGTGGCCACCTTTTGGTATCAGGACTGGCAACTTGGCCTAGTTTTTGCTTTTGCCATTTTTGTAGTGAGCCTGGCAGGTACTTTTTCTGGTGCGATTATTCCCTTATTGCTCAAAAAAATGGGAGTCGACCCTGCCATTGCTGGAGGTGTTGTTTTGACCACCATAACTGATGCTGTTGGCTTTTTTATCTTTTTGGGAGCTGCAAGCCAGTTTCTTATTTAAACAAAAAATCATCGGGTCACATCTTGTTATTTGCTAAGCTCGGGTTACTTTTGTCAGCAACAGCTAATGACAAGACCTCTTCGAATAGAATATCCTGGCGCCGTGTACCATGTGACTTCGCGTGGAAACGCGAAAATGGATATATTTAATGATGATGGTGATAGAAACACTTTCTACGATGAATTAAAGAGTGCACATAATCGTTTTAAAAAAATATTAATAAAAATATTAATGACAGTCATCATATACAAATATTAATACAAATATTAATCAAATATTAATCAAATATTAATGACAGTCATCATATAGGCAATCTCCTACAAAAACAAACTCCAATGACTTACATGTATTTTCGATTATATGGATTCATTTTGCTACAAAATTGTTTAATAATAGTCACTCCAATTAATATCAAGAATGATGTAATGGCCATTAAACGAAGTGAACTGATTGATCCAGAAAACGCTGGATATTATCACCTCATCAGTCGATGTGTTAGACGTGCTTTTCTATGTGGTCAAGATCCTGAAACCAAGCAGAACTATGATTATCGTCGTCAATGGATTGAAGATCGTATTATTGAATTGGCTGAATACTTTGCCATTGAAGTTTTTAGTTATGCTGTGATGCATAATCATTATCATCTGGTAGTGTATTCTGATCCTAAAGCGCCCGAATCTTGGTCTGACTTAGACGTTGCTGATAAATGGCTTAAAGTGTTTCCTGGTCAATTGAACAACCCTAAGTTTAAAACTCAACGGGATCTAAGAATGCAGGCCATTGTAAAAGATCCTAAACTACTAGCAACCTATCGGGAGAGGCTCGGTAGCTTATCTTGGTTAATGAGGCGAATTAACGAGCCATTAGCTAAAACTGCGAATGCAGAAGACTTTTGTAAAGGCCATTTCTGGGAAAGTCGCTTTAAATCACAAGCCTTGCTCGATGAAGGCGCAGCCTTAACTTGTATGGCTTACGTTGACTTAAATCCTATCCGAGCAAACATGGCCACTTCTCTAGAAGAGAGTGAACATACTTCCATCAAGAAGCGTCTGGAAAGTCGCAGTGAAAATGAGCTAAACGGCATTCTAGGTGCCATTGCTGGTAAAGTTAAAAATCGTACCATGGTCTTACCATTAAAAGATTATATCCAACTAGTGGAATGGACTGGCCAAGCGATTGTTTACCCCAATAAATCTAAAATGACGTCACAATTATCTTCAACCCTCGCGCATTTAAATATTCAACAAGAAAACTGGTTAGGGCAAGTGCAAGCTTATGGCAGTAACTATTATCGTTTTGTGGGCAGTCTTGAAAAGATTAAAGATCAAACAAAATTACTCGGTCAAAAATGGATAAAAGGGCTTAACCAAATTCAAAAGCTGTATATTATCGATAGTTAAAAAATGACCTACAAAATTCACTCATGATCTCAGTCCTAGGGAGTATTTCGTGTGCCTGTTACTCTAGTTTCGCTTTAATAATTCAATATGAAATCCTAATCGCTCGGCCCGGTATCACTTAACCAATTATTTTTTCAGTATATTAGTGAAAGTCTTAGGGCTTTGTGAGAGATTGTCTATAACTTGACTGTCACTAATTTTTTCACTAATTTTTATGACTGTCACTAATTTTTCGTCACTAATTTTTCTTAACTAATTTTTACAATGCTAAGAGATGGGACTATGTGGAATGCGCCAACAGTTAAAAATTAATTATTGACGCCATAGTCTCTTGTTAACTTATGTTGTTCCGACTTGTTTTCTAATAACTTCAATTGATATATGTGAGAGACGAGGTAGGTGTTGCCTCAGCGTCTGCTTGAACTCGCTCGGTTCAATAGTCGTATCAGCAACAACAGATAGAATTGCAGCTTGATGTGACGTACCGATTTTCCAAATGTGAATATCACTGATAATTGCCTGATGCTCTTTTTTTATAGCCGTCGCAATTTTTGAATAGGAAGAAGTGCTGACAGATTTATCAAGTAAGACACTGCTCGATTCTTTAATTAATCCGTAAGACCAACGAGCAATTACAGCAGCACCAACAATTCCCATAATTGCATCCATCCAAATCCAACCGAAATATTTGCCCGTAAGTAATGCCATTATCGCAAGTACAGAAGTTAGTGTATCGGCTAAGACATGGAAATAAGCGGCCTTCATATTATGGTCGTGGTTGTGATGATGTTCATGGTCTTCGCCATGGTGATGATGATCATCATGCAGTACGAAAACAGAGGCAATGTTTACCAGCAGACCAATGATGGCCACAAATATAGCTTCATTGAAATGAATCGCTTGTGGCTCGATCAATCGCTGAACAGACTCAATAGCCATCATTAATGCAACAATTGCTAACGCCACAGCGCTCGCAAATCCGCCAAGGTAATTGACTTTACCAGTGCCAAAACTAAACTCCTTATTATTGCTGTGTTTTTTTGCATACGAATAGGCAAATATTGCGATCAGAAATGCAGCAGAATGAGTCCCCATATGCCATCCATCTGCGAGCAACGCCATAGAGCCAGACCAAGTTCCCGCGCCAATTTCTAACACCATAATGACTGTCGTTAACCAGAATACAATTTTTACTTTGTTTTCACGGTGTTTATTGTCGATGCCAAAATCGTGAGAATGTTCCCATTGAATACTACTTTCGTTTTGCATTTAAGTCCTATATTGATTTGTTAGTATTTCATCGAAGAATGGTAATATTTAAGCAAAAGAAATATACTATACCCCAGTATACTATTTATCACTAATAAAGGGAATCTCATGTCTCATACTATAGCGAGTAGAAAAAAGCTGCTTAATCGTGTTCGACGGATAAAAGGCCAGTCTATAGCTTTAGAAGATACACTCGAAGGAGAACCTGATTGCTTGAAAATATTGCAACAAATTGCAGCGATAAAAGGTGCCGTTAATGGATTAATGAAAGAAGTATTAGAGGAGCACTTGCGTGAGCATTTAGGCGCAGAGGATATTACACAACAGCAAAGGCAAGAAGAGGTTGAACAAGTAATATTGGTTTTAAAAAGTTATCTCAAATAGTTACAAGGATAAAAATTGAACCTGATGAATCAATTACTAGGTATTGTAAACTTGTCGACCATATTCGAAATCATGAGATAATCTGAGAATGAAAAATACAAAAATGTACTCAGGTTATCCTTATACCCAAAACATTTCACGGGGCAAGCTTTCCTGCTCAAATTATCAGCCACACAGTTAGGCTATATTTTTGATTCACGCTCAACTTCAGAGATATTGAAGAATTACTAGCCGCTAGAAATATTGCAGTTAGTTATGAAACCATCCGGCAGTGGTGCCACAAGTTCGGCCAAAATACAGCCACTAAATCAAGAAGAAGAGGAGGCCACTAGGTGATACTTGGTACCTGGATGAAGTCTTCATTAAGATTAATGGCGTACAACATTACTTGTGGAGAGCCTTAGACCAGGACGGTGAGGAACTTGATATCCTAGTCCAGAAACGCAGGGATAAGAAGGCTGCTAGGCGTTTCTTCAAAAAATTACTGAAAAGCCAACAAGTAAAACCTATAAAAATAGTAACCGATAAATTAAGAAGTTATTCAGCCGCCGAGTGGAAATTATGCCGAGTGTAGACCACTCAACCCAGCAACAGGAAAGGCAAATGAGGCGATTTAAATCACAACACCATACACAGAAGTTTTTATCATGCCATGGTGTTGTCAATAATTTATTTCGTCTTGGATGGCATACGTTGAGTGCTAAAACTATAGAGTTCTGCTAGAGCGATCCTTTATTGAGTGGGATAGGGTTAGTTGTCCAAATTTGATGTAGCTAATAAAATGCTGCTATTCTTCAACTTCGTTTGATAAGTTGACAATATCATCGGTGTGTCTGATTTTACGCTGCACTCAAATAGGCGAACTAACTAGCTGATATTTTCCGTTCGGCAATTATGTTTAGTATTGATAATTTATATTCTCGCGACATAATCATCCATTCGCGTATTTCATCGATATGTCTGAAACAACCGTCGCAAAAGTTTGTATTGCTAAATTGGCATATTTTCAAACAGGGGGACGGCACAGAATAATCAATCTCTTTGCGCCTTTTACTGCGTCTCGATGGCGGTCTCTTTCTGATTAATTCTTCGGACATACTATTCTTCTATTCAATTGATGTTCATTAGTTGGTTTTACTAATAATATGATAAACGCTTTGGTCTAACAACTATTGTCTAAAAGCGACCACTTTTTCACTCTCTACCTGTAATTTAACGGCAAAAAATCAACAAATAGAAAAAGTATGCTGTAGACCAAAAATTTCTTGCCACAAAGATAGTTGTTTATAGCCGACACATGTTGAAAGCTAAGAGTTACAGAGTTTTAATACAATGATCATTTATTAATAGGGTACAGTGAGTTGTGTTCAAATTTAGGATAGGGCAAGAATTATTACCTTAATTTGTCTGAGTTTGGTAAATTGACAGAATCTGTCGCAAGAGTGAATGCAGTGATTGTTCGATATGAAGAAAATGAAGTATGTGTTTTCTTGATTTTGAGTGACAGTTCTTCAGCAGTATATTTATGGGATTCACTTCTGGATGCGATGAGTGAGTTTAATGGTCATATTATTGGTCTAGACTCTTTAGCCGCAGATGCTTAAGCTCTAGATTAAAAATTATATTATGAATAACTCAGTTTTAGTTATAATTACACACAAATTATATCTAAAATTTTAGAATGCTTATGGGAAATGAAGTGTCAACAAGTCAAATCTTTAAATATAGTAACCAAGTGGGAATAATGCCAAGCATTGAGCATTCAACTGAACAGTATGAATAATAAGCAAAAAACAAATAACGGGGCAGAAGATGTCATACGA
>JBLIBL010000017.1:0-51379 GCA_047633355.1 Polaribacter sp.
TAGTTTTTGTGAGGTTGTATGAAGGACATAAAAGGCCAATAGATCCGAGTTCCAATGCTGCAAACTAGCAGTATAAAAATAAAGCTTCAGTGTCTGCTTTTAGTTGAAAGTACTTAGTCAGCTAAAATGTGTGACCGTCCACTTTGGGTCAAACAGAGACCCTCAGGCAAAAAGCTGCGATGATTCTCAGCCTACGACTCTTGAGTGCAAAATGCTAACATTTCCAAAATCTTTTATTTTGGTTCAATTTACGAAAAAGCGGACATTGAGAACGCTCAAATCACGCGAGTGTTTTTTTTCGCGTGCATTTTTTGTTATACACTTTCTAGATACATAAAGCCCAGAAAATGCACTCATGATTTTTCTTTTGTTTTTCTTATAAGCTCAGCAATATGCGAAGGTTTTATCAGCCCAACAACCGACACATCAATCTCAAGCCATAGTATGTTTTTGTCGCCATCCAACCAAACTCTTAAACTAGCATTTGGCCATTCATTTTCGACTACAGCCCAATTGTAGGTTTGGTCATCAACTACTATGCTTGGAGTTTTCTTCTTCATTTATTATTTCTGTGTATAGCAGTGAATTCAGACGCCAGCGGATCTTATCTTTCTGGCGCAATACTAGCCAAAGCAATTTTGTCTTTCCGTCATGCTCCATCGCCACAAATTTTGTTACCAATATTTATTCGAAAATTCTCATCATTTTAACCATAAACCTTAATGTTTATTCTAGAAAAATAAGAACCCTTTGCGCGTGAAAAATTATATTATGTTAATCTGTAAGTTAATTAATTATGATGGTTCCTTCTCTTGACTGATTTATTTTCTCAAAGTAGGCTAAGTAAAGAAGAAATCTATCCTGATCTTTTTGTACTCGCTAATTTCGTCAATACAAAACCATTACTAGAAGAAGTACAAAAAATTACTCAAGTTTCACCCTTTAGAAAAATGATGACGCCAAACGGCCATGAAACGGGTGTTGCGTGTACAAATTGTGGGGACTATGGTTGGACCTCAGATCGACAAGGTTACCAGTATTCAAAAAAAGATCCGTTATGCGAGAGCCCTTGGCTATCTATGCCAAGCGCTTTTTCAAAATTAGCGACTGATGCCGCTTTAACGGCGGGTTTTGCAGATTTTTATGCCGATGCATGTTTAATAAATCAATACTTAATAGGAACAAAATTAGGTGCTCATCAAGACAAAAACGAGAAGGATTTTTCACAACCAATTGTATCGGTTTCGATAGGTCTACCAGCGGTTTTTCAAATATTTGGCAATCAACGCTCAAAAAAAATATTAGACTACGAGCTGCAGGATGGCGATGTGATGGTCTGGGGTCGATCTGCGCGTATGGTTTATCATGGCGTGAAGTCGTTAAATGCAAATAGGTTAGACCCGAAAGCGTCCCAGCGGATAAACCTCACTTTTAGAAAATCGCATTAAACTCATGCTAGAATGCAAATTAAGTTTAGATCTAAAATTATAGGGAAAGTTTAATGATTATAAATAAAAAATATTGCCTTTAGGTATATTGGCAAGCTCTCTGTTTCTTAATGCATGTTTAATCGGCGCTACTGAGCGAGCGGTAAATAATGGTCAATTAATTTTAAAAGACATTCCAGAAATACCTCAAAACATTGTTGATGATCTTAATCAGTATCAAAACATACGCTCTGCTCCGTTTAGGGAGTGGAGCAAAGATGGTAAAAGTATTTATATTACCACTCGCTTTGGCGATGTTAGTCAAATTCATCAAGTTGATAAACCGCTTGGCGCTCTGAAACAAATAACTTTTTCAAAAGAACCTATCGGTTCTGTGAAAAGAAGACCTCGCAATGAAGAGCTATCATTTACGATGGATGCCGGTGGTAGTGAATTTGCGCAAATATTTATGTTAGATCCTAAGACCGGTCAACAGAAAATGTTGACGGATCGAAAATCTAGAAATGGTAGTTTAGAGTGGAGTCCAAATGGCCAATATTTAGCCTATAAAAGTACAAGAAGAAATGGTAAGTCCAATGATCTTTGACAGTGGTATACTCAATACCAATAAAACACGCGCCGTTTTTACGGCTAATGAAAATGGTTTAGATGTTGCGTATTTAATGGATCCTAAAACATTTAAATATAAAAAATAAGTGGTCTCCCTATAGGCTTGTTTGGCGGTCTTAAATTTAGCCCTGATAGTTCTCAGTTAGCCATTACATTAAATACATCTCAATCACCTAGTGATACATTTGTTCTTAACCTTAAGAAAAATAAACTAACTCATGGAGAGTTAGTTCGTTGGACACAAAGTGTAGTCGGTGGATTAGATACCTCTAAATTTGCAAAACCAGAATTGATTCAATTCAAAACTTTTGATAAACGTAAAATTCCCGCTTTTGTGTACAAGCCAAAAACTAAAGGGCCTCACCCCGTGATCATTTCTATTCATGGTGGACCAGAAGGTCAATTTCGCCCTGCTTTTCGTAGTACTTTTCAATTATGGAATGATAAATTAGATGCGGTTGTTATCGCACCAAATGTGAGGGGGTCAGCGGGATACGGTAAAGAGTTTATTTCACTTGATAATGGATATAAACGAGAAGATTCGGTTAAAGATATTGGTGCTCTATTAGATTGGATAGAAACTCAACCAGATTTAGATAAAAATAGAGTGGTGGTTTACGGTGGGAGTTATGGCGGATATATGGTGCTCGCTAGTTCAGTCTTCTATAGCGACCGACTAAGAGCCGCTGTCGATATTGTTGGTATCTCAAATTTTGTTACTTTTTTAGAAAACACTAAGTCTTATCGTAGAGATCTTCGTCGAGCTGAATACGGCGATGAAAGAGATCCAGATATGCGAAAATTTCTAAATAAAATTAGTCAGAACAACCATGTTGATAAAATCAAAATTCCAGTATTTGTAGTGCAAGGACAAAATGATCCAAGAGTTCCAGTAACCGAAGCTGAGCAAGTGGTAAAATCTTTAAAAGAAAATGGAAATACGGTTTGGTATATGAATGCTTTAAATGAAGGGCATGGTTACCGCAAAAAGGATAATCGTGATGTTTACCAACAGGCAGTCATTTTATTTTTTGAAGAATACTTAAAATAATATTTATATTAGCTACTGAGTATTATATAGGCAGTAGCTAATTTGTTTTGTTGTTTTACAAAAACATCTACTCTGACTTCTCAGCGGTAAAATACAACCATAGAAATCCAGTAACACCAGCTACTAACGAGGCAACCAAAATCCCTGTTTTGGCTATCAATAAATCTACTTCGTGGTTAGCAAAACCGAGTTCCGCAATAAATATGGACATAGTAAACCCAATACCACCCATTAAACTAACACCGACGATATGTTTAAAATTTAAACCTTTGGGTAATGAAGTTACTCCTAATTTTACCGCGACCCATGCAAAACCAGCGATACCTATTAATTTTCCTAAAATTAGACCTGATATTATTCCTAGAGATACGGGGCTTGTTATTACATCTCCAAACGACGACCATTCGATAGGTACGCCAGCGTTAGCTAATGCAAATATAGGAATAATTATATAAGCAGATGGTAAATGCATTTTCTGCTCCATTACTTGAGCCGGTGCTTGAACTAAATTAACACCACTTTCTAACGCATGAACGTTTGCTCGCAACTCATCATTTTTTAAAATATTAGGATCTTTTTTATAGGCCTCTTTAACTTTAGTTACCATGCGATTGATTAGTGAAATAAAGCGTTCAGGGTCATACTTGGGTTTCATCGGAATAGTAAAAGCCAAAAATATACCCGCTAAAGTTGCATGTACACCACTCATTAGCATTGCTACCCAAAGAATCATTCCTAGTAATACATAAGGCAAAGGTTTTCTTATGCCACCTAGGTTGAGCGAAACCAGTAGAAATAAAATCCCAGCCGCCGTAACTAAAGCGGTGGGATTAATTGTCTCAGTATAAAAAACAGCGATGACTAAAACGGCTCCTAAATCGTCTACAATCGCAAGCGCGACAAGAAAGGTTAATAGGTTTTTTGGTATGCGATTACCTAATAATGCGAGAGTTCCTAGTGCAAAAGCAATGTCCGTTGCCATTGGAATGCCCCAGCCATCCATGGTGTGACCTTCTGGATTAATACTGATATAAATTGCAACGGGAACAACCATTCCTCCTACCGCTGCAACAATAGGAAAAAAAGCTTGTTTAATGTCTGCGAGTTCACCCACCAGAATTTCCCGTTTTAGTTCTAAACCGACGACAAAAAAGAATAAAGCCATTAACCCATCATTGATCCAATGATGAATTGATTTTGAAATTTCAAAGCCTTCCACTCCAACCGTAAACTTCATTTCTAAAAGGTGATGGTAAGCATCATTCCAACTACTGTTTGCAATGTAAAGAGCAGCAACAGCGCAAAACATTAATAGTAAGCCACTAGTGGTTTGTCGATGAATAAATTCTTCTAGAGGGGTTAAAACCCGGTCGAATGCTTTTTCCCATGGAGCTATATATTCTTTTGATCTAAATTTCTTCATTTTTCCTCTTTATTAAAATAATTAGATTCTTGCGTTTTTTTTTTAAGCGAACAAGTTTATCATCCATTAATCTTAATGCCTAAAAGAAAGTGTAAGAATAAAATTGTGAGGGTTTTTTACGTTTTAGCGAGGAATTAAGCTCCCGACAAGATTTGCAAAACCTTCACCAGCTTCTGTATATATTATATACAGCCGTTGCAACAGCGTCGGTTAATAGAATAGTCTCATCAGGTCGTAGGGTCAAGTCTTGCAGTGCGTAAAATAACCATGTTAAAATTCCATCATGGTAAGACAAGCAAGAATAGAATATTCGGTAGCGTTGTATCACATTACCTCCCGAGGTAACGCAAAACAAGAATTCTTTATTGACGATGAAGATAGGCTCGAATTTTTAGATGTATTAAGAAAAGCGAGAAATCGTTATAACGCGGTTATTTACGCTTACTGTTTAATGGATTATAAGCACCTTATAAACCGCATTATTCCCCCATCAATAATATTCACTTATGATCACTTTAATTATTTAAGGAGAGCATCATGCGACGAACACCACAGCAATGGCTTACACTTTTTGAAAGCCAAAGTGAAAGCCATTCATCAGTAAAACAATTTTGCTTTGAGCAAGGTATATCAACCTCTAACTTTTACAAAAAACAAGCAGCTGCAATATCTGTAACATCAATAGCTGCAAGGGAGGCAACAGCTATGACTTCACCATTTTCTCAACTTCACCTGGCTATGCCTGAGCTGAAAAATACCAAACCCCTACGCGATATCAAACTAAATATCGGTAACATTGAGCTGACACTCGACAGTAAACTGAGGTGAATTGGCTCGTCAATTTAATGGGGCAACTAGCATGAAGATGTTCATTCAACCATCGGCCGTTTATTTGCATCGAGACCCCGTTGATTTTAGAAAAGTGATCTGTTCTGTCCTCATTTTAGAACGCCTGTATTAATTGATTAGTTTATTTGACCATAACAGTTGATTCTAAGTAAGTGTTCCTTAGATAAACTTTCCTTAGTTTTTTCATTTGAAAGTTTAAAATACTTAAGAAGCCCCTAAATATCTACCCTTTAAGACGATGGTATATTTTTGATAAAACAATCGAGTAATAGTTACTTAATATTCTGGAGATATATTATTTCACAGATATTTGAAAAATTAAAAATATCTGTTATTTTTCAGTAAGTTAGGTTGTTGCAATGAGTGCTAAAAGTAAATAAAGGAATAGTTACTTTGTTTTCAGAGATGTTATGTAAAAAATCACTCGCTTTGAAGCACTACAAGTACTTTTTTAACAATTAGCTTTATCGGTGGGTAAGAATATTATTATGGAAGATATACCAATTCATGTAAATCATAAATCAGAGCGATTTATTGATCAAGTTAGACTATTTATTCGCTCTTGTAACTTGGCTTAAGCTACAGAGCAAACCTAGGTGTCTTGGATACTCCAATATATTAGATATCACAATATGAAACACCCTAAAGATATGGGACAAATTGAAATAGAGGCATTTCTCAATTACCTCGTTTGTAAAGGTGTTGTTCTAAACCCACTCAGCGCAATACACTCAACGTCATTATGTTTTTGTATAGCAAGTTCTTAAAAAGAGTGGACATTGGTCTATTAAGTTTTAAGATGTAAAAACGTCACCCAAGAATTTCTGTTGTTTTTACTCATGAAGAAGCTATTAAAGTGATAAATCATTTAAATGATAAACATAAGTTAATGGTTAGGCGTATGTATGGCTCTGGGATAAGGATTTCAAAGCTTATCCGTTTAAGAGTTAAGGTTCTTGATTTTGGTCTGAGTCAAACCGTTATAAGAAATGGAACCAAACAGGCGCTTTTAGACGAAGGAGACAAGGATAGAATTACATTACTTCCAGAGCGATTAATTGAGGCATTAAAAGATCAAATTAAAACGATTGAATTGATCCATAAACAGGATTTATATGACGGCTATGGCGATGTTTATTTACCTAACGCCTTGTCTGTAAAATATCAAAATGCGCTAAAAGAGCTTAAATGGCAATATTTATTTCCATCTCATTTCATGAGTATTGATCCAAGAAGTGGTAAAAAGCGCCGACATCACATCAATAAAGGGACTTTGACTAAACAAGGGCGACGGCCTATTAGAAAATCAAAAATAAACAAAAAAGCATCAAACTACACTTTCAGACACACTTTTGCCACTCAATTACAAATAAAAGGCTACGGCAGATTTTTGCTCCTGCAAAATCTGCATACTTTACATCCCTGTAAATAACATAAGAACCGTCTAACAATTATTAGGTCACAGTGAGGTATTCACAACCGAAATATACACCCACGTCATAAAACAAGGTAATGCAGGTGTAAAAAGCCCGATTGATTTCTAATTACTTAGCAAAGCCAACATATATAGAAATTTGACGTTATTTTCTCGGTAAACATCGTGCTATTACTGTCTTTAACCACAGAAAATCGTTAAAATCCCCTGCTCAAATGTAATTGAATTAATTTATAGCGTTAAACAACATTTTAAAGCTACTTTTACAAAATAATAGAAGAGAATAATCAGGCATGTATCAAGAATATAACCCGCAAGAAATTGAAACCCGAGTGCAAGCTGATTGGGCTGAAAACAAAACATTCAAAGCGGTAAAAGAATCCTCAAAAGAAAAATTCTATTGCCTTTCAATGTTGCCATATCCTAGTGGTCGGCTACACATGGGACATGTGCGTAATTATACTATTGGTGATGTTATCTCTCGTTTTCAACGTATGAATGGTAAAAATGTCATGCAACCAATGGGTTGGGATGCTTTTGGTCTGCCGGCTGAAAATGCGGCTATAAAAAATAAGGCACAACCAAGCACTTGGACGGTTGAAAATATAGCTTACATGAAAAAACAATTACAAAGTCTCGGTTTTGCTTATGACTGGGATAGAGAAGTAACCACTTGCAAACCAGAATATTACAAATGGGAGCAATGGTTTTTTACAAAACTGGTAGAGAAAGATTTAGCTTACAAAAAAACCTCCGCCGTTAACTGGTGTCCTACAGATGAAACTGTTCTTGCTAATGAGCAAGTACATGATGGATTATGCTGGCGTTGTGAAACTCCGGTAGAAAAGAAAGAAATTGACCAATGGTTTATTCGCATAACAGCATACGCAGAAGAGTTGCTTGCAAGCATAGACGATTTAGATGGTTGGCCAGAAAGCGTAAAAACTCAACAACGTCACTGGATTGGACGTTCGGAAGGCGTTGAAATATCATTTAAGCTGGCTGACTCATCAAACTACTCAGATTCGGTAAATGTTTACACTACTCGACCAGATACGTTGATGGGTGTGACTTATTTAGCTGTAGCTGCTAGACATCCTATTGCAGAAAAAACCTCAATAAATAATCCGGAACTAGCCGCATTTATTGCTGAATGTAATCAAAGTACCACGGCGGAAGCTGATATTGCCACCATGGAAAAAAAGGGCATGACAACAGGTGCTAAAGCAATACATCCAGTGACTGGTGAAGAAGTTGAAATTTGGGTCGCTAATTTTGTATTGATGGATTACGGTTCTGGAGCTGTGATGGCGGTTCCGGGACATGACCAACGGGATTGGGAATTTGCTAAAAAATACGACATTGAAATTAAACAAGTCATTGTGCCTGCTAAAGGCGATAAAATAGCTTGTGACATTAACGAGTCAGCTTTTACGGAAAAAGGCTTATTGATCAATTCAGGTGAGTTTGATGGTTTAACATCTAATAAAGCATTAAAGGCAATTGCCTATTGGTTAGAACAAAAAGGTCGAGGTAAAAAACAGGTTAACTACCGTATTAGAGATTGGGGAGTTTCCCGTCAGCGTTTTTGGGGTGCTCCCATTCCAATGATTAAATTGGAAAATGGAAAAATGGTCACCGCCAAAGAATTTCCTGTAAAGTTACCAACTGATTTAACACTTCATGATGCTAATTCCCCTCTGATTGATAATGCGGAATTTCAAGATGTCGTGATTGATGGTATTAAAGGAAAAAGAGAAACCGACACCTTTGATACTTTTATGGAGTCCAGTTGGTATTACGCAAGATACACTTCGCCAGATTGCGATACAGCAATGCTCGATAGTGAAGAAGCGAATTATTGGTTGCCAGTTGATCAATATGTAGGCGGAATAGAGCACGCCACAATGCATCTTTTATATTTTAGATTTTTTCATAAATTAATGCGGGATGCTGGATTAGTGAGTTCAGATGAGCCTGCGAAAAAATTGCTGACTCAAGGAATGGTCTTGTCCGACACCTTTGTCACTAAAGATGCCAAAGGAACAAAAAATTACCACACGTTAGAGGAGGTAGATCTAGTAAAAGATAGTAAAGGTAAATCCATTAGTGCGACTTTAAAAGAGTCTGGGGAGTCCGTTATTTTGGCAGGCATGGAAAAAATGTCTAAGTCTAAAAATAATGGTGTTGACCCTCAGTCATTAATTAATGAATATGGTGCAGATACCTCTAGACTTTATACAATGTTTGCCTCGCCACCCGAACAAACTTTGGAATGGAAAGACGATGGTGTTCATGGTGCTTATAAATTTTTGCGCCGCCTCTGGAAATCTTATAATGAAAATGCGTTAGGTGAGTTCGGTGCGATTAATTTTCAAGCCCAATTGAGTATCACTTTGAATAAAAGTCAGAAAGGCTTGTATCGTAAGACTAATCAAACTATCGAAAAAGTGACTGACGACTTTGAGCGTCGTCATTCTTTTAATACCGCAATTGCTGCCATTATGGAGTTACTTAATACGGTTAGTAAATATTCGAGTAATGACCGGACGGATCAATCGTTGGTTAAGCATGCGCTTGATACATGTGTTATTTTGTTGTCGCCGGTTTCACCACATATATGTCAAGAACTTTGGAGCCTTTCCGGTAAAACTGAATTGTTAGTGGATGTTGATTGGCCAAAATGTGATAAGAGTGCATTAACCAAAGATGAAATACTGATTATTTTACAAGTGAATGGAAAAACTAGAGGAAAAATAGAAGTTAACGCTGATTTGGATAAAGCTGCGATAGAGGAGCTTGCAATGGCTGACGAAAATGTGACAAAGTTTATTGATGGTAAAACCGTTCGTAAAGTCATCGTTGTTCCAGGACGACTAATTAATATTGTGGCTAACTAGGCAATTTTTTTTTATGAATAACCGTTTACTAACACTTTTTATTGCTCTCCCTTTATTTTTAGGAATAGCATCCTGCGGGTTTCATTTACGAGGCAGTTTAGATAATTTGTCGTCTAGTGGTTTACAAGGGCAAAAAGTTTATATTAACGTGATTAAAGACGAGCAACATATTGAGTCTGATATTCGGCGGGTTTTGTTGCTTTCTGATGTAGATATAGTCAATAAGCCAGAAGAATCAAGTTTTCAGATTTTCATTTTAAGCTCTAACTTATCTCGTTACGCTAGTGGTTTAGATACCAATGGAAGAACTAATGAGTATGAGTTTATTATGCAAGTCGATTTTGTGATGACCGAAAGTAATGAAGTTTTAAAAGAGATAAAAGAACCCCATAGAATTTCGACTAGCAAGGATGTGGTTGAAAAAGAAAAGTCGTTAAAAGTAAGTCGACATTATTACTTTGATACTAATGATCTTATCGGTAAAAAAACGGAAGAGAAAACGTTGTTAAATGAAATGAAAAATAATTTGTCGTTTCAGCTGTTACAACAGTTTACGGCATTTAATAATAGCAGTAATAAAAAATCTGGTTTGAGCCAATAATAAAAATGAATCAAATTAACTTGCTCATAAGCGATGAAACTTTACTTGTTCAGGAAGCGAGTGATGAAATTATTGCGCAAGCAAAAGGTAAGGGTTTAGAAGAAGTAGAAATCGTGAACGTTAATAAAAAATATGACTGGTCTGAATTGTTAGCCAATAGTGCGTGTTTATCACTGTTCGCGTCTGTTAAATTAATGGATATTCGGCTTGAAGATAAACCTAATAAAGAAGCACAAACATCGCTTGTTGAACTGTTGTCGGTCGCAACGGATGATGATTGGTATATCATTCGTTTTCCTAAGCTGGATAAAAAAGCAAAAGCGACAAAGTGGTTTAAAACGATTTCAAAGAATGCGAGGGTTGAAGAAATATGGCCGCCTAAAATCAATGAGTTTCCTCATTGGATTGCTAATAGAGCTAAGTCGAAAGGGCTTAATGTCGGACGAGATGCCTGTGCGTTATTAGCAGAAAAAACCGAAGGAAATTTATTAGCGGCAAGTCAGGCTATAGAAAAATTAAACTTATTATATGCCGATAAAGTGGATAGTGCTCCTCTTGATAAGAAAGAGGTGATAGAAGTTATATCGGATAGCTGCAAGTTTACGGTTTTTTTATGTCTTGATGAAGCGCTTGAAGGTCGAGGCCAACGAGCCGTTAAAATGTTGCACAAATTTAAACAAGAAGGGCAAGCACCTATTGCAATACTGGTTAATTTAACCAGAGAAATTCAATATTGTAACCAGGTGTCCAATGCGACAAATAAAGGCCAACCTGCTAGTGATGGATTAAATGGTGTTTTTTTGTGGGAAAATAAAAAAAGAATGTTAATCAATGCGACTTCTAGATTACCTCATGGTATTTGGCAAAATCTAGTGATCCGCTGTGCACAGATAGACAAAATGATAAAAGGACAGGCCGATGGCAATGTTTGGCTAGAGCTAGAAGCGTGTTTATGGATTTTAAGTGGAAAAAACATTTGGAAATCAGCTATTCAAAATCGAAAGGCTATTTAGTGTGACCTTCGAATTTATTTATGGTGGAAGTTTTGACCCTTTGCATAAAGGGCATGTTAATTTAGTTAAAGAAGTTATTAATCATGTTAAAGCGTTAGCTGAAAGGAGTATAAACGACATAGCTTTTCGTTTTTTGCCTTGTGCGACGCCTGCTTTAAAAAAAAGGTCTACAAATAGTTTTTCTAATAGATGTGATAAGTTGAACGAAGTTTTCACCTCATTTTTTTTAGAACAAGAGATAGACATGCTGGTCGATAAACGGGAGGGGGTGAGAACAACAGCGGGTGAAAATAAAAGCTACACTATTGATAGCTTAGAAGAATTAAAGAGTGAAAATGATTCTATAATTCGCTTTTTAATTATTGGTGCGGACAATTTCAATCGTCTTAAGCGCTGGAAAAACTATCAAGAGATAAAAAATTATTGTAACCTTTTGGTGGTTAATCGTGCAAAAGAGAGTTTGGAGCATTGGGTCAGTTTAGCTGAATGTTATGGTTTTAATGCTAAGCTAAAGAATAACGAGTTATTGAAAAAGCAAAAACTAGGATGTTGTTATTATTTGCAGATTCCGGAAGTTGATATTTCATCCACGGAAATAAGAGAAAAGATTAAAGCTAATCATTCTGTTGAAGATTGGTTAGCTTAAAATATGGTTTAAAAGAGCTAACGATTTTGTTAGCAATTATATAAGAGTTTAAAGTTATGCATAAGTTAAAAGATTTTATCGTTGAGCAGTTAGAAGAAATAAAAGCAAATG
Source organism: Polaribacter sp. (assembly GCA_047633355.1). Taxonomy (GTDB): domain Bacteria; phylum Pseudomonadota; class Gammaproteobacteria; order Enterobacterales; family Kangiellaceae. Next base: position 12,087 of record JBLIBL010000017.1, read on the forward strand.
ATATTCAGGTTTTAGAAATTTCAGAAAAAAGTACGATTGCGGATTTTATGATCGTTTGTAGCGGAACTTCGTCGCGACATGTTAAATCGATAGCCATTTTGCTAATAAAAACATTGAAAGAAAAAGGTAAGCCGCCTATTGGTGTTGAAGGTGAAGATGCTTCTGAGTGGGTTTTGGTTGATTGTGGTGATGTAATTGTGCATGTAATGCAGCCAACAACGAGAGAGTACTACCAATTAGAAAAACTCTGGGCCTAATTGTCATTCAGCTTACCTTAAAATTAAACCATTTCTTCGTTCAAAAATAACCACATACAGTGGTATGCTCATATTTTTAGCCTTGAACAGAGTCAATTTTAAGGCTTGTTGAATAACAAGCGAGTCGTTTTTAATTTATGAAAATAAAATTAATTGCTGTTGGGACAAAAATGCCAGTTTGGGTTGAGACTGCGTTTGCGGCTTATGCTCAACGATTGCCGAAAGATTGTAGTTTGGAACTTATTGAGATAGCTGTAGCCAAACGAACTAAGAATCAACTGGCAGATAAATGGAAAGAAAAAGAAGGTGAGCTTATTTTGAAAGCCATTGATCCTTCTGATTGGGTTGTGGCACTCGAAGTGGATGGTCAAAACTGGACGACTTCAAAGTTAGCAAAACAAATCGTTAATTGGCAGGGCAAGGGTTGTAATGTGGCATTATTAGTCGGAGGACCAGATGGGTTATCCGCCGACTGCTTAGCTAGGGCACAGCAAAAATGGTCACTGTCGGCTCTAACATTTCCACATCCAATGGTTAGAGTGATATTGTCAGAAGCCATTTACCGAGCTTGGTCTGTTACAGTTAACCACCCCTATCATAGGGAATAATTATTTTTGAATGTTCTATCTAAAGAGTAATACTATAAATATTAATGTTAAAGCAAACTAATCAATTTAAAGCACCTGTATTTAAAGATCACCGTCAAGAGCGTGAAATACTTGTGACTCGGACAGTGTTTGCGTTTGTAGTAGTGATTTTGTTTTTTATTTTGCTTTTAAGTCGCAGTTGGTTTCTTCAGGTTGTTGAACACGAAAATTATAAAACCCGCTCTAATAATAATCGAATTAGCGTACAAAGAGTCGCGCCCAATCGAGGGCTGATATTTGATCGTCATGGTGTTCTATTGGCGGAAAATAAATCGGTTTATTCTATTCAAGTGATCCCTGAACAAGTAAAAGACATCAATAAATTACTCGATAAAATATTAAAGCTTAAGCTAGTCAAAGAATCAGATTTAACTCGCTTCAAAAATAAAATGCGAGGTACAAGACGTTTCAAGAGTATTGAACTAATAACACGTTTAAGCGAAAAAAATGTAGCAGTATTTTCTGCGAACGGTCACCTGTTAAAAGGCGCTAGAGTAGAGGCTCAATTAGTAAGATATTATCCATTTAAAAATATGCTAGCGCACACGCTTGGTTTTGTTGGACGAATTAATGAAAAAGAGCTAAATAAAATCGATACAGTCAATTATCGAGCAACGCGGTTTATTGGTAAAGTTGGAATAGAAAAATATTATGAAGCTCTTTTGCATGGAAAAATAGGTAGCCGTACAGTAGAAATTGACGTCCAAGGCAGAGCGATTGGCAAAGCAATAAAAGAAACACCTCCAATACCTGGCGCAAATATAAAACTTTCAATTGATATAAAATTACAACAAGCCGCTAGTAAAGCAATGGAAGGTTATCGTGGCGCTGTTGTTGTAATCATTCCTAGGAATGGCGATGTTCTAGCTTTGCTCAGCACGCCAAATTATGACCCAAATAGTTTTGTGACAGGCATATCAACAAAAGATTATGCCAAGCTCACCAATTCAAATTCTCAACCGCTATTCAATAGAGCTTTACGGGGTTTGTATTCTCCAGGTTCTACGATAAAACCAATGCTTGCTTGGGTAGGGCTCGAGAAAAAGATCATCACTAAAAACACGACAATCAATGATCCTGGTTATTGGGTGATGCCAACCAAGGAGCAGCGTATCATTCGAGATTGGAAACCTACAGGGCATGGTAGTCACGTCAATGTGAGTACTGCAATAACACAGTCATGTGATCCTTTCTTTTACGACTTAGCTTACAAAATGGGAATTGATTTAATTTCTTCTGAGATGTCTAATTTTGGATTTGGCCGTAGTACCGGAATTGATATGGGAGAAGAGTTAAAAGGAATTATGCCTTCTAGAGAATGGAAACGCAGTGCTAGAAACCTTTCTTGGTTTCCTGGTGATACAGTTAATGTTGGGATTGGACAAGGATATTGGAATGCGACACCTTTGCAGTTGGCAAATGCCATTGGTCTATTGGCAACCGGTGAATCACGTCATCATTTGAGATTAGCAATGGAAATACAAGAAGGTGAAGAGTGGAGTGCTATAAGTCCAATTCTCGCGAAACAGCAACCTGATTTTGGCGATCAGAAAAATCTAAATATCGTTCGCAAAGCCATGGAAAAAGTCACACGTTTTCCTTGGGGAACTGCGAAAACAGCTTTTAAGGGAGCAACTTATAAGTCGGCGGGAAAAACTGGAACCGTACAATTGATTAAAATGGCTGAAGGTGAAGAATATAATAAAGATGAAATTGACACAAAATTTCATGACAATGCGGTTTATCTTGGCTACGCACCTCTTAATTACCCTGAAATAGCGATTGCCGTTGTGATTGAAAATGGTGGTCACGGAGGTGAAAGTGCGGCGCCAGTTGCAAGAGCTGTATTAGATAAGTATTTTGAGTTACAAAAACAAGCAAAAAATAATAACAAACCTGCGGAGAATCAATAATGTCTTTGCTAAGTGGTGATATGTCAGACCGTCGTAATAAAGGTTTTGCGGCTAAACTTCATATTGACCTACCTCTATTAGCGGGGCTTTTAGTACTTATGGGGTTTGGTTTGATGGTGCTTTATAGTGCATCAGGTGGAAGCGAATTACAGTTGAGAGCACAAATAATAAGATTAGTGATAGCCTTTGGAGCAATGATCTTTTTTGCATGGATTCCTCCGCGAGTTTATCAAAAATGGACACCACTTATTTTTACAGTTGGTATTATTATGCTGATCGCCGTTCTTTTAGTGGGAGAAGTTGGTAAGGGAGCACAAAGATGGTTGAGTTTTGCCGGTTTCCGTTTTCAACCCTCAGAAATAATGAAGCTAGCCGTTCCTATGATGGTCGCATGGTACTTTAGTGAACGGCGTTTACCGCCAAACTTTTCTGAATTGCTAGTGGCGGGCGTTTTAATTATTTTACCGTCATATTTAATTATGATTCAGCCAGATCTTGGCACCTCTATTTTGATTGCTAGTTCTGGAGCATTTGTTATTTTTTTGGCCGGAATTCGTTGGAGAGTATTAATTTCGCTCCTTTTGATTGTGGTTATTTATGCGCCAATCCATTGGTTGTTGGTAATGCATGATTATCAAAAACAGCGAGTACTCACATTTATAAACCCTGAACAAGATAGGTTAGGCGCAGGTTATCATATTATTCAATCACAAATTGCAATTGGTTCGGGCGGAATGCAAGGCAAAGGTTGGATGCAGGGAACGCAATCGCAATTAGAGTTTTTACCGGAAAGGAATACTGATTTTATTTTTGCTGTTTTGGGTGAAGAGTTTGGATTTACAGGAGTGCTACTATTATTGGCTACCTATTTATGGATTGTTGGAAGAGGATTCCTCATCTCTCTAAGAGCTCAAGAAACTTATACTCGATTATTGTCGGGTGCGATTACTTTGACCTTTTTTGTGTATGTTTTTGTTAACATTGGGATGGTCACAGGAATTTTGCCTGTGGTCGGATTACCATTACCATTAGTCAGTTATGGCGGGACGTCCATGGTGACTGTAATGGTTTCCTTTGGAATATTGATGGGTATTCAGACCCATAAAAAATTATTGCCGGGTTAAAATTAATGAGTAGTTTAGTGAGTAAAAGAATACGAATTGGAATTAGCGGCTGCTTGCTTCTTCTCATTTTTTCTTGTTCAACACGAAAAACAGATATTCAGGATTCTGCTCCCATTGGAAAAATAGATTTAAGTAATGCTAAACCCGTTGTAGTGACCAGTTTAGAGAAAAGCCGCTACGGTAATCCAAGCTCTTATGAAGTTAGAGGGCGAACATACCAAGTTAAAAAGAGTGCAAAAAATTACAAGAAAGAAGGTGTAGCAAGCTGGTATGGAACCAAATTTCATGGGCGACGAACTTCGAGCGGAGAAATTTATGACATGTTAGCACTTACCGCTGCGCATAAAACCTTGCCTATTCCTTGTTTTGTTAAAGTGACTAATCTGGAAAATGGTAAGTACTTAATTGTCCGAGTCAATGATAGAGGGCCTTTCGTTAAAGACCGAATAATTGATCTCTCTTATGCCGCTGCTCATAAGATGGGTATGACTGAAAAAGGGACTGCCAAAGTAAGAGTTGAGAGTGTAACAGTCACTAAAGATAACTCTAGAAACTCAACTAAGCTTTCAAAGAAGAGATCTAAAGAGGTTAGTTCAAACCATGATTGGTTAGAGTCCAAACATAAAGGGGAAAAGCGCTTTGTTCAAGTTGGTGCCTACTCGGTATACAAAAGTGCTCAAAAGCTGGCAAAAGTATTGGATAAGGAAATAGATTTGCCTGTTAAAATAAGCAAGATCAAGCGTAAAGGAAGTACACTCTACCGAGTTAGGATTGGTCCCATAGATTCATTAAAAATAGCAGAAAGCCTTGCAAACACTTTGAATATAAAGGAACTCGGTAAGCCTCGAATTGTTTACGAAGATTAAGTATAATGTGGACTTTTAGTGGGAATCTAAATTCCCCCCTTAGTTTTAATTATTTTGGTCTTTTTAATGAATCCGAATTTTTCTAGATTTACAGTCTTCGCGTTTTGCATTTTTGCTTCATTTTCTACGTTTGCAATTGTTCCCGCAGCGCCTTCACTTTCAGCAAAATCCTATATTTTGATGGATTACACCAGTGGAAAAGTTTTAGTAGAAAATAATGCTGAGCTATCAGTTCCGCCTGCCAGTCTTACAAAAATGATGACAAGTTATGTAGTTTCGGCTGAAATAGCCGCCGGAAATTTAAACCTCTCAGACAAGGTTCATATTAGTCGTAATGCTTGGGCTCAAAACCCGGCCTTTAAAGGAAGCTCATTGACCTGGATAGAGGTCAACACCGATGTTAGTGTTGAGGACTTACTAAAAGGCGTCATTATCCAGTCAGGTAATGATGCGTCTGTTGCATTAGCTGAGCATATTGCCGGTAGTGAAGATGTTTTTGCACAATTAATGAATCAGCATGCTGAAAAATTAGGAATGAAAAATAGTCACTTCGTCAATTCGAACGGACTTCCCGCGGAAGGACATGTTTCTACAGCAAAAGATCTCGCGCTATTAACTGCCGCTATGATTAGGAACTTTCCTGAAGAATATGCTTACTATAAAGAAAAATGGTTTACATATAACGGTATTAAACAGCCAAATCGTAATTCTCTTTTGTGGGATGATAGTTTGAATGTTGATGGTGTAAAAACAGGCCATACCGATGCTGCAGGTTATTGTTTAGTATCTTCCGCTACAAAAAATGATATGCGCTTAATATCAGTTGTCATGGGAACACGAAGTAAAAATACGAGAAAGGTGGAAGGTAAAAAGTTGTTATCTTACGGTTTTAGATTTTTTGAAACCGTTAAACCACTGACTGCAGGTAAACAATTACATCAACAAAAAATTTGGATGGGTGATAAAGAAATTTTAAGCTTAGGGATCAGTACTGATATATATTTAACTATTCCTAGAGGGCAAGCTAAAAATCTAAAAGCAAACTATGTTGTAGAAAAAAATATTGAGGCGCCTATCACTAAAAATCAAGAAATAGGGAAAATTTATTTTAGCCTAGGTAAAGAGAAAGTAGCTGAGTTTCCTTTGGTCGCATTAGAAGAAATAAATGAAGCTGGCTTTTTTGGACGGATGTCTGATGGTGTTAGTCGTTGGTTTGGGGAGTTGTTTTAAATTTTCATTATTGAATCGAAAAAGTTTTTTGATGTTTGTATATTACGTTTGGCAAGAGGTCTTTTATGAGTAAAGATGAAATAACAGAAGAAGAGGCAGTAGCGCAACTGTGGAACTTCCCCTGTGAGTTTATGTTTAAGGCAATGGCATTTGCTAACCAAGGTGCCGATAATGAAATTATTTCTGTAATTAACCAATTTGTACCTGGTGATTATGTTGCTAAATTGAACCCGAGTAAAAAAGGCACTTATGTGGCTGTTTCAGTCAATTTTCTTGCGCAATCAAAAAAGCAGCTTGATGAAATATATATCGCTGTTAATCGTTTAGAATGTGTAAAAGTTTGTCTTTAGGTTATTTTCATATCAGTCATAGAAATAGTTATAATGAATCAATTAAACCATCAGTGTATTTTTAAACAACTCGGTCGACAAGATTACCAACCTATTTGGCAAAAAATGAAGGATTTCACTATTAATCGTGATGATACTACGCAAGATGAAGTTTGGTTTGTTGAGCATTCGCCCGTTTTTACACAAGGTCAAGCCGGCAAAGAGGAGCACTTGTTATCAACTAAAGATATCCCTGTTGTAAAAGTTGACAGAGGTGGACAAGTGACTTATCACGGTCCGGGTCAACAGGTAGTTTATTTTTTAGTTGATTTGAGGCGTAAGAAAATGGGCGTAAGGCATTTAGTTAGCGCGATTGAAGATATTGTGATTGAATTGCTAGCGGGATTTAAAATAAAATCTTCCGCAAGGGCCGATGCACCCGGTGTTTACGTTGATGGTAAAAAAATATGTTCACTCGGTTTGAAAATAAAACGTGGGTGTTCTTTTCACGGTTTGGCTCTTAACGTCAATATGGATTTAGAGCCTTTTTCGAGAATAAATCCTTGTGGTTATCAAGGCTTACAAGTGACACAAACTTCATCTTTAGGAGGACCTTTGGGTTTAGCTGAAGTTGAGAAAAGTATTAAACCAATCATTATGGGTTATTTAAATTACAACCATTCGAGCGATGCCAATGTCCGAAAATAAAATATCTAATAATCAAATCTCTGACAATCAAATGTCCGCTAGACAAATACCAATTAAAGTTATTTCTAGTGGTAAAAAATTTGAAACGGAGCAAGGTTTTTCTGCGATAAAAGATGGAATAAAATCTAAGCGAGAAAATACAGATAAAAAGCTAGGCGGAAAACCTGACTGGCTTAAAGTTCGATTACCCTCTGGAAAAGGCTATCAAGAAGTAAAAGCAAATGTTAGGGGGAATAAACTTAGTACAGTCTGTGAAGAATCAAAGTGCCCAAATATAGGAGAGTGTTGGACCGCTGGAACCGCGACAATTATGTTGATGGGATCAGTCTGCACACGAGCCTGCCGTTTTTGTTCAGTCGATACAGGCAATCCAAAAGGTTGGCTCGATAATAATGAACCAGAGAACTCTGCAGAGTCTATTAAACTAATGGGATTAAAATACATCGTGTTTACATCGGTTGATAGGGATGATTTAGAGGATGGTGGCGCTCATCATTATGCAGAATGTGTTAAAGCAGTTAAACGTGTTAATCCGGCAACTAATGTAGAGGTTCTAGCGCCTGACTTTAAAGGAAATTTGAAAGCTTTAGAGGAAGTTTTGAATTCTGGTATTGTTGTTTACGCGCAAAATATAGAAACCGTGAAACGTTTAACGCATCCTGTAAGAGATCCGAGAGCGAGTTATGAAACTACCATGATGCTTCTCGAACACGCAAAAAAATATCGGCCTGATATATTAACTAAAACAAGCTTAATGTTAGGTCTAGGTGAAACGGAAGACGAGATTTTAGAAACAATGAAAGATCTAAAAGACATTGGAGTTGATATTGTTACTTTAGGTCAATATTTAAGACCTACTGCAAATCATTTGGCAATCGAGAGATATGTTAAACCTACTGAGTTTGATGAATATCGAAAATGGGGTTTAGATTTAGGTTTTAGAGAAGTGGTTGCTGGGCCTTTTGTTCGCTCCAGCTATCGTGCTGAAAGAGCGCTTGAGGGAAATAATGCCGGGATTTTAAATTAGGTTAATAAAAAGTCTATAAGAAAAGAACAAAGTTAGTCCAAAAAGCCTAAATCTCTGTTGTCAAAATTAATCAGATTAGGAAAAATTTCTAACAACTCTAAATCGCTTAGCCCAAACCATTTTGCAATCGTCGCCACATATTGATCCATTGAAGTGGTCGGAATCATTCGACCATCGGCAAAATCATCATCGCTATCCAATGCTAGGTCAGGTATTTCACCAAAAAACTGACCGCCATTCACAGCACCACCCATCACCATTTGAACGCCACCCCAACCATGATCCGTTCCATCACCATTGCTGGTTAAAGTTCTACCAAATTCAGACATAGTAAAAGTTGTCACTTCAGAATCTTTATTTATCGATGCAAGTGCATCGTTAAAATCGGTCATTGCTTGGCTTAAGCTGGTTAGTGAATTAGCATGACTGACAATTTGATTGTCGTGAGTATCCCATCCTCCAACACCAATTAAGTAAATTAGTTTTTCCTGAGGAAGTTGTTGTTCTACGGCGATCATTTGAGCAACTTTTGCAAGTTCGTTTGAAAGGTTATTTTGATTAGTGAAAAAGCTCAGCATTTCTGGCGCATCAATGAGAGCATCATTAACCAATTGGGCGAGATCAACCGCTCGTGTGATTGTTTCCCCATAAGTTTTTTGCATTAAATGAGTAGAGTTTTGACTGAGTCTTTGAATCATTGCGAGGCGTTCTTCATTTCCTGTTTCTACTTCTGGAGCTAAGGCTGCCATTAATGGTGCGCCTTCGGAACTCATAGAGTAGGCAGAACTGTTGAAACCAGTCTGTAGCGTATTAGTCCCTAACATGGATATATTCATCGATAAATTAGTATTGGTATCGGCAATTAAATCAGCCATTCTTCCTGCCCAGCCGGTTTTTTGATTCTGTTGTGGCCATGCGGTTTGCCAATGTCTTTGTTGGTCGTTATGTGAAAATAGTTGCGGTGGTAAAGGTGCATTACCGAGTGCTATTTCTGATTTCGTAACGGGTTGAATTAAGGTGCCTAAGTTATTTACAAAAGCTAATTTTTGCTGGTTAAAGAGATCATGAATCGGTTCTAAAGCCGGGTTTAATCCATAGGTATCAGCTAATTCATTGGATGGTGTTATTGGTAACAGAGTTTCTCTTGCTATTGCCATATTTTGGCGAGTTGCAGAATAATTAGCATGTCCTGTTTCTGAGTTTGGGATCAGCAAATTAAAGGAGTCATTTCCTCCCAACAAAAATAAACAAACCAATGATTTATTTGCACCGGCTTTAATTGAGTTATTTGCCATCGCTGAAGATATTAATCCGAACTGGCTGCCAGCAGCCATCCAGCTAGCGGATCCAACCGTTGAAAGGAGTGACTTTTTTATAAAATTACGACGTTTGATGTTCATTTTATGCTCCTTATCGTTGGATAGAAAACTGGGGTGAAGAGAGTATTAAAAATAATGTATTGAGAACACGTATAAACTCTTCAGATACTGGATATGCCTCTATTGAAGAGATAAGCTCACTTCTCAGGTCGCCTTCCATTTGCCCAGATAATAGCAATAGATTAAGGTGTTCGACTAAAGCCACGGGATCTGATGCTAAAGTTAATTCAGTAGAGATATCGATTAATATTCTATCTTCATTATAATCATCACCTGTTAAACCTTTATAACCGACGTAAGTTGAACCAGCAATCCAATTAAGCGTATGGGTAATATAGATTTCATTTAAAATTTGAAATTCTGGAGCTACTAGCGCAGCATCTCCAATATCACCCGATGGAGAAAAACTAGGTGAATAAAAATTAAAAACAGAAGGCGCGGATAAAGGTGCTTGCCCGGTCAAATAATCGCTAAAATCAAACCAGTATTTTCCTGAGTCGGCAGAGGCATCAAAAGCTCGCCACATTTGAGTAAAGCGTAATAGAGGCTCTTTTAGCTTTCCAAAGGTATCATTTGTTAAATTACTTTCAGAGAGTGATTCATCATCCATCAATATAGCGGTTACTACTGCTTTTAAGTCACCTCGCACACCTTCGCCATTATTGTTAAAGATGCTAGCAACTCTTTCAATATAAGCGGGTGTTGGATTACTGGTAACAAGTCTTTGTATTAGGCGAAAAGAAATAAAGGGTCCTACGTTAGGATGATTAAACATATTGTTTAGCGCAGCATCAAGATCAGATTGTGCTGTTCCACCGGCTTCAATAGTAAACCCATCAAGTAACTGTTTTTCTGCGGTATCATGAAAATCTTCGAATGCTTTCATGGGACTAAAAAAGTTAAAAACAGGTTCATACCAACTAAGGTTATCGGCAAAATTCCAACCAGTAAAAACATGTGCAAAACCTTTGATAACATCTTGATCATAAGTGCTGATAGGTTGGTTATTTGAGTCCAACTGTATCGAGCCATCTAAATTAAGCTTTACTAAACCGATTGAAAAAAGTTGCATGACTTCTCTTGCATAATTTTCATCCGGTCGAATATTGAACTCTAGGTTTGGTTTTTGATTAGCTAACATAGATAAATAGATACCCATGATTGGGCTTAATGTAACTTCTTCTAATAAATCGCGATAATTACCAAATGCATTTCTGACTAAAATATCATAATAGCCCGCTACACCGTATGGTACGATAACGAGAGTGCTTTTATCTGAGACTACAAATATTTGGCTTAAAGCATAAGCAACTCGCTGCCTTAGCTGATCATCACTGGTTAATACGGTTCGCCACCAGACTTCGTAGCGGTGACCTTGATTTAAATTGTCATCGTCAGGGTATTCAAGTACAAGTGGTCGATGCAGACTAGCGGGTAGATTGAATTGTTGAACAAGCCAAGCATCGTAACCCATACCCGCTAATTCGTTAATTGATTCCGAATTGGCTCCAAATGTCGTTTGAGTTAAAAATCGAGCTGCTTTTTCTGAGGAAATAGATGTGGATGGAGGAGGAGGTGGAGTTTCATCGTCTTCAGAGCTTCCGCCACAAGCTGATAAAAATGCTAAAATGAGCATGAAAAAGCTAATATTAATTATAGATAAGGGTTTAAAGTTTAGAGACATTTTACGGCACCAGTGTGAAACCATAATTAATAGTTTACACCAACTATTAATTTTAAGTGTGATCTAACGACCAACGCTACAATAATAGGGCTAAACCAAGTAATATAGATTGCTTAATCTGTGAAATACATTAAATCTTACACATATTATAAAAAGGTAAGATTAGATATTTTAGATGCGTTTAAATATTACGTAACACCATGAAATAAAGAATAAAATTATGAAACAAACCTACATTGATAATTTGGCAAATAATAAAGAATTAAGCAAAACGGCAAATGAAGAGATCTGTGCTAATTGCAATACCGAATTAAGTGGTAAATTTTGCCACACTTGTGGTCAATCTTCAAAAAGTATGATTAAATTTTTTGGGGAAGTCATCAAGGAGTTGCTTGATGATGCATTAGGATACGATTCAAGATTTAAGCATTCGTTAATGCCACTATTTTTTAAGCCGGGTCGATTGACTTTAGATTATGTGAAAGGCAAACGTTTTCATTATGTTTTGCCTTTTAAACTTTATTTGATTACAAGTGTTTTATTTATTCTATTAATTAAGAATACCGCCAATACAGATGGAATAACATTGCAAAATGAAACCGAGGCTAACGCAGCTGAAGAAGTTGTAAAGAAATCTAAAGAAGAAAAAATAGAGGACGCAAAAGATAAAATAGAGCAGGTTTTTGATGAGTTACCTATAGCAGCAAATGAAATTAAACAAGAAATACTTGATGCTGTCGAAAGTGAACAATTGGAGTTAAAAGACAAGGAAAAAATAAAAGATAAAAAAGGTACGACAATTAGTTTAGGTGGCGGAAAAAATGATATTGAATTGGAGTGGAATGAAGATACGCAACAGCTAGATGGTGTTGCCGAAATTGAGAGCGAATTTCTGAGAATATTTTTCGTTCAAATTAATCCGAATTTAAAAAGGTGGAAAAATGACCCGGCACCTTTAGTTGAGTCTATTATAGAAATGCTCCCTTATATGATGTTTATCATTCTTCCTATTTTTGCAGTTTTTCTTAAATTATTTTATGCATTCTCTAAACGCTTTTATACCGAACATTTAGTTTTTCTTCTACACAATCACTCTTTTATTTATTTGTTAATGATGTTACAAACAGGTTTTGCTATTGGTGAAGCTAAGCTTGGGGATATGGAATACTGGTTTACTCAACCTTTATCTTCGACATTAAGTTTTATCTCTTTGATTCTTAGTTTTTGGATGATTATTTACGTGTTTTTATCAATGAAGCGATTTTATAAACAAAGATGGAAGCTGACGGTTACAAAAACGCTTTTACTGGGTTTTATTTATACAGTTTTACTTTTTATTGGCATTTTTATCAGTATAGTTTTTGGAGCATACCAAGCGTAAATAAACGCTAAGTTGAACTTTACTATGGAACCATTTACTGATTATTTACTACACGCTATTCAAAACCATACCGAGTGGGCTTGGCTTGTTGTTTTTCTAATCGCGTTTGCGGAGTCGTTAGCAATTATTGGCATAATGGTTCCTGGATGGCTCTTGTTAGTAGGAATTGGAACTTTGATAGGTACCAATGTTTTGTCGTTCTATCCCATTGTTTTTTCTGCTTATGTTGGTGCTGTATTAGGTGAGTACTTAAGTTATATATTAGGTTACCATTACCATCAGTCAATCCTCGATTGGCGATTATTTAAATCTCACCAAGCATTACTGGAAAAGGCAAAAATATTTTTTGAGCGTTATGGAACTGCAGGTGTTTTTTTTGGCCGTTTTGTTGGCCCGTTGCGAGCGGTGATTCCTTTTTCTGCAGGTGTTTTTCAAATGAAAAAAAGCACCTTCACTTGGGTGAACCTTACGTCTGGCATAATATGGGCCCCTTTGTATTTAACTCCGGGAATACTGGCAGGAGCAGCATACAAATTAGATAAGCAGACCGGAATCGAAAGTGTACTTATAATCTTATTGATTACTCTGATGGGGTGGTATGCGTATAAACAAGGTTTAAATTTATTTTCCACTAAGAGAATTGAAGATAAAATTAATGCGTCTTTATTATCGAGAAGAGTCAATTTTATTCTTGCGATTTTTATTTTTGTAATTAGCAACGTTGTACTAATTAAAAGTCACTATTTTGATTTTTTAAAGGCGTTATTTAAAATACTTTTTAGTTAACTAGCTGTTTAAAACTAGTATATTATTCTTTATTGCTCGACTTCTACTGTCGTAAAATTAACTGACTGATCTTCTGTAGGTTTATTTTCAAACGATTTCATATTTTGCTTAGCGATGTTTTGCATTAACGAAGATTTATTCGTACCCAGCATGCTATTTAATGGGCTTTTTAAACCGGCTCTTTTTTCCATAAATAATTTAACGCTATGTTCTAAGAAACGGCTCATCATAGTTTGCATAGAGTCACCATAAAAGCGTACAAATTCTTTTAATATTTCAGAGGTTAATATAGGCGCTCCGTTAGTTTCTTCTTCTGCAATTAATTGCATTAAAGTACACCGAGTTAAGTTTTCATTGGTTTTCGCGTCGATTACTTGAAAGTCTTTATGTTCCATTACCAGTTTTTTAACATCATGCAATGTAATGTAACGGCTGATTTGAGTGTCGTATAAACGTCGATTAGGATATTTTTTTATTATACGTTCAGTAGGCATTTCTTTTTTAGTTAATCGATTAACTTGCTGCGAGTTAGTTTTATTTATTTCGCTTTTGCTATTTGTAGCTACTTCAACTCTTTGCATGTTTGATATCCTTGAATGATTAGATTTTTATTTTATCCAAATGATCTTTTAAATTTAATTTAAAATTAGTGTAACAATATATTTTGGTGCGCACCAGCATTTATTAGCGTAATATAAGAGCCCTACTTGCTAACATAGAGTTTACTTATTTGTTTGATAGACATTCCGGTGGTGAAAAAGCAGTCCTTGTTCATATAGAACTTCCTGATTCGCATAATAAAGAAGATAAAGATGAATTTGTCGATCTTGTCGTTTCCGCAGGACTTTCGATTAAAGTGATAGTCGGTGGAAGTCGTCAAAGTCCGGATGCACGATATTTTATTGGAACCGGAAAGGCGGATGAAATAAAACAAATAGTCGAAGATACAGAAGCTGATATTGTTTTATTTAATCATCGTTTAAGCCCCTCTCAAGAACGTAACATTGAAAGTCTTGTTTGTTGTCGTGTGATTGATAGGACAGGGTTAATTCTTGATATTTTTGCTCAACGCGCAAAAACTCATGAAGGTAAATTGCAGGTTGAACTTGCACAGTTAAGACATTTATCGACAAGATTGGTGAGAGGTTGGACGCATTTAGAAAGACAAAAAGGTGGGATCGGTTTAAGAGGCCCCGGGGAAACTCAATTAGAAACCGATAGAAGACTTCTCGGTGATAGAATTAAAAATATTCGTAAGCGACTTGATAAGGTGGAAAAACAACGAGAACAAAGTCGCCGAGCTAGAAAACGTGGAAATATTCAAACGGTTGCTTTAGTCGGTTATACCAATGCAGGTAAATCAACGTTATTCAATCAATTAACCGATGGAAAGGTTTATACGGCGGATCAACTTTTTGCAACGCTCGACCCGACTCATCGCCAAATTGAAGTGGTGGCAGGTCAACGAGTGATACTTTCTGATACGGTTGGTTTTATACGGCACTTACCCCACGATTTGGTTGCGGCTTTTAAAGCGACACTACAAGAAAGTAGACAGGCTGATGTTCTGTTACACATCATTGATGCGGCCGATATTAGAAAGGAAGACAATATTGCACAAGTTTATGAGGTTTTAGAGTCAATTGGCGCTGGAGATGTACCCGTTATTGAGGTTTACAATAAAATTGACCAATTAGATAAAGTACTAGCTAAGATTGAGTCAATTGACGAGCAATCAGATAGCGTTAAAATCCCAAATCAAAAAGGAATTAGTAATGATGTTGTCGCCCGAACGTGGTGTTCTGCGAAAACAGGTGAAGGGATTGGGTTAACCTTGCAAGCAATCAGTGAACAGTTAGATATTGATTGGTTCGACTTGAAATTATTGATTTCGCCCCCAGATTTAAACATCAGAAGTGAACTTTATGATCTACATGTTATTATTGAAGAATCGAATCTTGATGATGGTTCTGTAGAGTTGGATATAAAAATAGACGCGGCGGATTGGCGTAGATTAAATAGACAAACAAATGGTCGGATCGAATCATGTGTTATTGGCGATATACCAGTCACAAAAATTCCAGAAGACCCTATTGCGCAATATTGAACAAATACGACTATAATCCTAAACAATTAGACACTAAACAATTAGACACTAAACAATTAGACACTAAACAAAAAATATAATTAAAATATCAAAATGGGAGAAACATATGCCTTGGAATCAACCAGGTAACGGCAACAATGGAAACGGTGGGAACAAGGATCCTTGGGGCAAAAAAAATAACCAAGACGGACCGCCGGATCTTGATGAACTAGTGAAAAAAGTTGGCGCTTTCTTTGGTGGAGGTAAAAAAGGCGGTACAGGTTCCTCCTCTGGTGGGAAAGGCATTATCTATATTGGGTTAATCGTCCTTACTCTTGTTTGGGGCGCATCTGGCGTTTACACCATAGATGAAGCAGAGAAAGGCGTCATTTTACATTTTGGTCAGTATGAAAGAACGGTTGGTGCCGGACTTGGCTGGGTTCCTCGTGGGATTGAAAAAGTCATTAAGGTCAATACTGATGAAATGAAAAATGCGTCAATTAGCGGTGTCATGTTAACTAAAGACATCAATATTATTGAAGTTGATGTTGGCATTCAGTATCAAATTGCTTCACCAGTAGATTATTTATTTAAGCTTGGTAATGTCGAAAAGACTTTGGTGCAGGCGTCAGAAAGCGTATTGAGACAAGTGGTAGGCGGAATAAATGTTGACGCGATATTAACTACTGATAAAGAGCGAATTCAGGATGAAGTCAAGGTTGAAATTGATGAAGTGTTGGCGCAATACAAGAGTGGGTTGAGTGTACGTACTGTGACTCTTAAACGGGTTAAGCCACCTCGTCAAGTTAACGAAGCGTTTGAAGAAGTTAATAGAGCCGCACAAGATGCCAAGCGAGAAATTCAAGATGCAGAAGCATATGAAAATGAAAAGTTACCTTTAGCCATTTCTGACGCGGAAAAAATAAAGCAACAAGCATCGGCATATGAAGCGACAGCTTTAGCGAAGGCAAATGGTGAAGTGGCTAGATTTAAAAAATTATTACCACAATATGTAGCGGCGCCAGAAGTCACTAGAACACGTTTGTACTTAGAAGCGGTTGAAAAAGTGATGTCTAATTCAACAAAGATTATGATTGATACGGAGGGAGGAAATAATATGATTTATTTACCGCTCGACCAAATTATGAAAAAAAATAAAGGAGAATAAAGATGTCTAATAAAGGTTTATTTACAATTATTTTTTCTCTTGGCTTATTGATCGTCGTATCAAAGTCTATCTACATAGTAGAGGAAACTCACAAAGGTCTTATATTGCGTTTTGGTAAGGTATTAAGAGATGTTGAAAAAATACCAGAAATATATGCACCGGGTCTTCATTTAAAAATGCCTTTTGTGGACTCTGTGATTTTAATTGATACTCGAGTTCAATTAATGGATGGCCGTCCTGATGTATTTACCACTCAAAATAAGGAATTCTTAGACGTTGATACATACGTACAATGGCGTGTAACTGATTTTGCTAAGTTTTATATCCGTACTAACGGTAATTTTGTGAAAGCAGAAGGCTTTATTGAAGGTTTTGTTGATAATGGTTTACGTAACCAGTTTGGTAAAAGAACTTTAGAGCAAGCCGTTTCCGGTGAGCGTGAAGAGTTAATGGGCGATATCAGAACTTTTGTGAACTCTAAAGTACCTGAATATGGACTAGAAGTTGTCGATATTCGAGTAAAGAAAGTTAACTACACTTCAAGAGTTTTGAGTAATGTTTACGAGCAGATTATTTCAGAACGTAGAGCTCAAGCGATACTGATCCGAAGTGATGGTAAGCAAACAGGTAATATTGTAAAAGCTAAAACTGATGCCAATGTATTAAGAACATTAGCTGAAGCTGATGAGTACTCTAGAATAACAAGAGGTAACGCAGATGCTGAAGCCGCTAAAATTTACGCTGATACTTATAATAAAGACCCTGAATTTTATGCTTTTTTAAGAAGTATTGATGCTTATATGGTTTCGTTTAATAGTAAAAATGATATTTTGGTTGTAAGTCCGGACAGTGACTTTTTTAAATATCTAAAAAGCTCAAAAGGTAATAAATAAGCTTTTATTTTATATTATGAAAAAGGCCATCATTATGATGGCCTTTTTTTGTGCTCTTTTTAAACATTTGTATGTAAAAATGCAGAAATTAACCATCTATAAGAGTACAATGCGCGGTTTCGTGTTTAACTAAATATTAATTGTAATCGAGAATTAATTCATGCTCTCTCAAGCTAAAAATCAAGCCAGAAATATCGTTGTCCTCGGAACTCAATGGGGTGATGAAGGTAAAGGTAAAATTGTCGATCTTTTAACTGACAGAGTTTCATCGGTTGTAAGGTTTCAAGGTGGTCATAATGCGGGTCATACTTTAGTTATTGATGGTAAAAAGACCGTTCTGCACCTCATTCCATCGGGCATATTACGAGAAGGCGTGACTTGCATGATTGGTAATGGCGTGGTTTTGTCGCCAGAGGCTCTAGCTACAGAGATGACGATGCTTGAAAAAAAGGGTATTCCAGTTAGAGACAGATTGAGAGTTAGTCCGGCCTGTACATTAATCTTGCCTTATCACATAGCCTTAGATCAAGCACGCGAAGCTGCAAAAAGTAAAGATAAGAAAATCGGCACAACAGGTCGTGGAATTGGACCTGCTTACGAAGATAAAGCGGCTCGCAGAGGTTTGCGAGTTGATGATTTATTTTATCCAGAAAGACTTAAAGAAAAGTTAGTTGAGATTTTGGAATATCATAATTTCATCTTAACCAATTATTTTAAACAAGATGCTATTTCCGTTGAAGAAACCTACCAAATTTGTCTAGAATCAGCCGAACTACTAAAGGATCTTGTTGAAGATATTCCCCACGCATTACATAAATCACGTGAAAATGGTGAGTCTTTATTATTTGAAGGCGCACAAGGAACACTGTTAGATATCGACCATGGGACTTTCCCTTTTGTTACTTCATCTAACACCACTGCGGGCGGTACCGCGACAGGTTCAGGCTTTGGACCGCTTTATTTGGATTATGTACTTGGAATAACAAAATCTTACACAACTCGAGTGGGTGGGGGGCCTTTCCCAACAGAGCTAAGTGATGAAATTGGAGACTATTTAGGTGAAAAAGGCCATGAATTTGGCGCGACTACTGGTCGTGCAAGACGTTGCGGTTGGTTGGATGCAGTTGCTTTAAAACGAGCGATTCAAGTTAATAGTGTAACGGGTATTTGTTTGACCAAATTGGACGTTTTAGATGGCTTGAAAACGGTTAAAATCTGTACCGCTTATGTCTGTCCGGAGAAAGGTAAACTCGAGAATACACCCGTAGGTGCAGAAGGATATGAGCGCGTTAAACCAACTTATATTGAAATGCCTGGTTGGGATGATAATACCGTTGGCGTCACTGAGTTTAACAAATTGCCTCAAGCTGCACTTAACTATGTTGCTAAAATTGAAGAAATCGTCGGCGTACCAGTTGATATAGTATCAACGGGACCTGATCGTGTAGAAACAATCGTTAGAAGAGATCCTTTTACTATTTGATTGAAAGCCCACTATATAAGCCATTATAAATGGGCTATTAATGTTTAGTCTTGGCTAAATTAAATACAAATGGAATACCTGGCCAAACATCAATTTCCATATTGATATTCCAGTCGTTCATCAAATTATTAAATTCACTTAAATTACTAAAGTTTGTATTAGAACCTAAGTCTATTTTTACTCTATGAGTTTCACCAGAGGGTAGTGAGAAGCTACTTAATTTGATGGTCGCAATATCATTCTCTTTCTGGGTAATATAGAGCATACTATTTTCCACTACAACATCAAATTCGGTTGAATTTTTAACTACCATATCAAATGTTAACTTTGAAAAGGCTTTACCTTGAGTTAACTCTGAAAAAGATGGCAACTCATATTGTATAGATGACCAATCAATATCATATTCCGCCTTAAGTAATTGGCTCTTATGGTGCAAGCTGATTACCAAACGAGAATGTAGAAACAAACTAGAAGTTAGTATTAGGGTAGTCAGAGCGTAAAATAATTTCATAGACTTTATACTAGGAGCTTGAGTACTTTTAAATAATTGAAATGTTTTGTTAGCGATAGTTGTTCCGATAGGAATAGCAAGTGCAAGAAGTAGTAAATTACCAATAAATATAAAGCCAATTGTTTCTACAAAGGTATTGTCAGGGTTGGAAAATAATGCCCTACTGAATAAAATAACAGGCAAACTAAATAATGCTCCAAATACAACGGGTATAAGAGGGTATTTAAATAACGTTTTTAATATTACCGAATATTTTGTTCTGTGTCTTTGTAATGTAGGTGAAATGAAATCTAATCCAAATGTGAAAAATAGAAAACAATAACTTAATATAATGGATAACCACGTAGACCAAGCATAAGGGTAATATCCAATCCATAAAATTAATGATTGAATACTAAAATAAAATAATAATAGTTTAGATTCCTCAATAGCTTGTTGGGCTAACGAAAATTCTTTATATTTTCCAGTATGATAATGAGATTCCTGTTCAAAAACTTGTGAAAGTTTTTCTTTTATTGGGAATAAAAAAACGGAGGCCAAAACAAATGAAGTAGAAATGACTAAATTTCCAAGTACTGTCTTTGCTTGAGATTCAAACAAAAAATCTGCTAGCATTTCTGAAATACCATGCCAAGATTTAGGGAATAAATAGTCTAATATTGAGTTTTTAATAGCTACTTGGTTCTCAATCAGTTGCCAAACTAAAAAGCCAAAAACTAATAAACCCATTGAGTAATAGATCGCCAACCAGAGTAAAGTTTTAGTTCTAATGTTTTTTAAAGATATAAATGAGTCAATTAAAGAAGTTTGTAATTGCAGTAATACTGTCATTGTAAGAAAGTTCTCATGGTAAGAGAATGGTCATGATAAAATTAAATTATTTGAAATGTTATATCGACTTAGATTATACTTTGTGTGAATATTTTTTTTAGGTGACGGTTTACTCGTTTCGCCAATGCCAACAACTAATGATTCGAGAGCGTTTAGAAAATATTGGTCTTTTTCACAAATCAGTTCTAGTTGTGATATAAAATGTTTAACACGATAATTTTTTTCATAGCTATTTAAATCATCAGAGTTTATCAGTTGGCCAATTTGCTCAAGCCAATTGTCAAATATGATTTGTGGTTCTCCTTTGAAAGAGACTTCATTGAGTGAAATAACTTCAGTTGCATTGGGAATGTTAGTCTTTTTAATTACAGTTTTTTTTGGCTTCCTGGGTGTGGATTTTATTTTTTCTATAAGTTTTATGGATAACCGATTAATACATTGACTGGCCAAGCAATTAGGACTGTATTTTAATAATACGCGTTGACTTAATAGAGCGGCGGAAACTAAAGTGTCTTCTCGAATATATCCTAATGCTGATAATTCACCACCGATATATTTTTTTACAGCGCCGTCAAAACGTTTATATACTTTAGTAGCCGCTGCAGCGCTTGGGACTCGGTTAATAATGACTTCGAAAGAGTTTGTTACATACTGCATTGTACGAATTAAAGCAAAACTATCAGTTAATGAAGTAGGTTTAGTATTGACAATAACTAACGTGTGATCTGAGATAGCGATATAGTTTTTTACATTGGCACCAATTCCCGCAGGCGTATCTATTAGTATGGCATCGTAGTGAACTCTCAATTTTTCTAGCATTTGTTCAATCTGAGATTCATTTGGTGATAGCCGATTATCAGAATGTACATTTAAACCTGAAATGGATGGTAATAAATCAACGCCTAAGTTTGTTTTAATTACAAATGGTAGTGGATTAGCGTTTTGATAAAGTTGATTCTGAATTTCTTCTTTAGCAAATGCGCTTTGAGATTGATTAGCAGGAATTCCTAATACTATATTAATATTGGCGAGACCATGGTCAGCATCGACAATACAGACCTTTTGTCCCATTTCAGCTAGGCTCACGGCTAAATTAGCGCAAACTTGAGTTTTACCAACTCCGCCTTTACCGCTTGAAATTGAAAATATAGTTGCGTATCTATCCATTGATTAGTACACACATAATAAATAGTTAAGTATGCTCTTATACTAAAGCGTTAATTTGCGTTCATCAAGCAAATATATTCTCTTTGCAGCAAATATATCCTCAATTTTGAATTCTATTGATGCAATCTTTCAAATAAACGCATGTGATAGTTTCGTTATAGAGTTGTTTTTAATTCGTGAAACATTTAATTGCCTAACTCATTATATTAAGTCTGCAATAAACTAGATTATCAATAACATTCAAATAACAGGTTAATAACGGTGAGTCATATGAAAAAAATCGATTTGTAAGCATTGAGCATAAGTGCTGTTTTATTGGCAACCACAGCTTTATCATCCAGTGTATTTGCTGAGGATTTAGGTCGAGTTGCAGAAGGTGGTGATACAAGTGGTGTAGCTGCAATGTTTGATGGATATCACGCTCAAGTGCAATCAGTAGCCGGACTTTTAAATGGTGGAGAAACGGCTACATTAATGTTTGAAGGTTTACCTCATCGTATAAAATTTACTCTGGCGTCAATGCTTTTACCAACGAATGATGCATTCGTTGCTGCTCAGTCTTTATCACTAAAGAAGAAACAACGTTCGCAGACATTCTATTTAAGAGCTTATGATGCGGGAACTGAAACTAACAGTGAAGCTTGTACAGCTATTCCTGGACCCGTTTGTGGTGATGAACCATTTTCTCCTAATGATGAAGGTGAAGGTTATGTCTACATTCATTCAGGTATTCATGGGGTTGGTGATTTAAGTGCGAGTACTTATACTTGGAATGACCCGGTATTAAAGGTCACTATTACTAGAATGCATTAATTTGATTAGTTGATAGTTGAGAGAATTTTATATAGTTAGCTGGTTTTGAGATTGGTCGTCTTATCTTTTATGGTATGATTTGCTAATTAACCAATTCTGAATCGGAGCAATCAATATGAGAACTTTTCTCAAGGTTCTTGGCACTTTAATTCTTCTTTTTATAGTTGTTGGGCTTATTATATCCAATAAAATCAATGTCAGGCGCTCTATTGAAATAGATGCGCCTTTTTCTGTTATACATACTCAAGTAAATGATCTTAACCGGTGGTCTGCTTGGTCACCTTGGTTAACGATGGATCCCACTATTAAGACTACCACGGGTGATATTACTAGTGGCGTTGGCGCTCATCAATCTTGGGCGGGGCAAAGTGGAGCGGGGCAATTAACGTTTACCGAATCCTCAGAAAACTCAGGAGTTGTTTATAATATGAGTTTTGAAGGTGACTCAACAATTTACCAAGCAGGGGTCAATTATCAACAAAGTGGAAATAAGACGCTAGTCACTTGGTATATGACCGGTGAAATGCAACCAATTATTATAGGCAATTATTTTGCTCAAATCATGGACGCTTTAGTTGGTGAAAGTTTTTCTATTGGATTAGAAAACTTAAAAAGAGTATCAGAAGAGGCCAACACAAAATTAAATTAAGAAAAAAGTACACGATTTCAAATTGGAGCTAGTCTGTTCCTAATATTGTGTACTAATTATTGAAGTGTGAATTCAAGTAATGAGGATAAAAACAAAATGAATAATAAATCTCAAACTGATTACGAAAATGTCTCAGATGATTACCTAGAAAAAAGACAATTAAAAAAAGGCGTTGCCGGTTGGATATTACTTGCAAGCCTTGGTGTTTCTTACGTTATATCTGGTGACTTTGCCGGTTGGAACTTTGGATTTGCAAGTGGCGGTTTTGGCGGGATGCTAATCGCTACTCTCTTAATGGCAACCATGTATGCCTGTATGGTTTTTGGACTGGCTGAACTTTCCGCATCGCTACCTACTGCCGGCGGCGGTTATAGTTTTGCACGCAGAGCTATGGGAACATGGGGTGGTTTTCTAACCGGGACTGCGGTTTTATTAGAATATTCCATTGCACCTGCGGCGATAGCTGTTTTCATTGGAGCTTATGTCAATGAATTATTTGGACTCAATGGCCCTATGGTATATGCCGGAGCTTATATCTTATTTGTTGGTATTCACCTAATGGGGGTCGGCGAAGCGCTAAAAGTGATGATGGTGATTACGGGTATTGCCGTTGTCGCATTAATAATTTTTGCACTAGGATTAATTCCTTATTTTGATTCAAACAACTTGTTGAACATGGCAGTCAATGAAAGCGCCGCTGGAGCGAGTCAATTTTTACCAGAAGGTTATATTGGTATCTGGGCAGCCATTCCATTTGCCATGTGGTTATTTTTAGCGGTAGAAGGTGTTCCTCTAGCAGCAGAAGAAGCAGACAACCCAGCGAAAGATATGCCGAAAGGTATCATTGTTGCAATGGCGATCCTTTTAGTATTTGCAGTCTTAGTTTTATTTATCGCTCCAGGTGTCGCGGGAACAGAAATGATGAAAGATCACGGCGCGCCTTTAGTGGGAGCATTGCAAGTGGTTTATGGCGAAAATTCTGGTATCGCAACCTTCGTTAATGTTGTTGGATTGTTCGGATTAATTGCCAGTTTCTTCTCAATTATTTATGGTTATTCTAGACAAGTTTTTGCATTGTCGCGCGCCGGTTATTTGCCACGTTTTTTGTCAGTGACCAGCAAACGCAAAGTGCCGACTTACGCATTAATTATTCCAGGTATTATTGGTTTTTTACTCTCGTTAACTGGAGAAGGTGACTTGATGATTACTATGGCTGTTTTTGGTGCGACTATTTCTTATGCAATGATGATGCTTTCACATATAATCTTGCGTTTTAAAGAGCCTGATTTGGAGCGTCCATTTAAAACACCTGGCGGAATAATTACCACAGGAATAGCCTTAATTTTATCTATTGGTGCATTTATAAGTACTTTTGTTGTTAGTTTAGAGGCTGCGATGTGGTCAGGCATTTTCTACGCGATTTTAGTTGGGTACTTTGCTTTTTATAGCCGGCATCATCTTGTCGCCAGTGTTCCTGAAGAAGAGTTTGCTTTGATTTCTAATGCAGAGTCGGAATTAGAATAAATATTTCTGATTAAAAAGTACAACGAATTAAGGTAATCCCAAATAAAGTAAGTAGGCTAACCTAGATTTTGATCCACTTCCTAGCGGGAACGTTATGGGCTTTTTTGGTTACTTTGCCTCGTGGTACCTACTTGGTTTCAGCTCTTGGAAAATGACTCGTAGGAAAGGGTAGCGCTACGCCAAGTAGGTATTATGAAGCAAAACGGTTTTGAACTTGATAAATAATTGGTATGACAACGTTCATAAAATACAAAGGATAATCTCATGTTAGATCCAAGAAATGTCAAAACTATTGAAGACGCAAAAAAAATCATTGAAGAGCGCAAGCTCACCCACGTAAAAGTAGGGCTATTCGATATTGATGGAGTAATGCGCGGAAAATACATGAGCAAAGCCAAATTTTTTTCTTCATTGGACGATGGATTTGCTTTTTGTGATGTGGTTTTGGGTTGGGATTCTGATGATCAACTTTATGACAATGTCCAATATACGGGATGGCATACAGGTTATCCTGACGCGCCGGTAAGGATTGTTCCAAGTACTTGTCGCTCAATTCCTTTTGAAGACAATATGCTTTTATTTATTGCTGAGTTTTGTGATGCAGCTGAACCATTGTGCCCTCGTGGTATTTTGAGAAAAGTGATTGAGAGATCTAAAGCGATTGGCTTTGATGTTACCGCTGCTTTTGAATACGAATTTTTCATGTTCAATGAAACACCGGATTCTGTCAGAGAAAAAAACTACAAAAACTTAACGCCAATTACACCAGGAAATTTCGGTTACTCAATGTTAAGAAATGGTGTTCACTCAGATTTATACCAACAGATTTTAAAACTAAGCGAAGATATGGATTTTCCTATCGAGGGCTTACACACAGAAACAGGACCCGGCGTTTTAGAAGCTGCTATTGCTTACGATAATGCCGGTGACTCGGCAGACAAAGCAGCATTGTTCAAAACGTTTATTAAAATATGGGCGCAGCGAAATGACATGATGGCGACCTTCATGGCAAAGTGGTCAAAAGATTTACCCGGGCAAAGTGGACATATTCATATTTCATTGACCGATTCTGATGGCCAATCCGCATTTTATGATGCAAGTAAAAAACATAATATGAGTGATATTCAGCGTCACTTTTTAGCAGGACAGCAAAAATATATGCCTGAGTTTTTATCAATGATTGCACCGACAGTGAATAGCTATTCTCGAATTGTTCCTGGAATGTGGGCACCTCTTGATGCGACCTGGGGAGTTGAAAATAGAACAACAGCTTTAAGAGTTATTCCCGGAACAGTAAAATCTCAGCGTTTGGAATATAGACTGGGTTCTGCAGATGGGAACCCTTATTTAGCTCTTGCTGCGGCGTTGGGGTCGGGTCTTTATGGTATTGAAAATAAGTTAGAACCTCATCCGCAAGTAATAGGAAATGCCTACCAGCAAAAACATCCTAAAGAAACTGCGTTGCCACAAACTTTATTTGAAGCGGCAATTCGATTTAAGCATTCCAAAGTTGCTAAGGAATTATTTGGCGAGCAATTTGTTGAGCATTATTCAGCATCAAGAGAGTGGGAAGAAAGAGAATACAGAAAACATGTTTCCGATTGGGAATTGGAGAGATATTTTGAGATTATTTAAGAATAAGATTTTCTATCCATAGATTTTGTAGAGGATCAGATTTAATTAGGAATTTGCAGTATGAATAAACAACAAATAACCCGTTCGCCTATTGATGATTCGATTTATGTTACAAGAGAATTAGCCGATGATGAATTAATTAATAGTACATTATTGGATGCATGTGAAGCGCAAATGCTTTGGCGCAATACTTCTCTTCAACAACGTGCAATCATTTGCCATAAAATGGTTGATGCCTTTGTAGCGAATAAAGATGAAATTGCAGAGCAGCTTTGTTGGATGATGGGTCGACCCATTAAATATGCTGCGGGTGAAGTTGATGGAATGGAAGAGCGTGCTCGTTATATGATTGACGTTGCAAGTAAAGCTTTAAAAAATATAAATATTGAAGAGACAAATGGTTTTAATAAATATATTAAACGAGAATCTTTGGGAGTAGTTTTTATTATAGCTCCTTGGAACTACCCATATTTAACGGCAATCAATGCTATCATTCCAGCAATCATGTCAGGTAACTCTGTCATCTTAAAACATTCAGCGCAAACACCTTTATGTGCGGAGCAATTATTTAAAGCATTTATAAGAGCTAATCTGCCAGAGGGTGTTTTTCAATTTTTACATTTGAGTCATACTTCAACTGAAAATGTAATTAAAAATCCAATAATCAATTACGTCGCTTTTACAGGTTCTGTTGCAGGCGGTGAAATGGTAGAGCGAGCAAGCGTTGGTCGGTTTATTGGTTTAGGTTTGGAACTTGGCGGAAAAGATGCAGCCTATGTGCGCAGCGATGCGGATATAGATTACGCTGTTGAAACTTGTATTGATGGCGCATTTTTTAATTCAGGACAGTCCTGTTGTGGCATTGAGCGTATCTATGTTGACGAAAATATATTTGATGAGTTTGTAAAAAAATCAGTGGCATTAGTGAATCAATATAAACTGGGGCGATCAGATAATACTGAAACTACACTTGGCCCAGTTGTCAAAGCATCGGCTGCAGAATTTATTAGAGCACAAATAAAAGATGCCGTTGAAAGAGGTGCTGTTGCTCATGTTGATGAAAATAATTTCAATTTAAATAAAATCGGTAGCGCTTATTTAGCACCTCAAGTATTAACCAGTGTTGATCACTCTATGCGAGTAATGACAGAAGAAAGTTTCGGACCTGTTGTTGGCATAATGAAAGTGAAAAATGATGATGAAGCGATTAAATTGATCAATGATTCAGAGTTTGGTTTAACGGCTTCAGTTTTTGCTGCCGATGTTGATAGCGCTGTTGAAATTGGAGAGCAATTAGAAGTCGGAACCTTTTTTGTTAACCGATGTGATTATTTAGATCCCGCGCTCGCTTGGGTTGGAGTGAAAAATTCTGGACGAGGTTGTAGTCTTTCATCATTAGGTTATGATTCATTAACTAGAGCAAAATCATTTCATATTAAGTCGAAGTTATAATGGGAGCCATCACTGATGTTTGATCCAGAAAGTTTAAATGCAGATTGGAATTTTCCAACCAATGTTCGTCAAGGTATTGGGCGAGTTGGTAAACTCCCAGAGTATTGTAAAGAGCTCGGCATGAAAGCGCCTTTGATTATTACTGATCCTGGTTTGGTTGATTTGCCAATGATTGTTCAGGCAAAGGAAAACTGTATTGATAATGGTTTAAACTGTGGAATATTCTCAGATATTGTCGGCAATCCAACCGATGTTAATGTATACGCCGGACTAGAAGCGTTTAAGAGTGGCAACCATGATGGTGTTATTGCATTTGGCGGAGGCTCTGCTATTGATGCTGCAAAAGCTGTTGCGTTATTAGTTGGACAAGATGGTGGTTTATGGGATTACGAAGATGTTGGTAGCAATTGGCGTGATGTGAATCATGAAAAAATGGCACCAGTGGTCGCTGTACCAACGACGTCAGGAACGGGATCTGAAGTAGGTCGAGCGTCTGTTATTATGGATCCTGTTAAACATCTTAAGCGAATAATTTTCCACCCAAAAATGATGCCTGGAATCGTTATACTAGATGCAGAATTAACAGTCGGTTTACCTGAAAAGTTGACCGCCGCAACCGGTATGGATGCTTTGTCTCATGCCTTAGAGGCTTATTGTGCCAATTATTTTCACCCAATGGCAGAAGGGATCGCATTAGAAGCGATACGATTGATAAAACTCTATTTACCAAGAGCCACAAAAGACGGAACAGATATTGAAGCTAGAGCGCAAGTCATGGTGGCATCTACAATGGGCGCAACAGCTTTCCAGCGTGGTTTAGGTGGTATGCATGCGCTAGCTCATTCTCTTGGCGCGCTATATAACCGTCATCATGGTTTGTTGAACGCAATTTTGATGCCTTATGTTTTAAAAGCGAATCGTCTAATAATTGAAGAGCGGATTGAAAGATTAGCCCGATATATAGAGCTGAAAGATTCAAGCTTTAATGGCTTCCTTAATTGGGTTATTGAGACAAGAGTGCAATTGAAAATCCCACATTCATTATCTGATATTGGGATCGATCTTGAGCAGTCTAAAAAAGTCGGTGAGATGGCTTTGAGTGATCCTACCGCTGGTGGAAATCCTCTTCAATTGAGTTCAGAGGATTATTCCAGAATTTTTGAATCAGCAGTTAATGGTGATTTATAATTATCTATTAAAGCGCTAGCATCGAGTGGGGGTCGCAGTCAGTAATGCCTGTTTTAATGCTTGGATAATAGTTGAATAATATAGATTTTGGTTCAAATTGAATTGAGAGTGAACTGAACTCCGACCCCTAATTGCTAACTGAAAGTGCATCATACTACCAAAGAGAAAATAATATGAATTTTAAGTTAGGTATTTTAATTTGTGATCATGTTAACAAATTATTGAGCGATGAATTTAAAAGTTATCCAGCAATGTTTGACGATCTTTTAAGTCATGTAGAAGATGATTTTGAAGCTAGGTATTACTTTGTAATTGACAACGATTTTCCTGTAAATATTAATGAATGTGACGCTTACATGACCAGTGGTAGTCAATTTGGCGCAAATGATGACTTGCCTTGGATTAATAAGTTAGTGAAGTTTATTGCGGATTTATATCAAGCGAATAAAGTTTTTATTGGTATTTGCTTTGGGCATCAACTAATAGCAAAAGCATTAGGTGGAAAAGTAGAAAAGTCGGAGAAAGGCTGGGGTATTGGAATTCATTCTAGTCAAATAGTAGATAGACAAACTTGGATGAAAGAGAATATTGAAACTGTTGATTTAATTGTTAGCCATCAAGATCAGATCTCTCAAGTACCTCGCGATACTAAGGTTTTATCAAGTAATGATTTTTGTCCTTTTAGTATGATTCAAGTTGGTAATAATTTTATTGGATTGCAAGGGCACCCAGAATTCACACATCAATATTCAGATGCTTTAATGGAAGTAAGAAGAGATAGAATTCCTAAGGATGTTATTACTAGGGGAAAGTCGTCGCTCAATTGCACCACAAATAGTACTGAAATTATGCAAAGTATAATTAATTTTTTGAAACGTCGTTTGCATAAAAATTAAACCTATTTGGGCGGTAGGGAGAGGTAGTTATTGGTGGCTCTCTATTAGCAATAAGGTCAGCGATAATTTGCCCGGATATTGCGGCTAATGTCATTCCAAGGTGTTGGTGCCCGAAGGCATACAGAATGTTGTTTGATTTGCTTGAAAAACCAAGAACAGGAAGTGAGTCAGGTAGAGATGGACGAAACCCCATCCATGTGGATTCTTCTTTAATATTAATTCCAGGTAACATACGCTTTACGTGGGGGAGGAGACTTCTAATTTTATTATAGTCCGGCGCAATATCTAGCCCGGCAAATTCAACCTGAGCGGTCATTCGCAATCCTGTTTCCATTGGCGATAATACAAATGAATTTTCACCGTTAACCACTGGACGGCTTAATAATGAATGAGTCGATTCAGCTAACATTAGATGGTAACCACGCTCAGTATCTAGAGGAACATTATCCCCGAGTTGTTTGGCCAGCGAGCGAGACCAAGCTCCAGCAGCAATGACAATTTTATCTGCGACTAGCTCTTCATTTTGCTCCTTCAATTGAATACCATTTTCTTGGATATTGATCTGATTCACTCTGAACTGTTTGTAAATTCCGCCTCTTTTAACAAATAGCTCAACCATCTCTTTTACCAGCCGCTCGGGATTGGTGACACTCAAACTATCTTTTTGATAAAAACCATGTTTAAAAATGGGTGCCAGATTAGGTTCTAGATCATGGATTTGTTTAGCTGTGAGTAAATCATATTTTGTTCCCATTTGATCGAGCAATGTTCTAGATTTTTTAGTTCCGGTGAAGGTTTCTTCAGATTCATAGACCTTGAGCCAACCAGTCGATCTAAATAATGAAGAGAGTTCAGTTCGTTCGGTTAATTGTTGCCAGCTTGTTACAGCATGCCTAGATAGTGCATATAGACTTTTTGCATTTTTATTAGCTGAAGAAACGCGGCTTTGCATCAGGAAACGTAAAAACCAAGGTAATATTTTATGCAAGTAAGCAGGTTGTACTGAAAGGGGGGAATTAGCTCGAGTAACCATCCGAATAGCATCAAAGAGAACTCCGGGCATAGCCGTGGGAACACAAGAGCCGTTGACTATTACTCCAGCATTACCAAAAGAAGCGCCTGAACATGGCGCTTCCCGATCAATTAATGTGACAATATGTCCATCTTTTTGTAATGCCAAGGCAGTGGCTGCACCAACAACGCCTGCACCAATAATGATCGTCTTAATAGGCATATTTTAAAGTGTTGACCTTGATTTTATAGTTAATGATTAAAAATAAAAATTTGTGGTGTGTCATCTTTCATTTTAGTGTATTAATTTTGGCCGGGTAGGCTAAAATTGAATCCTATAGCTATTTGAAACCCAAGGCAAGGTCAGAGCAAATTAATCCTACTAATATTAAACGTTTAGAGAAATTCACAATATGAAGATATCAGAAAATGAGAATACCAGAATCTGAGGTTTTGTGTTTTACAAATCAAAGTGTCGAGATCAGGTTCAGTTATGCTAGGATCGACTTAAATTAGAATGTAAAGGCGCTTTTTGTCATGGGATAAAGCATGAACGTCATCAACCAATAAATATAAATCAGTTAATAAAATGAATCAGTTAAAGATAATAATATGAATATACCAAACTCGGAAAGATTATGTTTTTCTTTAATGACCAGAAATGATTCAGAGATCATGTTTCATATCGATCAAGATCCAGAGGTTATGCGTTATATTAATAGTGGCAAAATGACGTCGCGAGAAGATGTTTGGAATATTTATATTCCTCGCATGGAAAGCTATACAGATGCTAAAAAAGGTTGGGGATTGTGGAAAGTTATGACTTTAAGTAATAATGAAGTCATAGGATTTATTTTAGTTAGACCTTTGGAGTTTTTTTCAGATTCACCTGAATATAAAAATATTGAACTTGGTTGGCGTTTTATCCAAAAATCTTGGGGCAAAGGCTATGCGACAGAAGCAACTGAAAGTGTAAAAAATGCTGTAATAAAAAATAGTGATGTTGAAATGTTCACAGCGATTGCGTTGGAAGGAAATTTAGGTTCAATAAATATTATGAAAAAATTAGGAATGAAATATATTAAAACGGATATCCACAAAGATCCGTTAGGTGATGATGAAGTGGTTTATTATCAGATGAGTGTTAAGTAAACGTTATGGAAAGTTTATTTCAACAAGCAAAAAAATGCTTTCTCACCGCCGATCCTGAGTTGAAAGTAGAGCGAACCTTTAGTTTAACCTCTGATTGGCAAGCAGGAAATTTATCTTGGGATAAAAATGAGTTGATTGAACTCTTTGATGAGCCTGGTCGATTAGACAAACCTGAAATTGTTATGCCAAAAGAATTAGGTAAACGAAAACCAGGCAGTGAAAAAGGACGAGCCGCTTTAATTCATGCTCTAGCGCATATTGAATTAACTGCTGTTAATCTTGCTTGGGATGCTATTCATCGATATAGAGATATGCCTAAAGCCTTTTACGATGATTGGACGCAATGTGCAAAAGAGGAGGCAACCCATTTTACGATGTTAAGAAAACGTTTACAGGAAATGGGATATGATTACGGAAGTTTTCCTGCTCATAATGAACTCTGGAAAATGGCAATTGAAACAAAAAATGATTTAAGCGATAGAATGGCGGTTGTTCACCGAGTTTTTGAGGCAAGAGCATTAGATGTTGTACCGGGAACCATAAAACGATTTGATAATCTAGGTGATCATTTTATGGTAAAAACACTCAACCTCATTTGTGATGAAGAAGTTGGTCATGTTAGTTCAGCAGCATATTGGTTTAGATATCGCTGCGAAAAAGAAAAGAAAAACCCTGACACTGAATTTTTTCAATTGTTAAAAAAATATATGCGAGCGCCTCCAAGAGGACCATTTAATCAAGTAGTTCGATTACAGGCTGGTTTCTCTCAAAATGAATTAGATTTTTTAGAAAAATACTCACCTTGCAAAACTTGGGATTAGTTGGTTAATTATTTACTGAATTCAGAAGTAATAAGTAAGCGCTGAATTCTAGTCACAAAGGTCGGATTCGCTATAAACCAAAACATTATTTCATTTTGAGGTGACCACCTATTTCGAAAACTTATTTATTGGCGAAAGGCGACTCAGACCCTAGCAGTTGAGGTGGGATGGGTATAAACATTTTAGCCAAGGTTACAAAAACCGAAAATCCAATATACACAAATTCCTACTTGTACCAAGAATAAAGCAAAACGAATATAAACAGCGATTATCGAAGTTGATACGATATGAACTATTGATTGTAATACTCGAGCGTAAACAAGGTACAAGGCAAACTCTTCAGTAATCATAGTATTACCTGATGCTAAAGCGGCAAGCATCAGGCCTCCTGCAATTGGGAAAAATTCATAACAATTTGCATGTGCGCGGCAAAGTCTACCTGAAAATGGTGAAACCTCGGTGCCTGTTGGAGTATAACTATTTGCGGCTTTTTTCCCAGTCAAAGTTAAGTAACTACGAAACAATCCTAGTACTAACAAAATTGCAGAAAACCAAGTGATATAAATAAGCAGTGACATTAAAGTGTTGTTCATGGTTTGTTCCTTGTTAGTTATTTTTATGGTGTTCTTTTTAAGAAAACAGACGGATGATAACATAATAAATAAAACAAGGTTTTTTACGGGTGAGGTCGTCGGTGAAATAAATGAGAGAGTGTCTATTTAAGGTTCGATTTAAGGTTAAATTCA
The DNA here is from genome assembly GCA_047633355.1 of Polaribacter sp. Classification (GTDB taxonomy): domain Bacteria; phylum Pseudomonadota; class Gammaproteobacteria; order Enterobacterales; family Kangiellaceae. Next base: position 45,444 of record JBLIBL010000017.1, read on the forward strand.
TCGTAAGTGATTGTTTTATGCCCAGAGGCAGAATTAGTCGATTAAATATTGAATCCCAACACCTTTTTTATCACGCCAAGCAATTTTTGCTTTTATGATAGGTGCATCGGCTAGGCCTTCATCTGATTGGAGGGTTACTAATGAGCCGACTTCTAAATTTGCTAGTTCAACGTCTTTAACATAAATACCCCCCTCAGAAAAATCATTGGTTACCACTTTTTTAGTACAAAAATTATCTGTGGTTATTATAACCTTTACTTTGATAGGTAAGCGTTGTTCGCGGCGTCGATTAGATGATTTCATGGTATTATTCAAGCCTGTGATTAAAATGAACTGTTTAGCTTTTATCTATAGCTAGTCGTTTCGGTGATTATAGTTCATTTTGTAAATTAGTCTTAAATTTGAGAGTGCCAATGAAAATAATAAAAATACTATCCGCCATACTTTTAACCATCATCATATTGGTTGGATTTAATTGGAGTAACATTGAACGTTTAATCCATGTTAAATCGTTGTTTGATGCGGATAAAATTGTTTATAACTTCTCACATATGAATGAAGTTTTATATGCATCTGATTTACCTCGAGATGGAGAAGAGCACCAATGGTCACAAACGTTAAAAGCACTTCCATTGTCTTACCTTGATAGAGGTATGCAAAAAAATACCAACGAAATGTTAGAAGAGCTGCAAACAACAGGGTTAGTTATATTAAAAGATGGTGTGATAAAACATGAAGAATACTTCAAAGGGACGGAATCAACGGATAAGCGGATATCATGGTCGATGAGTAAATCATTTGTTTCTGCGCTTACTGGGTTGGCTTTAGAGCGTGGAGAAATTAAGAATATTAATGACCCCGTGACTAATTATGTACCGAGCTTAAAAGGATCCGCCTATGATGGTGTTCCTCTTTTGCACGTACTCAATATGGCAAGTGGCATTAAGTTTGATGAAAACTATCTCAATCCAAGTTCAGATATCAATAATATGGGAACAGTATTAGCTTTAGGTGGATCTTTAGATGAGTTTACAGCGGAACAAAAAAATATTAGCAGACCCTCCGGTACAAAATGGCAATATTGTTCAATAGATACTCATGTTGTTTCAATGGTTTTACGCGCGGCAACAGGTAAAACGTTACAGAAATATTTTATTGAGAATCTTTGGTCAAAAATTGGTGCGAGTACGGATGCCTACTATTCAACTGATGGTGATGGGAATGCTTTTGCTCTGGGTGGTTTGAATATGCCTACGCGCGATTATGCTTTGTTTGGTGAGTTATACCGTAATCATGGTATGCGTGGAGAGGTTCAAATTATCCCGGCTGATTGGGTTAATGCTTCTACTATAAACACAGCACCTAGTGGCGATGTAAAAGCGACCACAAAGACACAGGATGGAAAACGCTTTGGATATGGTTATCAATGGTGGACGCCGCCTCAAGCTGATAGCGAGTATTTTGCAGTAGGCGTTTATGGTCAGTATATTTATATTAATCCTAAAGCCGGCATTGTCATTGCTAAAAATGCAGCGCATCGGGAGTTTATGCAATCTGATGAACAAGGTGAGAGCTATATGATGCAGAATATTACGATGTTTAGACAACTAGCTGAATATTATTCAGATTGGAAATTTCCAAACTAGTCAATATAAAACAGACCTATTACATATAGAAGTAAGAGGTCTGTTTTAAAGTGGGAATTAAGATTTTGGCATTAACCCCATAACATTGCCTGTATTCATTAACCAACGTAATGAAACAACAAGTGCAGCAGCTAACATGAATGAAGCCATATGACCTGCAAATTCGCCAATATAAGCGCCAATCATTGGTATGCTATTTAAACCTGTAGCAGCCATAGACAGACCTATTGCAAGTACAACTGATTCTACTGCTTTATCTTCCTCCAAAGTGAAAACAGCAAAAATAGCGCCTAAGATAGCCATAATCCAAATATAAGCATTGATAGCATCTACGCCAAGTGTCGCGACAACTGCAACAATAATGGCAAGTAAGAAAGAAATATTTCCAAGTTTGTTCATCGTTAAATTACCTCTAGTTATTATATTTTATTGAGGGAAAGCGGAGGCTTTACTCCGTTTCCTTGTTGTTAACTGATCCATTTTTTTGCTCTTAGTCATTATACTTAATTATTATATTGATAAGAGCAAATCAGTATTAGCCTTAATGAATGAAATCTGCTAACTGCACTACGTTAGCAGAAGAGAAAAATAAGTGTAAAGATATAAACTCACATGAATATGTGAAAATAGCTCTGAAAGTTATTGTAAAATAGGATAATTGATAATGAAATCAATCCATAACGGATCTGGTCGCACCTGATTGTGAGAAGTTTTCAAGAGAAAAAGAAGTTATATTTATGTTGCTATGCAATAAAAATTATTCGACTTGGGAGTAATAATTGATTGTGCAATTACTTTTCTAATATTTAAAAAGGCGTCTAAATATGCAGATTTAATCCACTATAAATCGAAAAAAATGCTGACTATGCAGGCAGTTATGGTTTATAACGCGCACAGCGTATGACATGTTATTAAAATAATGAATGAAAAGGCGAGAACCGACTCCTGATTTACTTTACATCATTCAAAATATTGAAATATAAAAATATTTAAATTAAAAGGCAATTAAAATTCAGATTATGAAACTAGATGTTTCAAATACCTAAAAAAGAAACACTCCATTACATTCTTAAACACACAAACACATGCTTTTGTCGATAATGTAATTGTGAGGCGAATAAAGTAATTCCAGACTTTATTCCTCTTGAAAAGTTTAGATTTTTAGTCTGCAATTATTTATCTTCAGGAGATATATTATGAAAAAATTAGCCATCGTTAGCGCAATTTGTTTTTCAAGCATCGCTTTATCCGGAGCCGTTTCTGCAAGTGGTCAAGTAACCTATTCAACTGATGAATATTGTTCATTAAGTTCGACGTACAATCAGTCAGGACATAAAAAGAGATTTTTAAAAGCCTATGCAAATAAATTAGGTGCCAAACCAAGTGACATTTTCTGTAAGGAACTGCGAACAGAAAAGTTTGTGACATTGCCACAAACAAGTAGAAGTTGGGATTATAGATTTAACAAACCTTATGCGGGCTCTGTTATACGTTTATCGCATAAAGTCGTTAAACAGTTAAAAGCTAAGGACGAGTTGGCTAGTAGATAGGAGGTTGAATGTTTGTTGTAAAGGTAAGATCATGCTTTTAGATGCTTCCAGTTTCGCAGGTCATGATTTTACCTTGTTTTTAAATGAGTTAATTAAGTAGCCCTTTTTCAATAGCTAACAAAACTGCTCTAGTTCGATCTCTAACACCGAGTTTAGACAATATGTTGGAAACATGATTTTTAATAGTCCCTTCGGATTTATGTAATGTTTCTGAAATTTCTTTATTGGAACAACCGCTCGCCATTAAACCTAATACCTCACTTTCCTTAGGCGTTAATGGTTCTATCTTTCTCGGTGCATCAAAACTTGATGTTGTTTTATCGATGTTTTCGATTCCTTGTAATAGCCGCTCAGTTAGCGCAGGTTGAATTAATTTATTCCCAGAATGAACAGTTTGAATTGCATCAATTAATCTTTCAAGTGAAACATCTTTAAGTAAGTAGCCTTTAGCTCCCGCTTGTATACCCTTTAAAATGAATTGATGGTCATCAAAAGTGGTTAGAATAATGCAGGGCGTTTCAATGCTTTCATCACGCAATAAATTTAAAGTTTCTATTCCGTCCATAATGGGCATTGAAAGATCTAATAAAATCACTTCTGGTTGGTGTGTATTTATTTTTTCTTTGATTTCACTACCGTCACTAGCTTCTCCTACCACGACGGCTTTATCAGATAAATTTAGTAATGCTTTAATGCCTTCTCTTACTAGCGTTTGATCATCGACAAGTAAAACTCTTATAGGTGACATATCTATTTTTTTCATTCTCTATTTTCCGGTATGCATATGTCTATTTCTAAGGCGCCGGAACTAGTATTGAAATCGGCTTTCCCTCCCAGTATTTGAATGCGTTCCGCTATTCCAGTTAATCCATGACCTATAGTTAGTGGGTTCTCAGAGCTACCATCATCTTTCATGAGAACTAATAGATTTTTTTTGTTTTTAGAAATTGTAATAAAAAATTGTTTAGCGTGAGAATGTTTTAAACTATTAGTAATTGCTTCTTGAATACAGTTTAATAATTGCTTTGCAATATCTATATCGTCTAATTCAAAGTCATATTGAATATCAATATTAAACGTTAAACTGGGTACAGCACCAATCATTTTATCTAACATATATTCAAAATTCAGTAACTGATTTTCGCGTAGACTGGAAACTGCTTCTCTAACGTCGCTCATTAATAACTTTGCGAGCGAATGGCATTTGATAATGTTTTCTTTAGCATCACCTTGACTCGTGTGTTCGGCAACTTGTAAATTAATCAATAATGCAGTTAAATGGTGGCCCAATAAATCATGTAAATCTCTAGCTATCCTGGTTCTTTCATTTTGCCTTGATGCTTCATTTAGTAATAGTTGAGTAGACTCAAGCTGCTTATTTAATTCCTCAGCTCTTTCTTTTTCTTTTTCTGCGGTTATAGCATTGACTGTCATTGAAACAGCAAAAATGTGAAACGTATAATATAACAGCGCCGAATAAATGATGCCTTCATTTTCCCACAATATCCAATCGATTAAATTCCAAAGTATAACAACCAAGCTGGTAATAAAAAATGAAGTTCTAACATTTACAAAATGAGGTAATATACTTGCCCATAAAATAGTTAATATAGGTAAAAAACCAAAAGAAATATAAAAATTAATCAAAAATGCACAGAGTAATTGTAATATGAAAAGCCCCGTTCTTAATTTTCTAACCTGTGCTTCAAGTGATTCATTAATAACTAAGGTTAAACAAAAAAGATAAATAATAAATAGAGCAATGACTTGATACAGACCAAGCTTAACTTCCCAACTCGAGTTATTCATCGCGATTAGAGTAATAACAAAAACCGTTAGCCACGTAATGATAGCGCCCCATTCGTTAAATGAAATTTTTATGGGTTTTATATTCATAGTTTAAGGCTTTAAGTTAGTTTTTTTAACATTCTTCTTATTATGACGTAAATCTAAATATTTCACTATAGGCCAAAAGTCATGGTTTATATTAGTGACCAATGGCACTTATTGACTTCAATCTGCATGGGTATACTTGTTTACAAGATGACAGACTTAATCTAGAAACAAGGAAAACTTATGATACCTGAATTCAGCATACACTATATTCATCAATTTTTATTATACCTCCATATTGCGTTAGGAGCGGTCGGTCTCATTGTGTTTTGGTTACCGACCTTATCTAAAAAAGGAAGTCGATTTCATAAAAAAACAGGTCGAATTTTTGTTTGGACGATGTTGACGATATCAGTTAGTGGAATAATAATGAGTATAATGGTACTCGTTGATCCGGTAGGGGTCAGGGCGCCAGATAGTAACTTAAGCATGGCGCAATCCTATGATTTGAAACAACAGAGTAGAGAGGGTTCTGTATTTTTATTAATGTTATCCATTCTTGTTTTTGTCACAGTAAGGCAATCGGTATTAGTACTTAAAGTTAAAGCGGAACGCCACTTGCTAAAAATAGCTAGCACTTTAATTCCTATAGGGATCTTGTTAGCCGCAGGAATTATTGTAGGCATCATTGGTATTATTATTGTTCAGCCTTTGTTCATTGTTTTTTCTATAATATCAATCTCTACTTCCTACGGAGCATTAAAATACATATTTAAAAAAGAGTTAAAAGAGCGCGAGTGGATTATTGAGCATCTAGAGAATATTTTTGCCACTGGTATTGCTACATATACTGCGTTTTTCGCTTTTGGTGGTCGACGCTTTTTCAGTGAAGTTTTTGGTAGTGGAT
>JBLIBL010000018.1:0-47703 GCA_047633355.1 Polaribacter sp.
CCTGTTTATTTTTACTCATGACAAGTTTAAGAATAAAAATAATAAGGAGGTGTGTATCAATAATACGCTTACGTTTTATCCAAATATTATCAAAGTCATTACATGCAGATTTTATAATAAGGGCAATAGGGCTCCAAAAATCAACAGGGGTAACTTTATTTTTAAACATTATCAACAGCTAAGTAGGTTTTAAAGTCCTTATTATACTTTCAATCCTTAGCCGAATGCATTGATGGGCATATACCCTAAAAAGACTCTATTTGAATAATTGTAACTATAACAATATCTTGTTGTTTATAGGGTAGAATTGATAATTAAAACAAGAGTCTTCGAATTTTGTTCGAGAAAAAACAACCAAAGAAGGAAGCAGCATGTCAGTCCGGCAAATTTTTATTCTAAGCACAATAATAATCTTACCCTCAATTTACCTAAGCAGCTTTTTTTGGCCGCCTGTTTTATGGTTGTACTTTATAGCGATACCGCTTGTGATTATTGGTAGCATCGATGCTATCCAAAAGAAACATGCCATTCGACGTTTGTACCCGATTATCGGTAGAATTCGTTACATGTTCGAATCCATTCGACCGGAAATACAACAGTACTTTGTTGAATCAGATACTAACGGTACGCCTGTAAGTCGAGAGTTCCGCTCTCTTATTTATCAACGAGCAAAAGGCGCTAGAGACACCCGCCCTTTTGGAACTATATTTGATACCAACCGAGATGGTTACGAATGGGTCAATCATTCTCTCGCGCCAAAAGATGCACATAATTTTAATCCTCGAATAACGTTTGGCGGACCTGATTGTAAACAGCCCTACGAAGCATCTCCGTTAAATATTTCAGCGATGAGTTATGGAGCCTTGAGTAAAAACGCGATTATGGCATTAAATAAAGGCGCGAAAATCGGAGGCTTTTCACATAATACCGGAGAAGGCGGTTTGAGCCCGTATCATTTAAAAAATGGTGGCGATATTATTTGGCAAATTGGAACAGGGTATTTTGGTTGCCGCACCGAAGAAGGAAACTTTAACCGTGATTTATTTAAAGAAAAAGTTCAAAACAATGTTATAAAAATGATAGAAATAAAACTATCACAGGGTGCTAAACCAGGTCATGGTGGAATTTTGCCCGCGGTAAAGTTGACCGAGGAAATTGCTCAAATTAGACACGTACCAATGGGCAAAGATGTGGTTTCTCCAGCTGCACACTCTTCTTTTTCTACGCCGGATGGTTTACTTGGTTTTGTTAAAGAACTACGCGAGTTATCCGATGGTAAGCCTGTTGGTTTTAAGCTATGTATTGGTAGAAAAAGAGAATTTCTAGCCATCTGCAAAGCGATGTTAGAAACAGGTATCACTCCAGACTTCATAACCGTTGATGGCGGAGAAGGCGGAACGGGGGCCGCGCCAACGGAAATGACTAATTCTGTAGGAACGCCATTACGTGACGCATTAATTTTTGTAAACAGCGCACTCATTGGTTGCGGATTACGCGATAAAATTAGAATCATAGCGTCTGGAAAAATCTTTTCCGCATTTCATCTTCTTAGAATTATCGCTCTCGGCGCTGATACTGCCAATTCTGCAAGGGGCATGATGTTTGCGCTTGGTTGCATTCAATCTCGTTCTTGTAATACCGATAAATGTCCAACGGGAATTGCAACTCAAAATCCTTCACGTAATAAAGCGCTAGTGGTTAGTGATAAAGGACAACGGGTCGCCAACTTTCAAAAAGAAACCGTTCATAACCTCGTTGAATTACTAGCGGCAGCGGGTCTCAATCATGTATCTGAGCTGAAGCCTGAACATATCAATCGTCGTGTATCTGGCACCTTAGTTAAAACCTATCAAGAGCTTTACCCCAACATTGGGCCAAGCTGCTTAAAAGAAAATATCGATGTTCCAAATGATTGGCAACAGGATTGGAATGACGCGAAAGCAGACAGATGGTAATCAACGCCTCGCTCTTGTTAATTCTCAAATTACGGAGTTTCTTCGTTATTTAACCTTTCATAATCCTTTAAAATAGGCTGGTAGCGTACAGAGTTGGTTTTGGCTTTAATCCCGAAATGGGTAATCATCTTTTGCCAGTAATTAATATGTTCAGGATTAGACCAATCCCACATTGAATCTCCAACGTTTGTTATAGGCTGTTTAGCATTAGGCGACGCATAAATAATTTCATAGTGACGATTATTTTCCATCACGATTTGTTCATTAATTAAATACAAGCCCTGGCTGGCAAGAGTTTGTCTGACTTGATAATTTCCATGAACCGAACATACAAGTAAATCAAAGTTAGGCAAGGAAGAAGAATTACACAGGTTATTAATAAACTCGATGGTTTTATCTCCACCTACTCCAGCAATAATAAATAGCTGAGAATTATCATCGGGTACTTTAACCTCTTTCAGATCTTTGCAAATTATTTCCCAGTCAAATTCATCAGAGGAAAAATATTGCGACAACTTACTTTCCAACAAAGCCATTTGTTTGGCGAGGATATCGACAAAAATAACTTTGGCAGCGGCATGACTTTGTAACAATGACATCCCAAGTAAGCCGTGATCACAACAACAATCCCAGATTAGAGAATACCGTTGGTCTATCATCCGTTCTAACTGACGGAGTCGATTACCAAGCTTGATTTTTTTTTGATTTTTATGCATTCCGACTACGTTATGAGCTACCTATATAAATTTAACAGCATTCTGACTCACAGGATGAAATTTTATTCATATGTTCACGATATGCTCTAGTTCTTAAAAAGATAAATTTGGGAGTGTTTGTAATCTCTGATTTAAATCGGAGTGCCTGTTAAGTTGTTGTTGCGGTCTTTTTGGTTTTTCCTAAAGCCTCAACGCTCAGCGTTTTCGTAATTGAAATGCCGTGTAAATTTTCGATAACCGCGTTTTGTTAAATCCTCATTTTACAAAGCTCTTAAGCCTTGCCAGTCTTCCAAATCCAGTTCAGGCTTTTCGGAGCGATAACGAGCATAAATCTCAATTCCTCTTCTATCCTCAAGAATCTCAACTTGAATTCCTTTTTCTTGCAAAAGCACCTCGTTTCCAGATGCATTAGTTACGTCCCCTACAACCACGCGGTTAAATCCTCTCATATAAATTAATGTTGCGCATACATCACACGGACTCAGACTAGTAAAAATAGTTGTCTCGCTAAAATCTATCCGACCTGCATCCCGGATAGCGGAAGTTTCACCATGATTGTACGGATGGTTTTCCTGAACCAGCGTGTTGTGCCCCTTCCCCAATATTTGCTTTGTCGAATTACCAACTATAACTGCGCCAATTGGACAGCCTCCTTCATCAAAACTTTTTTCCGCGAGAAATACGGCGATACGCATAAAATCATCATCTGTTAGCCCTTGTGCAAAGTTATTACCTATTAAAACGGGCAAGCTTTTGGTTGGCATGTGGGCTATCGCTCTTAATGCCTCTTCACTTTTGTCTGTCTGTTTATACAGAAGAGCCTTCATAATCGTGTCCTCAGAAAAATTTCCTTATGTTGGATAACGCCCGCATAAACTATAGAGCGTTCTGGTGCAGTTTTTGCGGCTTTTTTTTGCAAAAAATACGACAGTATGCGGAGTCAGATTTGATGCTTTGGTATACATTTTATGGCTGAGCATATAAAAAATCGGCTGCTATTGGGCTCATTTTAGTAGAAGAGTGACCTACATTTGGTATGACCTGAAGTTCCCAGTTAAATTTATATCCTAGCTGAGATGCTAGCTCTTTAGATTTTCTAAAAAAATATTGCCCCCGTTCAAATCTATGCATGCCTTGCTTATCGGATTCAACATCACGAAAGAGGTGGCCTTTGGTTTCTTTTGCGTTATCTTTCTCCCCAAGAAAAACAATCAACTTCTTCGCAAAAGAGGCCTCTAATTTAGTTTTCATTATTGATTCTTCAATAGGGCTGTTACTCAATCCATAAGGAAAAGGAGTACCAAAATCTGTAACGGTATACCACCCTGAATTTGCTGCTACAATTCGATTAACTTTGTTCTGAGAAGAGAATATTGCAAGCCTATGTCCAATTTGTGCTCCGGCAGAATGTCCAAAAAAATCATATTGTAATTGAGAAGATTTAGTAGAAGCGACAACAAGATCAAATATTCTATCAAAATCTTCAAATATCCATTCAGCGGGGTCATTAACCTTAGTAAATACTGCTTCCTTTTTAGTCACCATTCTAGCTAAATTGTAGTTGGCTGATTTTGGGTAAAGCGCTTTTGAGTAAGTTAATGATAAAATTAAAGTACTGTACTTATCTGAAGATGTCATCCAACGGTCTCTATAGTTACCTCCAGTGCGTCCATTACCAGGTAAGACGATTAATATTGGAGAATCTACACTGAAGTTCTCCGGTATATAGTAGTCAATTCCAATAATTAAATTTTCTCTTCCTTCTCCACCCTGCACCTTAAAGTTACCTACTCCCTTCTTTAATATAGGGTCTGCAATAACCAAGTGACAAAAACACATTAAGAATAGAATAGTGAGCTTAGAATTTAAATGGGCCATATCTGATTAAAATACCACTAGTCGAATTAAGTTTGTATAACGCTTTATATGTTCAGTGAAAACACCTATAAAGACACCTTAAATAAATTTTTACTGATCTTTTATAATAATTTCAAAACCTTAGCATGTTTCTATCGAACAACCCAAATTTTATAAGTGTTTTTACTGATTATATAAATTAACTAATTTTTTAAATACCTCCATAAATCAAAAGCTTGCGCTTTATGTAAAGCAACCTATGTGGTAATTCTTTATATCGGACTATTCATGCAAGTCTCTTGCATCAACCCTTTAAAGATTTCATTCATAGTGTTGCCATTCATGATTATTACTTGTAGATTGCTAGCCAACAAATGCAAGATAAATTAATACTTTCTCCTTTGCAGGAAAAAATAAACAGTTTACTAAAATCACTTAAAACATTTGATAAAAACAAAGACTACGTTGTGGCAATAATCATCGAAAAAAAAGGTTCCACCTAGAGAAAATCAGGTGCTATGATGTTAGTGAGTGATAGCTTTTCATATTCGGGCTTACTTAGCAGAGGGTGTTTAGAAGGTGGTGGTGTTGAACATTGCCGTGCTGTTTTCGAGACTCACACTGATACTGTCATAAATTACAATTTACGCGATGATGAAGATTGGTTGGAAAACGACCGTAATCGATCACCGCAAAGCGAGTCTTAATCAGCAGTTATTTCCATTTACCGATCATGTGATTCATGTGAAAATTTCAGAATGGAATAAGTTTGAGCTTTCATCATTTGACAGTGCCATTATCATGAGTCACCAATTTGAGAAAGACAGAGAATACTTAAGACATCTAAATTGCAGTTTAGTAGAATACATCGGTTTATTAGGCCCCTCTAAAAGAAGAGACAAACTGCTAGATGATTGTGGTATTGATTTTTAAGAGTTAAAAGGTCGATTATTTGCACCTATCGGTCTTGATCTTGGTGCTGGCTCTCCGGAAGAAATTGCATTAGCCATCATTGCTGAAATACAAGCAGTTAAAAATGTTAAAATGAATAATCAACAAATTGGTTTTTGTTACCAAGATGAAAACCGATGACTTTTATTTGAAAAATAAGAATACAGCTAAATAATTTCTACTAAACTGTATTTTTTTGACTTTTATTTAACTGGTTTCCTAAACTTCAAGGTCATTCTGTTTGATTCACCAATCGCAATATACTCAGCTTTTTTCTTGTCATCTTTTCTGCTAGTCGCAAATGAAGGCGGTAGACGCCAAACAATATCTTTAGCACTTGGCTTATCTTTCGGATTTAAATTGATGTCGCTTGATGCAATAAACTCAAACCCAGCTTTTTCCATGGCAGAAATTAGAAATGATTTTTTCAAATAGCCTCTAGAGCCATTTGCGCCTTTATCATCAGCCGACTCAGGCACCATGTGCTGCACAACGCCAACAATACCGCCTGATTTAAGAGAATCAAAGGCATCTTTTAAAGCCATTGTTAAGTATCCGCCAGCATTTTCGAATCTAGCTAAATTATGCAATGCTCTAATAAAAACTACCACATCAACTTTGCCTTTCACTTCAGAAGTTAAAGAGCCAAAAGTATAAGCTTTTATACTTGCACTATCTTTAGTCTTCCAACCATTCGCTTTTTCTGCCCAAGCCTTTGCCCAGGTTTCTTTGGCTTTAAGATCTTCTTTACTGAAAAAACCAAATTTAGGATATATCTCTATGGCGTAATCAACGCCAATTAAAGACCCTTCGCTTCCCAAATAGGGAAGAAGAAGTTTGCTATACCAGCCCCCTCCAGGCAAAGCCTCCAATACCGTCATACCTGACTTTATACCAAAGAAATCTAGGGTTTCTTGCGGGTGCCTTGCATCATATCGATGATTTTGCTTTATCCGGTTGTGAAGCTAATATTTTCGCCAGATCTTCAGATTTATTGGAACCTGCGTCCACATAGGCTCCAAAGAAAACACTTGAAGCTATTGCAGAAGCTAATAACATTTTATTCAGTTTAAAACTCATTGGGTTATACTTTAAGTGATGAATTAGCACAAACATAGCATATCAGCCATTGTCGCCATACTGAACGCATCGAAATCGGACAATTCTAATGTAACAGAAAATGTCAAGTTTGCTGACGATAGGTGCAAAATAGTCTGAGATAATTTAATATCAACTTTATAACAAAAACAAGACACATAAAAAATACAATGTTTGCTAATTCACTCATCATACTTGATTTTGAAACTACCGGATTATCTCCCACTATGGGAGACCGAGCGATAGAGATTGGTGCTGTTCGTATAAAAAATGGAAAAATCGTTGATAGTTTTCACGAACTGATGAATCCCGGTTTTTATGTAGATACATTTATTGAAAACTACACAGGTATTACAAATGATATGCTATCAGACGCTAGAACATGTGAATTAGTAATCAGAGATTTTGCTGAATATATTGGTGATGATAACTTGGTTGCTCACAATGCATCATTCGATGAGCGTTTTTTAGATGCAGAGTTTGAAGAAATATCTCATCAATACTCAGGTGAGTTTGTGTGTTCAATGTTACTAGCTCGTCGAATTTATCAAGACGCGCCCAATCATCAGTTAGGAACATTAATCAGCTACAAGAACATTCCGTCTAATGGTGAATTTCATAGAGCTCTTTATGATGCAGAAATGACAGCTAAACTCTGGGTAAATATGTTGTCCGATTTATCCGATCAGTACCAACTTTTTGAACCTACTTTCAGACAGGTTAAAAAACTATCTAAAACGCCAAAGAATAAAATTAACCTTTTAATAGACAAATGGACTTCACAATGAATAGTAAGATCATAAAAATAATATTTATTTTTAACTTTATGATAAATCCCATGTACATTCAATCAGCACCAAAGCTAACGTCTACAACCTGTACAACGGAACAACACCGTGCTTTCGATTTTTTGCTAGGAGAATGGGAAGTAACAACTAAAGGAAAAAATAAACCACACGCCAAAAGCAATATCACAAAACATAACAATGGTTGTTCAATCCATGAGCACTACGTGACCTCAACAGCCTACACTGGAAACAGTATAAATTTTTATGATAAAGACAATCATCAATGGCACCAAACCTGGATAGACAATTCGGGTAGCCCACTTTACCTCGATGGGAAATTCGAAAATGTAGCAATGATATTATCCGACAAATCCAACCGTATTACTTGGAGTAAAGATAAACAAGGCAGAGTCAACCAAATTTGGGAAACGAATCAGGATGATGTGAAAAGCTGGAAAATTATTTTTGTCGGTAGTTATAAACGAATAAATACTAGAAGCCAATAACATTGAGTTCAAGAACAGTGAAAGAAGAATCTAGGGTAAAAAAAAGTATTAGTTTTATTCTATCAGGCATTATTAAGATAAACTTTTATTCCCCTAAATGGTTAAGTTATTGGTTGTCTTTCATAACTAGTAAAATTTCTGTAGCTGTAAATTCAAAATCAAGCCAAACCACTAAAGAAAATATTATTCTTTGTTTTCCCCAGCTCGATTCAAGGAATCAAGCGGAATTAATTAGTGAACATCTAAAACAAAGAGCTTTTATGAGTAAAGAAACTTCCGTTGCTTGGTTGGGAACCGAAACACAGATTAGAGATAAAATTGCAAAAGTCATTGATCAGTCGTTTATTACTGACATACAAAAATCAGAACAACCTATTATTATTGCCGTCCCCCATATAGGTAATTGGGAATATTTTTGGCACTGGTTACAACTTAATTATTCCGCCATTTCTATGTACTCACCAGCTAAGTTTAAGCGCATTGATCAATTAATGTTAGATGCAAGAAGTCAGTTCGGAGGTTGTCCCTACTCGACTGATCGTTCGGGAATGCTGAATATTTATAAAGGATTAAAACAAGGTAAAATAATGATGATTTTACCCGATCAAGCACCCAATTTAGGTGCTGGAATTTATTCCCCATTTTTTGCATACTCAGCTTACACTATGACCTTACTTCATCGTTTAATTCAAAAAACAAATGCGCAGTTGTTGTTTGGGGCTTGTCTTAGAAACCCTAATGGGCAATTTGATATTCAACTATTTAAACCGGAGTTTGATTCTCAAACCAAGGACTTAGAATTATTTAATTTATCACTCAACAAACAGATTGAAAACATTATTAAAACAACCCCTGAGCAATACCTTTGGAACTACAAACGCTTTAAACGCCAACCTTATGGAAAAGAAATATACACTGCAGACAAATTAAGAAGAGAGAAACATGAAATCAATAATAAAAAAAATGGTACTTAACGCTAGGGAATAAAGCGATAGCAGAAGAAATATGAGAGTCAAAGACGACTGGTCATTCCTTTCTTTAAAAACTAATCAGTAATTCGCTACAGACAACTAATTTGCTATAATAGCCGAGCCTTTTAATGATATATACAAATTACTATGTCTGATTCGATCCCTTATCAAAGCAAAAATAAAATCCGAATGGTTACAGCAGCGTCACTTTTTGATGGCCATGACGCGGCCATTAATATTATGCGCCGGATCATTCAGTCAACAGGCTGTGAAGTGATCCATTTGGGTCATAACCGGAGCGTTCAAGAAGTAGTCAACTGCGCCATTCAGGAAGATGTACAGGGCATTGCTATGACTTCATATCAAGGAGGTCATGTTGAATACCTAAAATATATGGTCGACCTATTAAACGAAGCCGATTGCGGGCACATACGAGTATTTGCTGGAGGAGGAGGCGTCATTCTTCCTCAAGAAATTGACGAGTTGCATAAACATGGGATCGCTAGGGTCTATTCCCCTGACGACGGACGAAGCATGGGCTTACAAGGCATGATTAATCATTTAATTGAAACCTCTGACTTTCCTACGGGGCAAAATGCCCCGAAAGATGCCCCCCGATTTGACCAACCGAAAGAAATTGCTAGGCTAATTTCTGCTGCAGAGAATCAAAAAGATATCAATCTCAAATTATTGGCAAAAGTAGAACATCTAGCGAAAGAATCAAAAACGCCTGTACTTGGAATTACTGGAACTGGAGGCGCTGGAAAGTCGTCTTTGGTTGATGAGTTAGTTAGAAGATTCCTAATGGATTTTGATGATAAGAATATTGCCATTATCTCGGTCGATCCTTCAAAACGGAAAACTGGTGGCGCACTTTTGGGTGATCGGATAAGAATGAATTCGATTAATAACGACCGCGTTTATATGCGTTCATTAGCGACACGTCAATCTAATCTAGCGCTCTCCCCTCATATCCAAGACGCCGTCAATATCGTAAAAGCCGCGGGGTTTGATTTAGTCATTTTAGAAACATCGGGAATTGGACAGTCAGACACAGAAATTGAAGAGCATTCAGACGTTTCCATGTATGTTATGACTCCAGAATACGGTGCAGCAACTCAACTTGAAAAAATTGACATGCTAGATTTTGCAGATATCATCGCAATCAATAAATTTGATAAACGTGGTTCGCAAGATGCGTTAAGAGATGTAAAAAAACAATTTCAACGTAATCATAATCGATTTGAAGAACCTACTAACACCATGCCCGTTCATGGAACGATTGCCAGTCAATTTAACGATCCTGGAACCAATAAACTCTATCGCGCGTTAATGGAAGTCATCCAAGATAAAACTCAAACAAATTTAAAAACAAATTTTTCATCAAGCGAAGAAATCACTGAAAAGCTATTTATTATTCCACCCAAAAGAACTCGTTACCTTGCAGAAATAGCAGAGAGCAATCGTGCCTACGATGAATGGGTATCAGAACAGTCAGCACAAGCGCAAAAGATACAAAGTATCAGTGAAACTATTAACTTACTCGAAGGTTCCAAGCATGAAGCGGAATTATTACAAAGTTTATTAGAAAAAACCGAACTAAAATTGGATAGAGAAAATAGCAAATTGCTAAATGAATGGGATCAAGAGTGTCAATTGTATAAAGAAGACGTTTTCGTTTATAAAGTACGAGATAAAGAAATTAAAGTAACGACGCATTCTAAATCATTGAGTGACCAATCAATCCCTAAAATTTCAGTGCCTAAATATAAAGGCTGGTCTGACCGATTGACTTGGAAATTACAAGAAAATTTTCCAGGACAATTTCCATACACTGCTGGGGTATTCCCATTTAAAAGAGAAGGCGAAGATCCCACAAGAATGTTCGCGGGCGAAGGCGGTCCAGAAAGAACTAATCGTCGTTTCCATTATGTCAGTAAAGGCATGCCTGCGGCACGTTTATCAACCGCATTTGATTCGGTAACTTTGTATGGTGACGATCCACATTCTCGGCCTGATATTTACGGGAAAATTGGTAACGCCGGTGTTTCTGTTTGTTGCTTAGATGATGCAAAAAAACTTTACTCCGGTTTTAGACTGACTAAACCAACCACTTCTGTTTCAATGACAATCAATGGCCCAGCACCCATATTAG
Organism: Polaribacter sp.; assembly: GCA_047633355.1. Taxonomy (GTDB): domain Bacteria; phylum Pseudomonadota; class Gammaproteobacteria; order Enterobacterales; family Kangiellaceae. The sequence goes on from JBLIBL010000018.1 coordinate 10,998, forward strand.
TTGGCTTTTTTATGAATACAGCTATTGACCAAGAGTGCGAAATTTATATTAAAGAAAATGGACTAGAGCAACAAGTGAAAGAAAAAATTGCCAAGCATTTTTTAAATAGAAATCTTCCAATTCCAACTTATCAAGGAGAGATTCCTGAAGGAAATGATGGATTAGGATTGATGTTATTAGGAATATCTGGTGACTTAGTTCTATCGGATGAAATTTATCAAAAAATAAAGTTTGAAACCATTCAAAAAGTTAGAGGTACTGTACAAGCTGATATTTTAAAAGAAGACCAAGCGCAAAATACCTGTATTTTCTCGACAGAATTTGCACTTCGTTTAATGGGTGATGTGCAAGAATATTTTATTGAAAAAAATATTCGTAATTTTTATTCAGTCTCCATTTCTGGTTACCATATTGCTGAAGCTGGAGCGAACCCTATTTCACAACTGGCGTTTACCTTAGCCAATGGATTTACATTTGTTGAATACTATTTGGCTAGAGGAATGGATATTAATAAATTCGCACCTAATTTTAGTTTCTTCTTTTCAAATGGAGTTGATCCTGAATATGCGGTCATCGGTAGAGTCGCTAGACGAATTTGGGCGAAAGCGATGAAGCATAAATACAAAGCGAATTCACGTGCACAAATGCTTAAGTATCATATTCAAACTTCTGGGCGTTCTTTACATGCCCAAGAAATTGATTTTAATGATATTAGAACCACACTACAGGCACTTTATGCTATTTATGATAATTGTAACTCATTGCATACCAACGCTTATGATGAAGCGATTACGACCCCAACCGAAGCATCGGTAAGAAGAGCGATGGCAATTCAATTGATCATTAATCGAGAGCTCGGGTTAACTAAAAATGAAAATCCATTACAAGGATCATTCATTATAGAAGAATTAACAGATCTAGTAGAAGAAGCAATTTTAATTGAGTTTGAGCGAATCAGTGAACGTGGCGGTGTATTAGGTGCGATGGAAACAATGTATCAACGTTCAAAAATACAAGAAGAATCGATGCATTATGAAATGTTAAAACACACTGGTGAATACCCTATTATTGGTGTTAACACATTCTTATCTGCCGACGGTTCACCAACAGTCATTCCAAGTGAAGTGATTCGTTCAACCGAAACGGAAAAACAGTATCAAATTGATATGCTGGAACGACTGAACAGTGCAAATGGAAATGAAATAGGAAATCAAGTAAAAGCCATTCAAACCGCCGCATTAGAAAATAAAAATATCTTTGAAGTGTTGATGGAAGCGACCAAATATTGTTCATTGGGGAAAATATCCAATACCTTATATGAAGTTGGTGGTCAGTACCGTCGTAATATGTAATCGTCGAAATATGATGATCTGGTTTAAATGACTAATAAACTGTGAAAAGCGCGAATAAAGGGCTTTGGTACTGGTGTAACTAATTGATTTTATTGTAATATATTTTGGCATCTAACTTGCTTTAGTCGTAAGGGATATAATAAATAAAACACTGAAGGAATACATTATGACGGTAAAATTAGAAGATAGGCCCATCCAAAAGGTAAGAGAAGAAGTTGTTGATCAACTTACAATGAACTATGGGCACGGTGAGTTATCACTTGAAGCCTTTGAAAAACGACTCGATATCGCAATGGAAAGTGATTCACATATCGAAATATTTAAGCTAGCAGAAGATCTAACGTTAAAAGTCGACCAGTCTTTCAAACAGCAAAAAGAGCATGAACTAGGACAAAGAGTCGATTCAAGCAAAGCTCAAGATTTTGAATCAATAACACAGGTGCTAAGCAATAACACACGTGGTGGAAAATGGCAGGTCGCAAAAGAAACTCGCTTTTATAGCATTATGAGTTCAGGAGGCGTCGATCTAACTGACGCAACCTTCACTGATCAAACGGTGCATATAAAAATCTATAGCTTGTTTAGTAGCATCAATATTTTTATACCTGAAAACATCAACGTGATATGCAAAGCAACGTGTATTGCCAGTAATTTTGATAATGAATCGTCAACCATTAACGAAGGTAATCCACCAACCTTAATCATCGAAGGTTTTTCCCTTTTTAGTAGCCTTGACGTAAAAATCAAACGTACATTTAAAGAAAAAATACGTGATTTTGCCGATGGCTTGAAAAAGATGTTTGTTTAATATCAGAAATATAACGCCTAATTTTTAGGTCATATAATACGATTATTCAATATATTATGTTCAACCTTCTTTTTCAATATTATCATCGCATGTGGCTCGTCCGATTCCGATGAGCCACCGATAATAACATCCCAATCCCCTACAACTCTAACATCTCCGTCAGACAAAAGAGATTGGTTAACCGAAGATTGATTACAGTCTAGCGGTTATCCGCACAATACACCGCTGCATAACGAATATTTCATGCCTATTGGTACGGAGTTCTCCGCTTTAGAAGATTTTTCAGGAACAATCAAAATCACTAACGGTCGGTTAATAGGTGATTTCGCAGAGAACTATTTAATTGGTGATGAGTCATTTAAAAATTTCCCAAAAGTTGATTTAAGTTTTTTTAGTCACGAAGGACAATTAATCCTTATCAATAGAGATAGACAAGAAAGCCTTCAAGATAATAGCTTTTGGGAATTATTCTTGAACCAGGCAAAGTTTGGTCTGAACCTTATGATGGTTGGTCTAGGGCAAGTTTTCCATTGACTTTTATATCCGCAAGAAGAAATAACGGTCACAATGGTTTAGCAACATTTCTGTATAAAGGCTCAGAAATTAGCTATTTACCGATTCAAATTATACAAGAAACGGCGTTGTGGTTTAAGAATGATATGCTGAGTCTAGATATCTTCACGGCTTTTGGACATCTCCGTTTGGAAATAATAATGACTGCATAGAAAAACCCCCTTATATGAGTGGTTACGGTGATAATATGTTTGCAATTATACCAAACGGCATGTCGATATTTAGGTTTTCAAATTTCAATTAATGGCTTTTTGAATTTACTGGCATCTGCATGATTACTGTTCGCATCAGTCAATATTTCTGTAACTTTATCTAAATCACTTTCATAGGAAACTCCAACCGACAATTCCAGCAAAGAGACATGATTAGAGTTGTGTAAAATTTCGCAGACAATATGTTGCAGACAATATGTTTATTGAGTATCGTGATGGTTACCTCGTCTTCGGTAACGATGATGGTGTACGCGAGCAATATATCTTTAACTAATCCTGAAACACCTTGAACTTGAATCGTATCGCCAACAACAAAAGGGTGTGACACTAATTCCGATCTTACTCAAACAAATTAGCTCGACCAGAAAGACAATTATAGTTTTCACGAGATTCTCAATAAAACGCGATAACGTGAAATCAATGCCCTTATTTTCACATAATTTTTGGACGCCTTTTGCGACTCGTTTAGCTACCATAATGCCGATAATTAGTATTAAAACGGCGCCAAGAAGCTGAAAACTATATTTTACGAAAAAATCGATGATGATATTGTACACCGTTCCTAACGGCTCAGATTCTTGAATTATCTCTTGTTTAAGTGTTTTTTCAATTGGGTATTGAGCAAATTAAATGCTGACTTTGCTATTATACCCCAAGTTAGATGCAATGGTGTCTGGAGAGGGTTAGACGTTTTATCATCTTTGAAAGTTGAACAATATGATATTGTCAGCCTTAGAAATACTATTAACTAATTAATATAATAGGTACTAACTCTTAACCAATGTAATTATTAGTCCTTTCCTCACTTATACCCAAGTTATAATACCAGCAATAAATACACCAATTAATCCAACTAGACTAACGCCAAAAGAGATGCTTCTGAATAAACCTAAATTCAAGTAATAACAAACCATATGACCTATTCTACCAATTAGATAACAAGCACAGCTCATATTTAACCGATCAGGATCAGCAAAAGACAAAATCGAAAATAGAACTAATAAAATATATATCGAAACGCTTTCATTACTATTTGAAAAAGCTCTATCAGCTCTAAAGTGAATGTCATTATAATTAGCTTTAATCGGAAAGCCAGGCCTATGTTTGGCTTTAATTCCAATTAAATCAACCACAATTAACTGTATAAGAAATGTTAAACCAGTTAAACCAATAATAAGAATTGTTAATTTATATGCGTCCAATACACCCACTTCACTACTCCAAGATGTTATTATTTGATGTTCATTAGCTTACTCTTAACGATTTGTTTTGTATAGATTCGTTTATTCTTGTTTTGATAAATAGAGTTTGGCTACTCATGAGTTGAAATAACCTTAAGAAACTTAAATGATATTAAAATTTATTAGCTCCCTATCAGAAATCGATGTAGCTCAATTCAAGAGACTTCAAAACGATAGCTATCCATTCCTAAAATACGAATTCCTATCCGCATTAGAACAGTCTAAAAGCGTATGTTCTGAAACAGGGTGGCAAGTAAAGCATTTAGTCGTTTGGGAAAATCAAGCATTAATTGGCTTTATGCCTCTCTACTTAAAAAATCACAGCTATGGAGAATATGTTTTCGACTTTCAGTGGGCAAATGCTTACCACCAATCCGGTTTGCAATATTATCCAAAATTGTTATCTGCGATCCCTTTTACACCATGTACTGGGTCAAGGATTGTTTTAATAAAAGACAATTCTGAAGTCATAAAAAAGATGATGTTTAACAAAATAATTGAGGAAACAAATAAATTGGAAGTTTCTAGTTTCCATTACCTTTTTCCTAATAATGAATCATACCCATTTACTGAAAGCGAAGATTCTGATAACAACTTAATGAAAAGACTCGGAATGCAATATCATTGGTTTAATCAAAATTATCAAGACTTCGATGATTTTTTAAATATATGCAAAGCAAAATCTAGAAAAAATATCAAAAGAGAACGAAGAGCTTTTGTCGATTCAAATATTTCAATTCAAATGGTGGAAGGCGCTCAAATAGATGAATCACTTTGGCAACAGTTCTATTCATTTTATTGCGCGACTTATGCAAAGCGTAGTGGTAATTATGGCTATTTAAACGAATCATTCTTTCAAATGCTTGGGAAATCAATGCCCTCAAGTATTATTATGGCTGTTGCTGAAATAGATAATAAACCTATAGCCATTTCATTGTTTTTCAAAGATAAAAACACTTTATATGGAAGGTATTGGGGATGTGAGCAAGAAATAGAATTCCTTCATTTTGAGCTTTGTTATTATCAAGGAATTGAATATTGCATTAAAAACGGACTAAAACGATTTGATGCCGGAGCGCAAGGAGAGCACAAAATATCTCGAGGCTTTAAGCCAATTGAAACAACATCTTATCATTGGATTAAAGATCATCGGTTTCGTGATGCGATTGGTACATTTTTAGACCAAGAAACCGATTTTGTTTTCTCATCTATTGAGCAGCTATCGAAAAAATTACCGTTCAAATAATATTGTTCGCTCTTTAAATAGTTTTGTTCATTCTTTATATAATGTTCATTCGTCTTAGTTCTTCAATTTCAGTGTCAGAATAATTTAATTCATCTTTAAGAATATTTACTGAATTCTCTCCTAAAACCGGTGCTGGATTTTTATATTGAATAGGGGTTTCCGAAAATTTTAAAGGATTTGCCACCTGTTGAATAGTGCCTAATTGTGAATGTTCAATAGTAACCTTAGTTCCTCGTGCTTTAATTTGAGGATGTTCAAAGACTTGTTCGATGTTATTAATTGAACCACAGGGGATTTTTTTATTCGATAGTTTTTCAACCCAATAGTCCGATGGCATTTTTACTAAAACGTTTTCCATTATACCTATCAGAGTATCATGGTTTTTTATTCGTGCATTATTTGTTTTATATTTCAAGTTCTCGGATAACTCTGTTAATCCAAGAACCTCCATACATTTCTTAAATTGGTGATCATTGCCAACGGCTAACATAAATTTGCCTGTCGAGCTTTGAACTGTTTGGTACGGAACAATGCTTGGGTGAACAGTACCCTGCTTAATAGGTACTTCTCCAGTCAATAAATAACTCATACTTTGGTTAGCAAGCCATCCAACTTGAGTATCAAAAAGAGCTAAATCGATATATTGCCCCAAACCTGTTTTATCTCGATAATGGATTGCCGCTAAAATTCCTGAAACAGCATACATGCCGGTCATTAAATCAGAAACAGCCACGCCAACTTTCTGTGGTTCACCCTCTTTTTCGCCAGTTACACTCATTAACCCCGCAGATGCTTGAATCATTGCATCGTACCCTGCTTGCGAAGCGTATTCACCGGTTTGACCAAAACCAGTGATAGAGCAATAAACCAGTTTAGGGTTTAGTTTTGCTAAACTCTGGTAGTCTAACCCATATTTTGCCAAATTCCCTACTTTAAAGTTTTCTACGAAGATGTCCGCTTTTAACGCTAAGTCTTTCACTATTTCTTGACCTGCCGCTGTTGTAATGTCCAATGTTATGGATTGTTTACCTCGGTTTGCACATAAATAATAAGCACTGATATCTGCGCCAGCCTGCTCATATAAACCTTGCTTTAACGGCTCACTTTTAACATTCTGTTTTTGCCGAATTTCCAGTAATGACTCTCCCCAATGCCGAGTATCATCACCTTTTTGTGGACGTTCAACTTTCCAAACTTTTGCTCCAAAGTCCGCTAAAACTTGAGTTGCCCAAGGACCTGCGAGTACACGACTCAGATCTAATACGGTTAATCCTTTTAATGGCCCAGACAATTTACTTTACTCGGTTGGTTACATATTGTGCAATAATAAAGGAAATTGAATGCTAATTCACAAAAAAACCACAAATCTCTATTCCTCGACTATAATCTTATATAGGCTTCACAGGGATGATAGGTAAGCATGATTCAATCATCTTACAATTTGTAAAATTAAATGAGACTTGCGTCAAAAACTAATGCCTAAAAAATCAATCGATAAACCAGATATCCAACCGGCAAACGACTTACTGTTTGCGCGCCAACCTATTTTTGATAGTAAGAAAGAACTTTACGGCTTTGAACTCTTATATCGTGATAACGACCCAAATGTTGCAATCATTGAAGATGGCGACAAAGCAACGTCAGGTTTATTGGTAAACTATTGCGGTAGTATTATTAATGATGACGAAGGTCCCTACGTAAAAATATTTATTAATCTAACAAAAAATCTTTTAATGTCTGATTATTTTTTCCCTTTGGAGCCATCAAGAATTGTTGTTGAAATATTGGAAGATATCAAAGTTGACCAAGATTTGATTAATCGGGTGATCGACTTAAAAGCCAAGGGATATCAATTTGCATTGGATGATTATGAATTTACTAGTGAGTTTGATCAATTAATACCATTAATGGATTTTATTAAAGTGGAGCTTCTTAATTTATCTCTTGAAGAGCTCAAAATAAAGATGACCGATTTTGAACTATCTCATTTATCTAAGTTAAAAAAACGTCCCATCTTATTAGCAGAAAAAGTGGAAGATCAGGCAACTTATGATGTTTGCCATACAATGGGGTTTGAGTTATTTCAAGGTTACTTTTTAGAACGTCCAAAACCTATTTATGGTAAAAAAATTGATAACCACTCTGATACAGCATTACAAATCATTGTAAAACTTCAAGAGAGTAATTTGTCGATAGAAGATTTATCCCATGCTATTTCCCGAGATACTAAATTAAGTTACCAGATCTTGAAAATTGTGAATAGCCCTCTTTGCCGTTTACCTAAGAAGGTAGAAAGTTTGCAAGATGCTGTTATTTATTTGGGTCTAGAGCAAATTAAAAAATGGGCAATGGCTATGGCTCTTTCGGGTAACTCATCACAATCAAACGAGTTATTTAGAATTCTTTTGGCTAGAGCAAGGGCTTGTGAGTTAATTGCTATTTATCATCAACATGAACGACCCGAAGCGTATTTTACGATTGGGTTATTCTCAGGCATTGATGCGGTGATGCTCGCCGACAAGCAGTGGTTAATTAATAAACTAGATTTGGCAACAGACATAACTGAAGCGTTATTAGAATTCAAAGGTGAAAAAGGTAGAGTATTATGCGGAGTAATCGATATTGAACACGGTGATTTTAAATTTACAGATAAATACAGTGACGAACAAAGACACGCCTATTATGCGGCACATGAAACCGCCATTAATTGGGCAAATCAACTGTTTTTGATGCTTTAATTCAAACTCAGTGTCGAAATGGTTGAGATAGAAGGATCCTAGTCACATTAACAGTAGACTTAAACGTCTCATTAACCTGATAAAATTATTCAATATCAATTACTATACAATTAAGTTACTCCACCCTCCGTTCACTTAACTATCCGGTCTACTAATTATTTTCCCCCGCTTGCACACACTTAATAATGCCATAATCAAACTGCTCGCCAAGTGCCTCAAACATTTTTTTCAAAGGGCTTTCTGTTTCATCTCTAAAAGCTTCAATTGTTTGCGCAATTAATTGATAATCGGTTTCATCGATTGGTAATACAACTAACGGATCGAGCATTCCTTCTTCAATCGCTTTTGCAATATGACTATAAACAGTGCCAAGGGTCACGTTTCGTTTTTTCGCAATTAACTCTAATGAATGATCATCCGCTAATAATTGCAGTGTTTCATTAACAGTATCAGAAAGTTTGCCACTAACATTCTCCGATAAAGGGTGCTGCTGGATGACTTGCAAAAACTGTTTGCCATATTTCTCTAATTTCTTCTCTCCAACTCCAGAAATAAACTGCATGCGATTTAATTCTGACGGTCGAACTTCTGTCATTTCTATAAGAGTTGAATCATGAAAAATGACAAAAGGAGGAACGCCTTGCTGCTCCGCAATTTCAATTCTCAAGGCTCGCAGTGCATCAAATAAATCTTGATGTATAACCGCAATGTTTTTACCTTTACTCTTTTTTGATTTCTCTTTCTTTGCTTGTTTGCGTGCTTCTAAACTTTCTTCACCTTTTAATAATGGCCGGCTTGATTCAGTTAACTTTACGCGACCAAAATTTTCATGGTCAACATATAACAATCCTTTGGCGATCATTTGTCTAAATAGACTTTTCCAAACAGTGACGGTGTGTTCTGTGCCAATTCCAAAAGTTGAAAGTTGATCATGTTGATTGCTTTCTATACGTTGATCGGTTTTACCTAACAGCACATCAATCACATAGGTAACACCAAAACGTTGCCCGGTTCTATAAACGCATGATAGTGCTTGCCTAGCCGCTTCAGTCGCATTCCAAGTTTCAGGTGGCTGTAGACAATTGTCGCAATTGCCACATGGATCTGCCATTGTTTCATCAAAGTAAGCTAACAATAATTGCCGACGACACTGCGTTGACTCACACAAACCCAACATCGAATCCAACTTTTGTTGAGAGGTTTGCTTATAATTCTCATTACCATCACCCTGTTGCATCATCTGACGTAAAGTAATAACATCCTGTAAGCCATAAGCCATCCAAGCAGAGGATGCTTGACCATCTCTCCCTGCTCGCCCTGTCTCTTGATAATATGCTTCTATACTTTTAGGTAAACTCAAATGCGCAACAAAACGCACATCAGGCTTATCAATGCCCATTCCAAAAGCAATTGTGGCAACAATGATGACGCCTTCTTGACGTAAAAAGGCTTGTTGGTTTTTTTGTCTTACATCAGCCGATAAACCCGCATGATAAGGTAAAGCATTACGCCCATTTCCTTGTAGCCATTCAGCTGTGGCTTCGACTTTTTTTCGTGAAAGGCAATAAACGATGCCAGCGTCGGTTGGATATTCAGATTCTAAAAAAGCCCAAAGTTGTTCTTTGCTTTTATTGCCCTCTGCAATTGCATAACTAATGTTGGGTCTGTCAAAACTATTGATAAAACGCGCTGCATTTTCTAATTCCAATTGCTCAATAATTTCAGTTTGAGTTCTAGAGTCAGCGGTTGCAGTTAAAGCAATTCTGGGGACTTCAGGAAAGAGTGTATGTAATGCCGATAATTTTTGATATTCTGGTCTAAAATCATGACCCCATTGAGATACACAATGGGCTTCGTCTATTGCGAAAAGGGAAATTTTTAGCTCAGAAATCATGTTCAAAAAACTTTGATTTAATAATCGCTCAGGCGCCACATAGAGTAAATCTAACTCGCCCGAAAAAAGTTGTTGCTCTATATGCCTGATTTGATCAATCACTAGACTAGAATTAATAAAAGCGGCCTTCACTCCAATCAAATTCATCGCGTCAACTTGGTCTTGCATTAACGCAATTAAAGGAGAAACAACTATGCCCACTCCAGGACGAATAATTGCGGGGATCTGGTAACAAAGTGATTTCCCGCCACCGGTTGGCATTAAAGCTAGCACGTCGCGGCCATCAATTAATGACGCAACAATATCGGCTTGATTTAGACGGAAATTTTCGTAACCAAACGTTTTATTTAGGATATCTAAGGCTGTTTGCATTCTATTATTATCTTTAAACCATGCTGTTATCTGTAAACTAATAAGTATAAATAATCACTCGTAATAGGTTAATTATATACTCTAATTTCAAGTGATAGATATAGGTTTTTAACGTTAAATAATATAAGACATTGGCTATTTGTCAGTAAATCATTCTATTTGTGGACTTATCCTTTCTGAATAATCCAATTTACTGCTAAAATAGTCTATCAAGACCAACCAACTTCAATCTTTAGCTATATTAAAATGAATCAAGATTCAATTATCAATTTAATTCAACTGTATAATCAATACGGATCGCAATGCGCGATAACCTTTAAAAAAATCACCCGTATTGTGCTATTTTCATTCTTAATGTCTTGCGAACAATCACAAGAAGTGAATACTCAAGATAGCCTATTTGGTGTATCAAAACAGTCAAATAAAACGAATACTCAACCTTATGGATTTGACTCAGAATTTAATTATCCTAGTTTTTCTGGGCAATATCCGGTAGCAACGTTAGAAATGACAGTGACAGATAATTCGCGCCTCGAACTTTTTTCAAACAAAACAACAAACACCAATACCCGCTTAGACTCTAGACGCTTCAATATTCGTTTTTATTATCCTTCTGCAGAAGCAAAATTGAACATTGAAGATTTCAAAAATTCTTCAGGTTTGGTTCACAATAGTAAACTTCCTGTCATTTCAGAAACAGCTTGGGCTAACCTGATCGGCCCACAAATAAAACTTGGTAAAATGCTACGCTATTCTAATTATGAAAACGCTTTTTGGAATATTAAAAAAAATCAACAAATTTCAAGCAAGCAAACAGATTTTCCTTTGCTCATTTTCTCTCATGGTTATGGCTATAGCCCAGAAGCTTACACTGCGTTATCAGCAGAGCTTGCAAGCCAAGGTTATATTGTTATTTCTATCAACCATACTTTTGGTGCTAACCCGACCAAGCTTTTAGGCGATAAAACAAAAACACAATGGGCTAAAAAATTACCCCGAGAAAATATTGGACAATATTTACCAACTTGGTCCGATGATCAAATATTTGTGATTGAAGAACTTTATAGACTAAACAGCGAACTTAGCAGTCCATTTTACGGACGCTTGAATTTGTCGCAGTTAGGAATATTTGGACATTCTTATGGAGGTGCAGCCGCCTATTTGACCGCAGCGAGGGATCCAAGAATCAAGGCTATAATGGACATTGATGGTACTCTATTCGAAGCGGGCAATTTCGATCTTTATCAACCTTTAGCATTACTACTTTCTAAAAACCACTCGCCGACAATTAATACTGATAGACTTCATAATGATGCCTTTATAGTTAAATTGAATCAGTTTGAGCACATTAGTTTTACCGATCACATTTTATGGTGGCAATGGGATTTTGGCGAAACCGATCTGGATACAGGTAATATAGATGCGCTAGAAGCAGTTGAGAATACATCGACTCTTGTAAAGTCTTTTTTTGATGCTTACTTACTGAGTGATAATAAAAACTGGCTCCTTTTAACACAAGAAAACAACTCAATTAAACAGAATGAAAGAATCAAGTAGTCTGTTGTAGATTTACAGATAGAAGACAAACAAACACCTTCAAAATTACAATAATTAACACAAGCGGCCTCTTTAAGCCTTTAGAAATGGTACAATGGCTAATGTTTCATATTTTGCCCTAACAGACTAGCTATCAAGGAACGAGAAGCTCAACGTGCAACATAATCAATCTAAAAAAGCTCCCCCCAAGTCGGTATTTATTTTAAGACTGTCTGCCATTGGCGACGTTTGTCATACTGTGGCGACTTTACAAGCCATTCAAAACCAGTGGCCAACCACTCAAGTTACCTGGCTCATAGGCAAAACAGAATATCCGCTCGTTTCTCATTTAAAAAATGTGACATTTATTCAGTTCGATAAATCAAATGGTATCAAAGAATATTTTAAACTGAGCCGCCTTCTTAAAAATAAACAGTATGATATTCTTTTACATATGCAAGTTTCTTTAAGAGCTAGTTTGTCGAGCCTATGTGTTAAAGCACATGAGCGTTGGGGCTTTGATAAATCTAGAGCAAAAGATCTTCAATGGTTGTTTACCAATAAGAGAATACCTGCAAAAATTAATTGTCATGTCGCAGATGGTTTAATGCAATTTGCTAATGCTATCGGGGTACCAGTCAGAAAAAAGATAGCTTGGGATTTCACTTCATCTCTAGAAGCTAAAAACTGGTTAAGAGGTCAAAAGATTCAAACAAATAAATATGTGGTGATATCACCTTCTGCAAGTCACCCCAATAGAAATTGGAACACTGAATTTTATGTAAAAGTCGCTAATTACTTATCAAGCCTCTCGTATGTAGTTTATATTACTGGAAGCCATTCTGTTAAAGAAATCAATTTAGCGAAAAATATTATAAAATTCGACGACTCACCATTAATTAATATGGCTGGTAAAACAAGCTTACCTCAATTAACTGCATTAATAGAGGGGGCAGAGTTTATTGTTTCACCTGATTCCGGCCCTGCACATATTGCGACTTTGGTTAACACAAAAGTGATTGGTCTATACGCGATCAGCAACCCTCAAAGAACGGGACCCTATCATTCAATCGATTCTTGTGTTTCAGTTTATGAAAAAATATTAGTCGAACAGACAGGTAAAAATAGCTCACAAGTCAAATGGGGTACTAGATTAAAAGGACAACAATTAATGAGTCATATTACAGTTGACGAAGTAATCAATAGTATTAAGGCAAACATTCTTATATAATCCTGAATTCGACCTGAGGGGTGGTTTAGAAGCTAGTTTAACTGAGTTTACTTGGTTAAATTGTTGGCAAATAAACCTGAGATGCTTACCCTTTGAACCTGATCCGGATAATACCGGCGTAGGGACAGGTGGTAAGTTATTTACAATATGTGAATATTAAAATTTGTTCATCTATCGTTTAACTTACTTTCCCGACCATCGTCACACCGGATCTCCAATAGAATCGTATGGAGATCACATTGAATATTTTTGTAAAAAATAACCTGTTATTAATTTTAGTAGGTAACACCCTCTTATTACAAACCTCAGCTAGCCAGTCAGCAGAACCCGCTGTCAACGAGCTAGGTAATATCATTCTAGTAACAGCTGATTTTGAAGATAGTAATGTTCTAGAGCTTCCAACAAGCGTCACAGTTATTTCTGAAGACGATGCTGAAGAAAGAAACGCACAACATCTATCTGACCTGTTAAATCTAGCACCTAATGTTAACTTTGCGACAGGTGCGTCTCGTGGAAAATTTATTCAAATTAGAGGAATTGGCGAACGAAGTGAATTTCAAGAACCTGTGAACTACTCCGTTGGTCTAGTCATGGATGGAATTGACTTAACCGGAACTGGGTTAGCTGCGACAACTCTCGATATTCAACAAACAGAAATATTAAGAGGTCCTCAAGGAACGCTTTATGGTGCGAATGGATTAGCCGGTTTGATAAATATGGTATCCAATAGTCCCACAGAAAATTTTATCGGGCGTGTCGGATTAACTCTAGAGGATTATGCAGGTCGAGGCTACTCGGCAATGTTAAGTGGAGCAATATCAGAGAATTCCGGACTAAGATTTGCGGTTCAGAATTATAAAAGTGATGGCTTTATCAAGAATACTTTTTTGAATAGAAAGGATACTAATAACATTGATGAAACCAATGCTCGTTTAAAATATAGATACCAACCTTCCGATGATTTATCCCTTGCCGCAACCATATTTTATGCTGATGTTAATAATGGCTATGACGCATTTAGTTTGGATAATAATCAGACGACATTATCGGATGAGCCAGGAAGTGACCGACAAAATACCTTAGCGGGAGCATTATCAGTAAAATGGAAACTATCAGAAACACTTAATTTTGAATCTACATTAAGCGCAGCTGATTCAGACTTATCCTACTCTTATGATGAAGACTGGAGCAACATAGGAATTTGCGATGGACTAGCATGCAATAGCCAGGATGCAGGGTTTGATTGGTGGTATAAATGGCAGGACCAATATGATCGTTCGAACAAAAATATTAATCTAGATATTCGTCTACTATCAGAAAGTAAATATAATAACTGGGTATTAGGTGTTTATTTAAAGGAACAAATGGTTGATTTATCTAGACAACATACGCCCGATCCTTTATTCACCAGTGAGTTTGACACTACAAATAAGTCGCTGTATGGACAATATTCATTTTCTCTATCAGACAACGTGAAATTAACCAGTGGTCTTCGATTCGAAAATCGAACTGCGATTTATAATGACAATAATAATATTCAATTTAGTCCGAATGAAGATATGTGGGGTGGAAAGGTATCCATCGATTATCGCTTAGAAAAAAATAAACTGCTTTACGCTACCATTTCCCGAGGTTACAAAGCTGGTGGATTTAATGCCAATAATGATTTACCTATAGTCGAACAGGAATTTGAAACTGAAACCCAATGGAATTACGAAGCTGGCTTAAAAGGATTATGGCTAGATAATAAGCTCACTATGCAAGTTGCCTTGTTTTATCAAGATAGAAAGAACATTCAAACCAAACAATCACTTGTTAGCTCAATTGCGACGGGGTTACCATTGAGTGATATTAGCTCCTGCCCTTGTAGTTTTACTGACTTCACTGATAATGCTGCTGAAGGTATTAATTACGGCTTAGAATTCCAAGCACAATTACGCGCTAATGATTGGTTAGTATTTTATTCTAACCTTGGATTACTCCACACTGAATATAAAAAGTTTGAAAGTTTTAATCATATAGACGCTGATCTAAATTCTATCCCGCCAGTCCCTTATAATTTAAACGGCAGAGCTCAAGCTCATTCCCCTGAACATCAAATAGCAATCGGCTCTAGATTATTTATAAGCGATGAACTTTCTTTGAATTTAGAGATAGAATCAAAAGGTGAATTTTATTTCTCAGACCGTCACGAAGAAAAATCAGACAGCTACGAGCTTTTAAATTTACGAATGACTTATCGTTTAGATAATTGGAAACTACATCTATATGCTCATAACCTAACCGATGAAAAAACTCAAACTAGAGGGTTCGGAAGCTTCGGAAATGACCCAAGAGATTTTTATACCACGAAACCTTATTACCAATTTGGGAATCCTAGAGTAATCGGTTTATCCGCGAATATTAACTTTTAAAATTTAAAACATTTTCACCACAGAGTTTTTCTATTTAGAGTTTTCTTTTTTGTGTTCACTCTGTGGTGAAGATTGTTTAATGTTTAATTTAAATTCACTTCAACATGTCACCTAAGCCTAGCTAATGGACCTTTACCTTTTTCTCTTTTTTCATCATTTGTTAAAGGAATGTGGTCTTCTTCCCAGTCTAAATCATCCTGTGGAAGCTCTTCTAAAAAACGACTAGGAACTGCGTCAACGCTTTCTCCATAGTGCTGACGTTTTTTTGAAACCAATCAAACATAATAACAGCCACCCCGCATATGAACTCCACCGATTTTACAACAATATTTTAACTTAAAATGTAAGCTGCGAGCGTATATGTGGGGTGGCTAATTATTTGGTGAAGATTAGTCAATCACAAGGGATATTTACCCTGACTCTTTATCTAAATCCAAATAATAGTGGAAAATATTAGAACGAAGCACCGAAGAAACCTTAAGTTCAATCGGAGCAAACAGATTAAAGATCAACTAAAAATTAAACCTTACCCCAGCCACCCAATGACGCCCAGCTCGAGGCGCAAGATCTTTAATAAAAGAAGCGTGATCACGTATTTCTTCATCCAGTAAGTTTTTACCTTTTAGGAATAAATACCAATCAGTACTTTTAGTTGCAACTCTATATGCTAAATCCAGCTCAACGGAAGTATAAGCGTTGGTAGGAAATTCATTTGTGGAAAGGTTGGATTGCTTTGCACTCTTAATCCAGCTGATATCAGCACTTAAATCTTTCATATCATAGGCTAAACTCAAACCCCATTTGTTAGCAGGAATGCGCGGCAGATATTCACCATTGCTTTTCTTAGCCGTCAAATAGTCACCAAATACATCCAACTCAAAATTATGGTTACCAAAGGTTCCCAGTGGAAAGGTGACTGCTAGTTCTGCGCCTTTGTAGGTTGCGTCACTTTGCCTGTAACAAATAAGCGATAACTCATCATGCTCCGCTTCTTCTGCAGCTTCTGCATCGACACAAGCATCATTTTCGGTAACAACGTCGGCGAAAACATAATCATTAAAACGATTGTAAAATAAATTGAACTCACCATAAGACCAAAGATTTTCAAATCGATAAGAAAAATCTAAATTATTCGCTGACTCTTTTACAAGGTTTTCATTGCCTATTTCAAATGTGCTACTGGCAAGATGAGGACCATAGGAAAATAATTCTTCTGCATTCGGGAAACGCTGTGCATGAGTAAAATTAAATGCCAACTTATTATGTGATTTAAGGTCGTAAACAGCACCAGCGGAGTAACTAAATCCTTGGCTAGAATAAGATGCTTTTGACAAACTTTCTCTCGTTTCGTTTAACGAAATTTTTTGTTTTTCAAACCGAGCGCCTAGCTCCCACTTTAACGAACCAAAGTGTTTTTCCTCCAACCAAAAAAGCGCATTCGAACGTGTTTCAGAGGGAGGAACAAAAGCTTCTTCACCAATAGCTGAAAAATCTCGAGAAACACTTTGAACCCCGACTATTCCATCCCAACCGTTAATCTCGCTATGATTAATATAAGTTTTAAATTCTCGCGCCTTGTTAATAAACTCAGTCCCTAGCTCGCCCCCTTCAATTTCTTGATGTTGGTAATCGGTATAAGAGTAACCTGCAAACCAACGCTCAACACCTTTCATTGGATTATCAAACTCTGCTTGTAAATGAGTAACCGATTGCTCTAGATCTAAAAATACCGACTCTTCTTCTTCATGCTCATCATGCTCTTCCTCTTCATGCTCATCATGATCTTCTTCTTCATGCTCATCATGCTCTTCTTCATGATGTGCATGCCCTGGCAGCCCGTATTTTTTACTGGTTTTGCTATGAGATAATCCAATATAACCATCTTCAAATATTCGGCTGATCCCAAAACTACCGCCGCTTGCGTCGCTATAACTGTTTTCAAGCACTGCACTTTCATTGGCATTATCTGTTTCTTCACCTTCATCTAAAAGTTGATAAACAGATTCAGATCCAACGGGGATTGTTAAATCATCCGTTTCGTTAGTATAACCATCAACGTGAAAATTCCACTGCCCCACGCCTAAATCCACAGCAAAAACGCCCGAGCGTTCGCCGGTCACATCATCCGCTTTGCGAAGTTCGACACCGCCAGAAAAACCATCCTTTTCAACCTTACTAATTTTATTATCAACAGCATTTACAACACCACCGATTGCGCCACTTCCATAGAGCAAACTTGCTGATCCTTTAACAACTTCTAGTTGCTCAATAAGCAAGGGCTCAATACCAACATCATGGTCACCACTAGCAACTGATGCATCCTGCACTAACATTTGGTTATTTGTAATGGATACTCGTGAGCTTCCAAAACCCCGAATAATTGGACGAGCAACAGAAGGGCCAAAAGAGGAAAAGTTAATACCTGGTTCATACTGTAGCATTTCACCTATAGTTGATGCTCGTTTTCGAACAAGCTCTTCGCCACTTAAAATAGAAACCGGAGTCGCCATATCTAACGAAGTATGTTCCATAGGGTTCGCGTGAATAACAATTTTATGTTCTAGTTCGTTTCGTAAGGAAATGGTAATAGGATTAGTTGATTCAGAATCCTCGCTAGCCTTTACAGTGATTGTTCTGTGAAAATGTTGCGTTAAACTCGCCTCAACATCGATCACATATTCACCGTAATCTAAGTCAAGAGTAACCTTCCCTTGATTGTCTGTTTTTCCTTTTATGTCGGTTCTAACAACCTTGACCAGCGCATTTTTTAAAGGGCGCTGGTTTTCATCTGAAATTTGTAAATAGACATCTTTTGCAAGTAACGATGGTGAAGCCAACAACAGGCTAGAAAGTGTCGCTGAAACACATAATGCTACTTTATTAATTCGGGTTCGCATGATAAAAATACCTCTTTCGCGTGTAAATACGGTTCAAATAAATGTAAGTTAATTCGTAAAAGTAAACTAAAAGCCAAAGCTTTAAATCTATAAATTTGAAATCACAAGATCCACTCACAGCAACAATAAAGTCGTAAAGGCTCAATAGTTTTGGCTGAGGAAAAACTGTGAATTTGAATAGCTCAACAGGCTAAGAAAAAACTGATAGCCTAATCAAACTAATACTTACAAAGGTGGTGCGCGAGGGGGTTTTGCTAATGGAAAAGGCTGAATTGTTAATTGCTGGCTAAGAGCAATCGAAACCAAAATTTGAAATTCCGCTTTGCTTAACTCAATAGACGTTGCAGAATGAAGAGAATCATCTAATAAAATAGGCTTAATACAAATTGAATGCTCACAATCTGTAAGATGCTGTTCGCTATACTCATGCTCAATAGCAGATGCATTTTGCGCAAAGCTAATTAAGAGAATAAGAAAAACTAATTTTTTGTTAAAAGTTCGCATCAGATCAATAATAGAATAAAAAAAAATAGATTCGTGTTGTCTTTTATTTTAACTTTTTTTATAGCGGAAAGTCTAGCTTAATTTAATTAAAAAAATGTTAGAATTTATAAGCCGTTATTTCAACATATCCCTCAAACTAGCCAAACGCTCTTTTCCTTTTTCTCTTTTTTCATCATCCGTTAAAGGAATGTGATCTTCTTCCCAATCTAAATCATCCTGAGGAAGCTCCTCTAAAAAACGACTGGGAACTGCATCAACACTTTCACCATAACGTTGTCGTTTTTTTGCGACAATAATTCTTAAAGTTTCCTCTGCTCGGGTAATACCGACATAAGCTAACCGCCTTTCTTCTTCGACATTACCTTCTTCAATTGATGACTTATGAGGTAATAACTCTTCTTCCATCCCGATCAAATAAACATGGGGAAATTCAAGACCTTTTGAAGCATGTAAAGTCATCAGTTGGACTTCATTTTTTTCTTCTTCATCTTCTTCATTACGATCAAGCATTTCTCTCAAACATAATTTTGATACTGTGTCCGCAAAAGGATCTTGCGCCAACTTATTATTTTCTAAACCTGATTCTATCCATGATAAAAGTGTTTCAACATTGCCCCATCTATATTCTGCAGCTTTAGGCGAACTTGAATTATCAAATAAATAACCGTGATAACCTATGTATGCTAAGAGGTCATGAATAATAGAAAGAGGGTTGCCTCTTTTTATATTATCACTTGCTTTGGCAATCAACTCGCCAAAACGTTTAACAGCATTAAGACCTTTACCCGATAGATGTTGCTCAAGCCCAACCTCAAAAATAGCATCGAATAGACTGACGTGTCTCTCATTCGCATAATTGCCTAATTTCTCTAACGTACTAACTCCGATTTCTCGCCTTGGGACATTCGCTATACGTATAAAAGCATTGTCATCATCTTGATTAACTAATAATCTAAAGTAGGACATCACATCTTTTATTTCGGCTCTCGAAAAAAAAGATGTTGTACCACTAATTTTGTATGGAATTTGTTTGTCGACTAAAAACTTTTCTAACAAGCGTGATTGATGATTACCACGATAAAGTATCGCGAAGTTTTTATATTGAATATTCTGATTAATGCGCCTTGATAATATTTCTCTAGTCACTCTATCAGCTTCGTCATTATCATTTTTCACAGATAGAATTTTAATAGGCTCACCGTAATGTTTTTCAGACCATAGCTTTTTTTCGAATAAATGTGGATTATTTTTAATTAATTGATTAGCTGATTTTAGAATTCGACCAGCAGAACGGTAATTTTGCTCTAACTTAACAACACGTAAATTTGGAAAATCCTGTTGCAACAATTCTAAGTTTTTTGGCTGAGCGCCTCGCCAAGAGTATATTGACTGGTCATCATCACCGACCACGGTAAAGTTGCCCAAACGTCCAGTTAATAGCTTAACCAATTCGTATTGGCTAGTATTTGTATCTTGATATTCGTCAACTAATAAATAGCGTATTTTACCATGCCAACGTTCACGTATTTCACTTTCATCTTTAAGTAACAAAGTCGGTAATAAGATTAAATCATCAAAATCTACCGCATTAAAAGCTCTTAAACTTCGAGTGTAAGCTTCATATAATTTAGCTGACAATATTTCCGTTTGGTCTTTTGCTATCTTAATTGCCTCTTCAGGTATTATTAAATCATTTTTCCACTTTGAAATTTGATTTAAGAATTCCTGCATTTCCTTTTTATCGGCATCATCACCCTTTTTACATAGATCTTTCATTAAAGCTAACGAGTCTTGATCATCAAAAATAGTAAAATTTGGTCTTATACCTAACTCCTTGTGCTCCTTACGAATAATATTTAGACCTAAATTGTGAAAGGTTGAAACAATCAGTCCCTTGCTTTGAGCTTTACCAAGCAGCTTAGAGACTCTTATTTTCATTTCCTTCGCGGCTTTATTGGTAAAGGTCACTGCCGCAACATTCCTCGCGGGGTAGCCACAGTTAACTATAAGGTGAACTATTTTTTGGGTGATTACAGCAGTCTTGCCACTACCGGCACCTGCAAGCACTAACAAAGGTGAAGTTGTTAATTTAACGGCTTGTTCTTGTTGAGGGTTTAAACGTACTACAGACATAAATTAATTTTTGCGGATTACATATCAGCTGATAAAATTAGATTTTAGACCTGTTGACCATTTAATACAATAGATGGTTTTTATCAGAAGTTTCAAAATATAAAAGTAACAAATTAAACTTGCTTTTATAATTTAAAAATATTTTGATTTTTATTTAGGCGTAAAAATACAAGTTAAAATATTCCCTTTCAAAACACATTGCATAGTTCCACCACCGCCACTACTGCTTCCAATAAACGTCACTGCCCCTCCAGAAGCATTAACAAAATCATTATAATGACCACCGCTTGTTATTGCATAAACTCCTGTCACACCGCTACTACCATCATTTACTATTTCTTGATTTTCATGATCTCGGTTTCTTGAATCCTCTGGATGGTGCTCAGGATAGAGATCACTTTCAAGACTCCATAAAGCTTGGCTTCCATCAGGAAATTTAATTATAACGTTAATTTGCAGGTCAATACTTGCAAGACCTAAAGCCGCATTAATAAGTGCAGTAAGAGCAGACATTGCTGCAACATTACCATTTACTATCGAATTTATATTAGCTGTAATATGATCACTGATATCATTTCGAATAGCACTCCTAACATAAACATCATACGCATTATTTAGCCGAAACTCACTGTTCACATCTACTTCATGGGTAATTTCAACTGGATCTGTCTTCCAAGAATAACCTACCTCATCGTATAAATCATATAGAGCATCAACTAAATTCCATTCAGATTGTGACATTGAAATTAGAGAGGCTATTTTCATATTGAAACCTGGCTCCACATTAGTAAACACAAAGTACTTACTAGCACTTCTGTTTATTGGGTCTCAGATAATAATACTTCCGTTAGATATTTCACTTTAAGCAACGCTTTGCATATTTGCATACGAACACGAACTGCAGTCGGCTACTTCTAAAGCCTTTAATTGAAAAAAGCTGAAAAATGATACGAGTATGAATAGAAAAATATTTATTTATTTTGACATTTTGATTTCCTTTCAATTAAATCTCCATTTGATAGAGGATATTCTATCAAAGTGTTCTACTTAGACATAGAACACCTATAAGCTTATACACATATATATATATATATATTCGTCATTAGTCAAAATTCAATATTCAATTTGAAATAAATTCAAATATCACAACATTTTAAGAATAACGATTCAATTCAAGAATATTGTCTTTCGGTATATATTTATCACTAAAGGCTTTTACTTCTAGTGGTTTGCTAAAATAGTAACCTTGACCTATCTGGCACTCTAAATTGACTAAGACTTCTAACTCCTCTTTTGTCTCTATACCTTCAGCAATAACAGATATACCTAAATTATTTGATAAAGCCATAATTGCGCTCACTATTGCATGATTATTAGGATTATTTTCAATTTCGGTAACAAACGAGCGGTCTATTTTCAACTTGGATATAGGGAATTTATTTAAGTAAGCTAACGAGGAATAGCCTGTTCCAAAATCATCAATAGCAATTGTTATACCTTGCTGTTTTAGAGACTCAAGAACTGAGAAACATACTTCCTGTTCTGTCGCTAATACTTCCTCTGTTATTTCAATTTCTAAATATTTTGGGTCTAATCCAGTGTGCTCTAAACACCTCATAACACTCATTGCAAAATTCGCTGATAAAAGCTGGCTGGGTGACACATTAACTGCAACTTGTAGTTCTGATAGTCCACACTTATGCCATTTTAATGTTTGTTCACAAGCTTCACAGAGCACCCAATGACCAAGAGACAATAACATCCCACATTCTTCTGCAACCGGTATAAAATCAACCGGTGAAATAAGGCCGTTTGAAGGATGGTTCCAGCGAACCAACGCTTCCATGCTCGTCATTTTACCACTATCAAGATCGACTTTTGGTTGATAAACCAAGTAGAACTCTTTATCAAAATCGGCAGCTTTTAAATCATTTTCTAATTGATACCATTTTTGCTCACGGTAACTAATTTCATGATCAAATATGACTAGTTGATTATGATTTTTCTTTTCTGCCTCACTTAAAGCCGCGTTAGCATTTTTGATTAACATGCTCGTACTGTAACCATGTTCAGGATGTTCCACACAACCCGATTGAATGTCGAAGAAAAAACTGCCAAAACGTGTTTGTAAAGGTTTTGCCATTGACCTCAATAAACAATGTTCTAAATCCCGCAACACATTATCATGTGCTGTTAACGAAGTCGGTTTAGCGACCAAAAGCATAAATTTAGCGCCAGTGAAACGATAAAATTTACACAAGCTAAAATCATTCATTAGTGGTGAAAACATATTTTTGACCCTAACAACCATTGCTTCCATCAATGCATCACTGACGGACAAACCATGGGTTGACGTCACTAGTTTTAAACTTTTTATGCCTACCGCTAGCAAATAAAATTTGTTAGCGGCTCCACCTTTTAATTGTTTTTCTACGTCAATTTCTAATTTTTTTAAATTACCAAGTCCTGTTAGTGGGTCATTAAATGCTAAATACTCTAACTCCTTGATTGCCGTCACACGCTCAGTTGAATCCTCAACAAAAACCATAACATTTTCTAAGTGTTTAACTTTATGAAGAACTATATCAAAATACTTTTCATCATTTTTAAACTGCCATTGAATACTACTGGAGCGTGAGATTCTCAAACTTTGCAAATTTTCCTTAATAAGCTGTTCGAATTTATTTGTCTGACTAGTTCGAAAATTTTTTCTCCAAGAAATATTCTTAAAATCGATTTTTCCAGACCAATCCATCGATGCAACTGGATTAGGATTTTTCTCTACAAACAATGCAAGTTTGCGTTTTTCATAACTACTTTTATTATTAGACCGCATAATATATCCAACAAAAATAGCTAATAATATAATTAAGAAACTATACCCTGTTACCCATAATGACATTTTATCAAGTTCTTGACTCGCTTCAAAATTTGACTCCGCTATTTCATATTGAATATCGCTCACCAAACCAGATAAATAAGGTTTGCTGTTTCTACCCATTCTTGAAATAGCGGCTAACGATTCACGCGCTCGGTTCCACTTATCACCGCTTTCAGATTCCAATATCTTTAAAAATTCATCCGCGCTCTGTATAATTAATAAGTTAAGTGATTCTAATTTTTTTAGCTTAGTGCTATTAGGAAGTAAAGTTTCAAGCTTGGATAGGCTTAACTGAATATTTTGGCTGGCTAAAATAAGTCTTGGTTCATTCTTACTTCTATTTACTTCGGCATAGTGCTCATATAAAATTCGTTCTTGCTCAGTAAACCAATGTTTAAGATCAGATAGATAATTTAATTCGGGGAGCTGTTCGGAGGTTATTTTATGATTAACCCGGGAAATATTTGAGCCTGTTTTGTATACACTATAGGAGATACCAAACGTTAAAAGGGCAACCGCTAAATAAGCGAATATGATATTCGCATTAGAAAAGAATCTCGGGTCCAAACTCTGCTTTAAATTCACGTTATTAACCATACAGTAGAGAAACAGAGGTAAACAAAACTAGAAAATATAGATCTAGAAATATTCGTTTATGTTTATAAACTCTCTTAATAGAGGAAAAGACAAATAATATGTTACAAATTCTAGCACTTAATTCCAGTTAGTGCCTAATTAGATGCTCTAATTTACCGCCTAGCTCTTCTTTTTAAAACTTTATCAACTAAATGGTCAGCCTTTTTTGCACAAGCGGTTAATATACGTTGGAACTTACGTAACCAAATTTTAGCTATAGGATATTCCAATGCCAAAATCGCTAAACCAACGGGTATAAATAACGATGCAGGCCCTGGGAGGACTATAAGTATCACGCCAAGCAAGGTTATAAACACACCCACAACCGTAATTATTGCTTTCTTGGCAGGTCGTCCTACTGGATTATTAAATACTTGATTAAAGGACACCTTCACTCTTTTTTTAAACGCCAGTACACTAGTATGATTCAGAATATTTCTCATAGTA
Organism: Polaribacter sp.; assembly: GCA_047633355.1. Taxonomy (GTDB): domain Bacteria; phylum Pseudomonadota; class Gammaproteobacteria; order Enterobacterales; family Kangiellaceae. Next base: position 36,113 of record JBLIBL010000018.1, read on the forward strand.
ATCCTCGATATTAAAAGCCAACAACTAATCTGTTGTTAGGACAAAATCAATCATACTAAAAAACCACAACACAAACGCGCTCAAATGTAACAAGTTTTGTAACCTTCACAATTCGCAACTACTTTTCTTCTAAAGCTTCCTGTTCTTCAACATCAGGACCAAGCATGATCGCCATCCATAGAGTTTGATCATTGGTCTCTAATATAATTTTTATTGTCATGGTTAAAGGAACTGATAAAAACATTCCTACTGAACCGAATATCCATCCCCAAAAAATCAAAGAAAGAAATACAACAAAAGTTGATAATCCTAACATTTTTCCCATAAATTTTGGCTCTAAGACATTGCCAACAATTGTATTAGCAAAAACAAACGTAAGACCCGTCCATAAAACAGCACTAGGTCCAATCTGGATAAAAGCGAGCATCAGTGGAGGTACAGACGCAATGATTGATCCTATATTCGGTATGTAATTAAGTAAAAATGCTAACATTCCCCAAAGAAAAGGATAATCAACACCTATAAAAAATAAACTAACAGAAACGATAAAACCGGTTAATAAACTGGCCGCTGTTTTTATTGCTAAATAGTGCCGAATTTTTCCTAAGATACGATTAATGTGTATCATTTTTTCGTGACTATCAGAAAAGGCTTTTGCGAATTTTTCCGGAAAACTAGACATCTCCGCTAATATAAAGATAACACTTAAAAAGATAACAAAGAATTGTTGAAAAATTATGTTAAGTCCACCAACAATCCGACTCACTAAAGCTAAACCATATTCGTCAATTAAACTTGCTAACTTCAATCCTTCTAATGAAATCCCAAAACCATTTAACCAAACAAATAATCCTGCTAAATTTTCTTCTAATTTAGCAGAGTATGAAGCTTTATTTGCACTAAATGACTGAATGGAGTCGCCAACTAAGTAACCTACAAAACCCAAAAATGACAACATCATAATCAAAACAAAGGCGATAGAAATGCCTTCGGGAATTTTTTTTGATACCAGCCAGTTAATCGGCGGAATACAAACCACCGCAATAAACATTGCTAAAAAAAATTGTGCCAAAATCGGCGCAGCTTCTTTCATACCTGCTATAACAATCACAAAAGCAGCCGCTGAAAGTAATAGCATTGATGATTTTGCTCTAGTGTCTTTAATTAGATTATTGATGCTGTCACCTCAACTTAATACTTAATACTTAATACTTAATACTTAATTGAAAATATCACACTAAGTTAGCGTCCAAGCATCCGACTGAGTACATTATCCTTATTAATAAAATGATGTTTCAAAGCGGCTAAAACGTGTAAACCGATAATGATTGAGATAACGTAAGCACCTATTTCATGTAATGAACCAAAAAATTTAGCATTAGGAATGTTTTTTTCTAACATCGGAGTAATTTCGAATAATCCATACATATTTATGCCATGACCAGCAAACATTGACATAATAATACCTGACATAGGCATCCCGATTAGAGCCAACATTAGTATCCATTTAGTACCATGGCTAATGCCTATATCCGCTTTAGACATTCCTTCAACGGGTGCTGGGGAATCATTACTAATCATCCAATACCAACGAAATAAACCCAATATCAAAACTAAAGTGCCTGTTGCTTTATGAAGACCTATAATTGTAAATTTAAGTGGTTTTTCTATATCACCCAAACTAAAACCGATAAAGACTAATGCAATAATCATTAACGCCATGATCCAATGAATAACAATTGCTACCTTGCCATATTTATCTGTTGTATTTCTCATTCAATTCCCCTTTGTTTATTGTTGTGAATACTTTATATCAGTAACGTTTAATATCCCAGGGGCAGAGTCAAAGTAGAAAGATGATACCTGTCACATCAAATGCCCATTTAAACTTTACAAGATCCTTCATCTAAATTTCAATTTGACTCCGCCCCTTACCAGTATGACTCTAATCAAAACCATTCTATAAAAACCGGTTTAATATACTATCTAACTTTGCTCTCTTTGCAACTTTTAACAACTTTCTAGCTTCTGGTCGATAGTTTATCGGTAGTTCTATATCATCAAAGTGATTGATACGAGTTGTATTTTTCAAAATTCCGCTAAGTTCATGTTCGAATTTCACTTTTAGTTTTTGACTCGGATCTTGTATCAATACGCCATTTTCGATGTCCAGGCGCCACGCTCGTGGATTAATATTGTGCCCAGTTAATAAATAGTTTTTTTGGTCTGAATTTATACCTTTCAAATGAAAACTGTTACCTTCATCTAACCATAAACAAACATCTAATAAGTTTTGGTCTATAAATTTTTGATTACTTTTAACAAATCGTCTCAGACTAACCTCATAAAGGTACGGTAGAATCCCAATCTTATTGAATGTATTGTTTTCCGAAATATAAAAATCATTAGCGGTTTTATCGCCTACTATTATTTTTACTTTTTTACCTTGTTTAAGCAGTGTTTTAATAGCGGAATGTATTTTTGAAGGGAAATTAAAATAAGGCGTAAAAACAACGACTTGATTTTCAGTCTGCTTAATTAGCTGATGAATGGTTTTGTTAAGAATATTTTTTCTCGCCCCAAACCCGAGTATCGGTGTCAATAAAATATGTTTACCATTTTCTTTAATTTCATCTGTCTTAAAATAATAACCTGATTTTCTAAGTCCTTTTTTAAGGATTGTTATTGCCTTTCTTAAACCTTTTACTTTAGGAATATCATCGCTAGTCAGCGGCTGAACTGCATCACTGCTTAAAAAATTATTTCTCAAAAATCGAACGAAAGAGTCAGCTAAGCTTTTTGATTCAATTATTTGATATCGGTCATAACGATAGCGATCATTTTGCTGCAAATAAATATTATTGATACTAGCACCACTATAAAAAAGTGTATTATCAAAGATAAAACCTTTTAAATGTAGTACACCAAGAAGTTCTTTACTTTTTACTGGCACACCCAAAATATCAATTTTATGTTCATATTTTCTATCATATTCGCGATACAGTCTGACGTTACCTTCGCTTTTTGCATGCCCCATTAAGCCACGTTGCGCTCTTAAAAAATCGACAAATATTTTTATGTCGAGTTTAGGGTTGCTTTGTTTTGCTTCATATAAAGCTGTTAATACTTCTTGTCCTGCATCATCATCTTGTAAATAAAGAGTCGTAATATAAATGCGTTTTTTAGCTGACTTTATTAATCCTAAAAGGTTTTTTTTATAATCACTGGTTTTATCTAAAATCGTGATCGCATCTTCTGATATCTCGATTGACTGTAGCGACTCAATAAAGCTTGGCTTGTTTTTTTTTAATATTTTACGGCCACTTAACAGCATTATGAATCTGCCCTACCCATAAACTTACGTTCACTGGTATTAATTTTTACTTTTTCGCCATTGGAAATATATTCAGGCACTTGAATCGTTAAACCTGTTTCAAATCTTGCAGGTTTGGTTCTAGAAGCGGCGGATGCCCCTTTAATTGATGGGTCAGTTTCTATTATCTCCATTTCAACCGACTGAGGTAACTCCACTGCTATGGCTTTTTCATCAACTTCTAATACGACTAGACCTTTGGTATCTTCATTGATAAAAAGGCATTCATCTTCTATTTCATGTTTTTTAAAAGAGTGTTGGCTATAATCTTCATTATCCATAAATATATAGTCATCACCATCGACATAAGAGAAACTAACACCTCGGCGATTGAGGTCTATCGCAGTCAACATATCATCGCCTTTAAAGCTATGTTCAACTTTCCCACCAGTACCTATCTCAGCAAAACGGGTTTTATAAAGCGTAGCAGCTCCCCTCGCACTTGGGCTATGAACATCAACGTGTTTGACCAGCAATAACTTACCGTTGTATTCCACGGCGATCCCGCGTTTTAACTCACTTGCTCTAGGCATTATTATTCTCTCTTGAGTTCAAGTCTTTATTCAGTGATTTAACAGCATTTTAAAAGAACAATATAATATTGATAGCAAACCTATTAGCGACTAGGCACCACAACATTTTTTGAATTTTTTACCGCTGCCACATGAGCATGGGTCATTTCTTCCGATATTTTTAGTTTTGACTGTAACGACAGCTTGATCTTGCAAATACCCTAAATCTTTAATGTTTTCATCATTATCTGCATCTATCACGACATTACCAAACCATTTGTTGTCTTTTAAAAGTGCCATCACTTCTGATTGCCGAGCTTCAGTTTGGACGCTTATTTCTGCCGGTGAATTTTTTGAACCTAAACGAAACGATCGATTCCCGCCACCGACTTTACCTTGCCCACGTGCATTGTTATTACTTGCTTTGCCATCAAAAAAGAATTTTGACATAAATGATTAACCTTAATGTTTGTTTTCAAATTCGGATGAGCTTGGGTATCTTGAATTGACTTGAATTCAAGTCTTGATTAGCCTACCGAAACCTTGTATTTACGCTATGATACTGATTTATGCTCTATCACACAATCTGAAGCTGAAAGCTCTTACTTATATTTTGACTACTAAGAGATATAATAGTTATTGAATGTGCTTTATTGTTGAATAACTTAGTTTGGATAACTTAATTTGGATAACTTAGTTTGGATAAATCAGCGAGCAAGCCTTTTAACCTTAAAGTACAGATTGTACACGGATATTTTACTGGGTAAAAAGCGCTTTGACAGCTACTCTCTACCCTATTTAGCGATTAAATCACCTTAAAAATTTCGATATTGGAACGATACAAAAACCTGACGTCCTGGCGCATTGTAAGTAAATAAGGTTGCGCCTTCGGCATCTGTAAAATCACTCACTTTCAACTTAACATTAAGGCTCTCAGAAACTTGATAAGCAGCACCTAAATTGACTTGTACAAAACTTTTTAAGTAAACCGATGTAGATGGAAACGTGGAGAAATCATTATCTCGTCTTCTTCCCTTATAGTTGAATTGAGAAAACAAGGATAAATCGCCTAAAACAGCGGTCAATTCATAACTGTATAGCTCCTTAGCTCGACGTAGTAACTGCTCGTTTGCTGCGATCCCGGTAAAAGGGTCAACACTAACATCTTTTGCGTTTACGTAAGTTGCAGAGAGCTTATGATTCAACTTTCCGTGATGATATTTATATTGAAATTCATAACCGCTTAAATTACCTTTATCAACATTAAAAGGTCTAAATCCTAAAACAGGATCAAAACTAAACGCAATTAGCTTATTCACTTTGTTTTCAAAATTTACAATCAAAGCAGAATGCGATTTCCAGTGACCACGAATTAAAAACTCTCGGTTATACGACTCTTCACTCACTAACTGGTCATTGCCAAAACCTGGATAATAAAGGTCATTAAACGATGGCGCTTTAAAGCCTTTTGAACGACTCACTGCTACTGTTATATTATCGGTCAATTTATAACCTGCACTAATATTAAAAGTCTTATTAGTATCGACTGCTTCTACATCGTCATACCGCGCAGAAATTTCACCAATAATTTTATCAAAGTTCATTATGCTGGAAATATATATGGCATCTGAAGCGCGCTCAGTTACTTCAAAAGGTTGAGATACATTCTGCCCTAGTCCAAAATCAAAGGAAACTACATCACTTCTTTCAACATTATCGACAAAATGGTCAACACCACCTGTGACACTAATTTCATCATTTATTTTATACCGGGTTAAAATGTTAACTTGGTTTCGACGTGTTTCAAAAACGCTTCCTGCTCCTTTATCCGTTCCATTCCCATAAGAAAAAGTGTAGTCTTTATTTTGCTTCAAACTGAATTGCGTTAACCAATTATCAACCGTATAAGAGTAGCGAATATTCCAAAGATGATTTTTATAATCATTAACATTGGCACCAAAATCACTATCAAATTCATTTGTTCCAGAATCGTATTGAAAAACCCAATCAAGCTGAGTCTCATCGGAAAGAGTATAATCACCTCTTATAGCTGCAGATATTCGGTCATATCCATCATCGTCCGTTTCTGTCCCGGTATTAACATCATATCCATCACTATCCCGATAACTGAGCGTGACCGTATTTGAAATTTTTTCGCTGCCAAAACCAAAGACTATCGCACTAGAGAGAAACTCATCAGAGCCTGCAGTTGCTTCAACAGAGTATTCGCCGGCAGTCATTCGCCGTGTAAATATTTGAATAACGCCACCTAAAGCATCGCTGCCCCATAACGAAGCGCGAGGACCTCTAACGATTTCGATCCGTTCTATTTGTGCAACAGGAATAGTTGAAAATGATTTATTACCTAAAGTGGCAGAGCCAACTCGAACGCCATCGATCAACATTAAAGTATGATCTGAATTTGTGCCTCGAGTAAAAAGAGATGAAGATTGTCCAGCCCCGCCGTTATGCACGAAATCTAGTCCAGCAACACTAGTTAATAAATCGGTAATGGATTCTGGCTGAATTCTTTCGATATCTTCGCGAGTAATTATTTCTACCGCTGCCAAGGTATCATTGATATTTTGTTCGGTACGATTGGCTGTAATGACAAGAAGATTATCCTCTTCATTTTTCGCGTCTTGTGCGGAAAGTGAGTTGATAAATGATAAAGCTAAAAGAAAAAATACTGGTTTTATAAAACCAGAAAAGTTAGATCGGTTTTTCATTGTTAAGACCTCTCATTTACCTGACTAGTCTGACACTAGTTTAAAGTAAATGACGTTTTGACGCCCGCCGCGTCTGATTAATAATTGGAGGGATAAAATTATTCCTCCACCAAATTGTTAGTCGAGCCGGTCTCCGGACTTATTCTCTATTGGTATAGATAAATCAACCAATGAAACATCACCGTTGCGGGGGCAGTGTTGGAATTTCACCAACTTCCCGAATTATTTGATTGCTAATATAAAGACTAACTAGCTCAAATCACTCGATTGTTTTGATATCCGTATCAACTACTTTCCATACTCTAATCCTAAAAAGAGTAGAGTAATTACTTCCTACCTTCATCAATTCTCTGACAAAGTTGTTCTAAACCTTCAACAGCTCTAGGCGTAAATCGATGTAATAAATCACCATTGATGGTAAATATTCGATTCATTTTTACAGCATCAATAATATCCCATCGATCCCATATATTATGTTCCGCACCCTCATTCCCTGAGTGCTGCGGTATGATAATCACTTTAGGATTTTTTACAAGTATTGTTTCCATAGAAACCAGGGGATAATCATTTTTTACCTTATTAAATAAATTTAAACCACCACAATCGTTAATCATAGAAGCAATCCAACCATTGGCTCCAACACTTTGCAATGGCTCATGCCATAGTTGATAAAAAACACTAACGGGTGTTTTATGCATATAGCTACTTTTTATTTTTTGATAACGGGATTCCAGCTTTTGAACGACGCTTCTCGCTTGCTTTTGATTTCCCGTCAATTCACCTAAGCGCAGGATTTCGTTGCCTATTTCTGTAAGGCTTTCGGCCTGAGTGTAATGAATATTCATACCTAAAGAAGCAAGTTTTTCAAGATCTGTAGACTTATTGCCCGTTTTCCAAGCAACAATGACATCAGGCTTTAACTCTAATATTTTTTCTATTTGAACACCCGAGTAGTTTCCTATTATTGGGATGTTAGTGGCCTCTTTTGGGTAATCTGAATATTCCACAGTACCAACAATTCGATCACCTGCACCAATAGAATAAAGCATTTCAACAGAGTTTGGTGAAAGCGTAATGATTCGCTGCTTTGATTTTTCTGCGTTGACAGGTAAACAAATGATTAACAATGATAAAAAAACACATCGAAACAACTTAATCACCAATCAACTCCTTTACGAGCCATAAGGCCAGCGCGATAAGCATGCTTAACATCCTTTATTTCACTAATAGTATCTGCAATGTCCTTTAATTCTTTAGTGGCTCCCCTCCCCGTAATCACAACAGTTTGCTCTTTGGGTCGGTTATTGATCGCGTTCAATACATCCTCTTTATCTAAATATTTATAACCCAGCATATAAGTCAGCTCATCAAGTAACACCACATGATATTGAGGATCCGCTAAAAACACCTTTGCCTCTTCCCATACCTCTGTCGCTGCTTTTATGTCAGCTGTTTTGTCCTGAGTATCCCAAGTGAAACCGGTTGCCATCACAGAAAACGGAACACCACTTTTTTCTAACAAATTACGCTCTCCACATTCCCAAGTTCCCTTAATAAACTGAGCAACCGCGGCTTTATAACCATGTCCAACACAGCGTGCAACAACCCCAAACCCTGCAGTTGACTTGCCTTTTCCATTACCAGTGATAACCAAAAGCATACCGCGCTCTTCAGTTGCCATCGCAACGCTAGCATCTACTTTATCTTTATGTTTTTGCGACTTTTTTTTGTGTTTTTCTTCAGCAGTCAAGACTGACTTTGTGGATTCATCATTCATGTTAGATACCCTATTCTAAAAATCTATGCTATAAAGCGAGCCAATATTTTATGTTAATTTTACTTTATTTTCACTTAGATTAGGAACAACTTTATGCTTCTTTCTGAAAGCCCATTATTTAACCCTATTGAATTAGGCCCATTGCATTTAAAAAACAGGATTGTAATGGCTCCAATGACCCGAACATTTAGTCCTGGCGGGATTCCTAACGAGTTAGTGACCGCCTATTATGCTAGGCGAGCAAAAAATGAAGTAGGATTGATTATTACTGAAGGAACTTGCGTTGGTCATAAAGCGGCAAACGCATATGCTAATGTTCCGTTTATTTATGGTGAAGAAGCACTTGCGGGTTGGAAAAATGTAGTTGAAGCTGTGCATAAAGTAGGTGGTAAAATAGTGCCTCAACTTTGGCATGTTGGAGCTATTAGAAGAGCAGGAAAAGGCGCGGGACCCGATGAATCGGTACCAGGGTATAGCCCATCTGGTTTAGTTGCAAAGGGTAAACCTTCAGGAGAAGCGTTAACTCATGAAGATGTTAAAGAAGTGATTGAAGCTTTTGTAAAAGCTGCCGAAGACTCAAAAGCAATCGGTTTTGATGGTGTTGAACTTCACGGCGCCCATGGATATCTACTGGACCAATTCTTTTGGGCAGATACCAATGAACGAACGGATGAATACGGTGGAGACATTGCTGGTCGAACCCAAGTGGTAGTTGAAATAGTGCAAAAAATAAAACAGCGTTGCGGTCAAGACTTTCCTGTTATTTTAAGATTCTCACAATGGAAACAACAAGCCTATAAAGCAAAACTGGCTAATACACCTGAAGAATTAGAAGCTTTCCTTACACCAATGAGTGATGCGGGTGTCGATATTTTCCATTGTTCTACTAGACGTTTTTGGGTAGCCGAGTTTGAAGGTTCTGATCTAAATTTAGCTGGATGGACAAAAAAAATAACAGGCAAACCATGTATCGCAGTGGGCAGTGTTGGTTTAAACAGCGGTTTCATAGACGAAGAAAAACGAGATATGATCGAAACATCCGGTGTCTCAAAAGAGTCCTTTGAAAACCTAGCAAATCGTTTGAATGATGGCGAATTTGAAATGGTTGCCATTGGTAGAGCTCTATTGCAAGATCCTGAATGGGTAGCTAAAGTGAGAGACAATCGCCTTGACGAATTATCTGACTATTCTAAGACTTGTTTGACTAAACTTTATTAAACTCCAACTGAAGATATTAATTTGTAGTCACTCTGATAGATTAGTTTCGACTTGGTCTATTATGTTAAATTTGAGTGACTCCAATTTATTAATGTAAACAACAATAAAGTTTTCTCCTGACACATTAATTTCTACTTTCTCAATAGCCGGCTCATTTGTAATCTGCATTAAATCACCTACAGATAATATTTCTATATTATCAAAATCGATCGACTCAATTTCTAATTTTTTAGAGAGCCCATAAATAAAACAAATTTGAGTTCTATCTAAAACCACTTCATGAGTGCCACTATAAGTTTTAACAGTCCCGTTAAAATCTGTAGTCCGAGTCATTAAATTAAAATCAGTTATTGTACCGGCAGTTAGTTTAGCTATCGTCATATTGGCACCATCAAAAGTAGAAAATTCTAACTTCTTGTTTAAATGATCAATATGCTTTTCGTGATGATTTAACACAATACCCTCACCATCAATTAGAACTAAATTTCTCGTGTAACCCGTGAAATCAGAAAAAACGCCATCCTCTTCAACTTTAGCAATGCTTAATCGCCATTCAAAATCGTTCAAAGACCCATTTGGGTTAATTGCCAACTCTAATGTACTGCCTTTACCGTTCTTCCAAGGAATACTTTTGAATTTTTCTTTTGAAATTATATTTAACAATGTTGTTATCCTTTAACTAAAAACAAACCTGGTGCTTGCCTGTCACTTTGTAACTTAATTTTCTAGCATTGTCACCTTCACCGGTGTAAATATCGATATGCTTATTCTTGATAGCAGATCCAACATCTACGGCATGAAATTGATTGATACCTAAAACATTTTGTATGCTAGAAATATTAACAAGTGTATTTTTATTGATTATATTGTTATCCACGGCAATAGCGCCAATTTTAAGCGGATGTCCCATAGCGTTTAACGGGTGATTACTTTTATGCCATTGATTTGAGTAATAACCCAAATACCAACCAAATCTAGTTTTACCCCAGCCTTCTAGTTTTACAGTCTTTAAAAACTTGCTATTGAATTTTACCGACTTGTGTTTTTTCACTGCGATTCTTTTATTGAATTGTTGTGCGAAATCTTCTGATATCGGTGTATAAAAGCCGGTTGTTTTCCAGTTTAATAGGCAGTTTATTTTTTGAGTACTACAAGATGTAATTAAAACAGGAATAACCAATAGGAAAGTTAATTTATTATCTAATAAACTTAAGTATCTCACCATCCAGATTGTTCTTTCTTTTTTAACTCAAGAATAGCGTCACGAACACCTCCATTAAATTCAACTAATTTACCGTTAATCGCATCTTGAAAACCTTCTAGAACACCGTTACGTAAATCAGCTGCATCCATTTTCTCCTTGCGCTCTCTAATTACATATCGTATAAACTCACTTGGCGTCGAATATAGAGTTCCATTTCCCGAATTTTGCTGTACGAATGACTTTAACTCATCAGTTAGTGATAAATTCATTGTCGCACTCATACTCAGCTCCAAAAAGATGTTAAGTGAATTACGTTAGACTTAGGTCTTTTAACGTTTATTGCAAATATATAACAAATCTCTTAAGATTGCATGAACTGCTTAGCTTAACAAGGTCATACCAACACTTTTTGATTTTTTATCAAAAGTAAATATCCTTTCACAACCAGCGTCTTCTGCAATTACTGCGATAATTGCATCATTAAAATCAGCATTACCTTTTCTAAAACGATTTATGCAAATATGAATAACTTCTGAATTTTCAATTGCCAATTGAGTCGTGTTTAACAGTACTCCAAAGTATGCATAATGACTGGGTTTGGTTGATCGTAACAAGACTCTAAAACCCAAACAACTTCGACCAAATTCACGAGAGAAACACAAAAATAGCCACCCCGATTATAGTCATTATCTCACATCTATATCAGCGTTTGCCGTAACCTTTTAAATCTTTCACGGGTTTAACTGAACGCTTTCATTATGTAAACTCCATTTATCAA